>DRQW01000063.1 GCA_011371305.1 Anaerolineae bacterium | reverse complement strand
GTGGCAGGTGGCAGGTGGCCTGCGCAACGTAACTTGCCACCTGCAACTTGCCACCTGCACACCTTGCGGCCAGGTTGGCGCGGGAAGCCGATTTCGTATTCCGTATTTCGTATTCCGTAGTCCGTATTGCGTATTGCGTGGCGACTGGACGGAATACGCAGTACGGACTACGCACCATAGCAGAGCGGTAGCCCGGTATACCAGGAAACCAGGAAACCAGGGAAACCGGGCCGGTTCGCTCCCCCACCCGGTCTACTGGGCTACCGGTTTCCCGGTCTACCCAATCTATTTTCAGAACAGCCGCTATCCGATGATCTTCAATTTCGCGAAGGAAGCCAACAGCTTCTTGACCCCCTTGCCCGGGAAGGCGACGATGATTTCTTCGTCGTTTCGGCTGGGGATGGCCGCGATGACGGTGCCTTCGCCGAACTGGGGATGGCGTACCTTCTGGCCCGATTTGTAGCGGGTGTTCTCTTCCAGGAGCTCATCCAGGGTGGGGCGACGAGGGTTGCGCGCTTGGTCCCACCTGGTGGCCCGTTCTCGGGCGCGGGCGGGCTGGTTCTTCTTGCCGTTGATGGTCAGGCGTTTGGGGATATCTTTGAGAAAGCGGGAGGGTTCAGAAAGTTCGCTGCGGCCCCAGGTGGCCCGACGGAAGGTGCGAAGCAGGTACAACCGCTCCTTGGCCCGGGTCATGCCCACATAGGCCAACCGACGTTCTTCCTCCAGGCCGTCGGGGTCCTCCAGGCTGTGGCTGTGGGGCAGAAGCCCCTCCTCCATGCCCGTGAGGAACACCACGCGGAATTCCAACCCCTTGGCCGCGTGCAAGGTGAGCAGGGTGGGCGCGTCCGCTTGAGGATCGAAGTTGTCCACATCGCTGACCAACGCGATCTCTTCCAGGAAGATATCCAGGGCTTCTGCGGTGTCGAAATCGTCGTAGGCTCGGGTGACCGTGCGCAATTCCATGATGTTATTCCAGCGGTCCTCGCCCTCGTCGCTGCCATCCCGCAGCCATTCCTGATACCCCGACTCGGCCAGGATGCGGTCCATAAGCTGGGCGGGTGTCATGGTATAACGGGCGTCGATCCAGTCCTGGAGCATGGCATAGAAGTTCATCAGGGCCTTTTTGGTGCGGCCGCTAAAAGGCTGCACGCCAACCTGCTTCCCCGGCCCTAAGGGGGTCATATCCCCACCAATAACCCGCAAGCCCTGGTACATGCTCAAACCCAGGCCCCCGGCCCACCGGGCCAGCTTTTCCACCGTGGTCTTGCCGATGCGCCGGGGTGGGGTGTTGATGATGCGGCGCATGCTCACGTCGTCGTTGGGGTTTTTTACCACCCGCAGATAGGCCAACACGTCCTTGATCTCCCGGCGGTTATAGAAGCGTGTGGCCCCCACCAGCCGGTAGGGCATGTTCTTGCGCAGGAAGGCTTCCTCGATCGCGCGGGATTGGGCGTTGGTGCGATACATGACCGCGCATTCGCCCGGCCTGGCCAGCCCTTCTCGCTCCAACCGCTGGATCTCATCCACAATGAAAAAGCCTTCCTCCTGCTCGTCATACGCCTCAAAGAGCACGATCTTGGGGCCGCGCCCTTTGTCGGTAAAGAGCTTCTTGGGCGTGCGGTGCACATTTCGGCTGATGACCGCATTGGCCGCGTCGAGGATGTTCTGGGTCGAGCGATAATTCTGTTCCAACAGGATCACGGTCGCGTCGGGGAAGTCCTTGCGGAACCGCGCCACGTTGCGGAAGTCCGCACCCCGAAAACCATAGATGGATTGATCCTCATCCCCCACCACAAAAATGTTGCGATGCGCGCCCGAAAGGAGCTTGACCAGTTCGTATTGGGCGGTGTTCGTATCCTGGAATTCATCCACCAGGATGTAGTCGTAGCGGTGCTGATAGTAATCGCGGATGTCGGGGTGATCGCGCAGCATGAACACGGCCTTCATCAACAGGTCGTCGAAGTCCAGCGCGCTGGAAAGATGGAGCAGTTGTTGATAGCGCTCATACACCCGCTTCACCATCTCATCCCAGTAAGTTTCGACGGGATATTGGGAGGGCAGGATCAGTTCGTTTTTCGCCCGAGAGATGGCGTGGAGGATGGGCCGGGGGCGGTTCCGTTTGTCATCCAGGTTCAGGTCCTTCAGGGCCTGTTTGACGACCTGAAGTTGATCGTCGGTGTCGAAGATGACATAGCGAGGGTTGAGGCCAATGCGGTCGGCCTGGAGGCGGAGAAACCGGGCGCAGATGCGGTGGAAGGTGCCGATGCTGAGCCCATGCAGGCCCGCGTCCAAACCCAGCAGTTCGCGGGTGCGTTCTTTCATCACATCCGCGGCCTTGTTGGTGAAGGTGACGGCCAGGATACGGTAGGGAGGGACCCCAACCGCGGATACGAGATAGGCGATGCGGTGGGTGAGCACCCGTGTCTTGCCTGAACCAGGCCCGGCCAGCACCAGCACCGGGCCATGGACCGTGGTTACAGCTTCGCGTTGGGGGGGATTGAGGGCGTCGAGGTTCATAGAAAATCCATGTCGGGGGAGGTGGATGGGATTGCCTCATTTTACCACAGGCCGATGATTTTCCCGTTCCCCACCTGGCTGCAGACCCCAAGCCCCGCTTCAGCCCGAGCATCTTATACCGCCACGCACAGCTCATACAGGGGGACGAGCGCCGTCAGGGTGGGGAGCAAGCGTTCGGCCGCGGCTTCGCCCCAGGCCACGGCTTTTTGCGCGGCCACCTCGGTATAAAGGGCCATGTCCACGGCGACGCCTTGGGGAATGGCCGCGATCCGGAAGCGTACATCCTCAGGGATGGCGGGGCTGGGCAGGGTGCAGGCCTCCAGCCAGGTGAGTTCACCCCGTTCAAAGCGCCAGCAGCCCCCCAACACGCCCCCAAGTTCGCTGGTCAGGTCTGTGAGGGTGAAGGGATAAAGGCTGAGCAGATACATGAGCAGGGCCAGGGTGGCGGGATCCCGTTGGAGGCGCTCGCGAAACTGCCGCCAGTGGTGGCTTTCGCCCTGGATGCGCAACCCCCAGCGCAGGCTCGATGGTTGGGCCAGGATGAAAAGATGGGCCTGAGGTTGACGCGGGGGAAAGGTATAGGCCTGGCGACGCGCGATGTGCAGACAATTCATGCCCGGCGCGCCCCAGGTTTCGTAATCTCGCCCGAAAATGGCCCGCAAGCCCTGCCGCAATGCGCCCCCCAATGCCCGTCGATGCCGCCAATGCGTCCCCCGGACACTGGTGCGAAAATCGGATAGGCGAAAGCCTGTAAAAGCGGGCATGGCATACTCCCATGAAGCGAGCAGGCAGACGATTGGTGTTCAGTGTAGCACACCTTCCCGGATGGATTCAACCAGGAGGGATAGGGCGAGGCAAACTTCATTTTTTGACGTTATGGACAGTTTGCGAGTATAATCATTAGTCGCTTAGCCCCAGGGGGAGGTCTCCCGGCCTTCCCTCCTTTTTTGTCAATCACCGGGCGACCATGCCCGCCATCCTATTTCGCATAAGGAAGGAATCTCATGCCGAAACGAACCTGGCAACCGAAAGTCCGCAAACGCCCCAAGACCCATGGCTTCCGTGTGCGCATGTCCACGCCCGGCGGGCGCAACGTGCTCAAACGTCGTCGTCTCAAGGGCCGCAAACGCCTGACCGTCTGACCGACGCCAACCCTTCGTGCGCCGACGTTACCGCCTGCGGTCCAAAGACCGCTTTCAGCAGGTTCGACGCCAGGGGCGAAGCTATAAGCATCGTCTGATGATCCTGGTGGCTTTGCCCAACCAGCTACCCTACAGCCGTTTCGGCTTCACGGCCAGCAAACGCATCGGCAAAGCCGTGACGCGTAACCGGGCCCGGCGGCGCATGCGCGAAGCCGTCAGGTTACGGATGAAGGAAATCAAACCGGGCTGGGACCTGGTCTTCATCGCCCGGAAGCCTATCGTCCATGCCACCTTCCAGGAAATCCAGGCGGCTACCGAACAGCTTCTGGCCCAGGCCGACCTGCTCAACCCCTCTGTTTCCGATGCAGTTCCTGCGCAATCTTCCTAAACAGCTCGTTCTCGCGCTGATTCGATTCTACCAGACCTTTCTCTCGCCTGTGCTAGGGAGCAACTGCATCTACACCCCCACCTGCTCCCACTACACCTACGAAGCCATCGAGCGGTTTGGCATCATCAAAGGGGGATGGCTGGGAGCAAAACGCATCGCCCGATGTACCCCCTGGCACGAAGGCGGTTACGATCCGGTGCCCGAAAGGCTGGACGACCACGGCCATTGATTGCGCCGAACCTCAATCTCCTGGATGGAAATCGCGTGACTCGATCGAAAAAACGCATCCTTCTTCTCTTGCTGGTGCTGGTCCTGGCCGCCCTCTTCCTGAGCGGCTGCGGTGGCGTGGACCCGAACACAGGGGAATATAAGCCAGGCATCTTCGAGCCCCTGGCCGCGCCTTTGCGCGCGCTCATCGTTTTCTTCCACGATCAGGTATGGGTCCCCCTCTTCGGAGCCGCCAATGCCTGGGGCTGGTCCATCATCCTAGTGGCGTTGCTTATCCGGCTGCTGTTGTTGCCTCTGGGCATCAAACAAATGCAATCCATGCGGGAAGCCCAGATCAAAATGAAAGCCCTGCAGCCGGAACTGGAGCGGCTGAAGAAGAAATACGCCAAGGACAAACAGCGCCTCCAACAGGAACAGATGCGGTTGCAGCAGGAAGCGGGCATCATGAAAGCGCAGATGGCTGGTTGCCTGCCCACGCTGCTGCAAATGCCCATCCTCTTCGCGTTCTACTACGCGCTCATCGGCCTGGCCGCCCAGGGCCGCATCAACAACGCCTCCTGGTATTTCATCCCTGACATCTCTCACCCAGTTTATGGCCAGCAATTGAGCTGGCTGACAAGCCGTTTTCAAGAGTACGGTATCTTCCAAACCCTGATCCAACCGGATATCTGGCCCTATCTCGTCCTGCCTGCGCTGCTGGCCATCACCCAGTTTGTCATGACCAAATACACCCAGCAGATGCAGCCGCAACAGGACGATAGCAATCCGGCCGCGGGCATGATGGGCTCCATGACCTGGATTATGACCATCATGTTCGTGTGGTTTGCGTTGCAGGTGCCCGCGGGCCTGAGCCTTTACTGGGTGGTCAGCAATCTCTTCGCCCTGGCCCAACAGGTCTATGTGAATATGCAAAAAGAAAAATGGGAACAGGCCGTGGACATCAGCGCGGTGAACAGGGCGATTGCGAAGGGCAACGCCACCAAGGCCCAGGCGACCGAAGCAGAAGCCAAAGACGGCCAGCCCCAGCAAGCATCGAAAAAAGAGGAACCGCCCTCCGCCTCGCAAAAAGCCAAACGTAAACGGCGGCGCAAACGCTGATCTTTCCCTTCGCTCTGTGGAACATTCGTATCATGCCTGAATTCGAAGCTCGAACCGTCAAAGAGGCCATCGCCAAAGGCCTGGAAGCGCTGGGGCTCGCCTCCGAGGATGTGGACATCACGGTCCTGGATGAAGGGCGTTCCGGCGTATTTGGCGTGGGGGGCCGCCCCGCGCGGGTGCGCATCACCCCAAAAGGGGAATCCCATCAGGCGGGCGTCGCGACCGGGGAACCCCCCGCGGTTCAGGACATCCTCCAATCCGCCGTCGAGGACGTTGCGGAAACCGACGTGGCCGAAACAGGCTCACAGGAGGAGGCTGGGGAGCAGGCCATTATCCGCATCGCGACGGATTTCCTCCAGGGTTTGCTGGATCACATGGGGCTCAACACCGCGCTCGAAACATCGGTGATGCGCGAAGGGGATGAGCCCACCTATCGCATCAATATCACCGGCGACGATCTGGGCATCCTCATTGGCCGCCGGGCCGAAACCCTGGATGCCATCCAATACCTGGTGCGGCTCGTGGTGAACCAACGCACCCATCGTTGGCATCGGATCGAAGTGGATGTGGAAAATTATCGGCTGCGGCGGGAACAAAGCCTACAACGCCTGGCCCAAAACATGGCCGATCGGGCGGTGAAGGAAGGCCATACCATCATCCTGGAACCTATGCCCCCGCGAGAACGCCGCATCATCCATCTCGCCCTGCGCGACCGTGACGACGTCCGCACCGAAAGCATCGGCGCAGGCGAAGATCGCAAGGTGACCATCATCCCCCAGTAGCCACTCCCCTGGCGCCATCGCTATGACCTCCTGCTCCTCAATCATTCTCGCTGTGCACTAACATTTCTCGGAACCTCCGCGCATGGATCGCGGGGGTTTCTTTTTCTCCCCATGCGTGTCATCCTCAGCGAAAACCCCGAAGCCACCCGGGCCCTGGCCCGCAGCCTGGCCCGCGACCTGCACCCGCCGGTCGTCATCGCCCTCTACGGCGACTTGGGGGCTGGCAAGACCCTGTTCACCCAGGCGCTGGCGCAGGCCCTGGGCATCACCCAGCCGGTCACCAGCCCCACCTTCACCCTCATCAACGAATACGACTTGCCCGACGGCGGGAAACTCTATCATGTGGACTGCTACCGGTTGCATGACCCCATCCCGGAAGCCATCGGGTTGGGGTTGGAGGAGCTGTTCGAGGAAGGCATCGTCGTCATCGAATGGGCGGACCGGATCGAGCCCCTTTTGCCCGCAGCACGCATCGATGTCCATCTGGAACACGCGGGTGAGGATAAGCGCCGCATCCTCGTACACGACCGTCGCACGTCCACACCGGCCCCGTCACCGTAACCTGCTATGAAAATAGAACACGGATGAACACAGAAAAACACGGATAATTCAAAAAATCTGTGACCGATGGCCGTGTCAATCCGTGTCCTCGTCTTTCATCGGTATCGGCGAGCCATGGCTCGTGGCGCCTGCTATGAAAATAGATTC
>DRQW01000062.1 GCA_011371305.1 Anaerolineae bacterium | reverse complement strand
TTGCGTATTGCGTAACGACTGGATGGAATACGGAATACGCAATACGAACCTTTGCCGACTCGCCCAACGTCGGCCTGGCGATCCTTCCGCAGCCAACGATCATGCTATTTTCAAAGCAGGCGCCACGAGCCATGGCTCGCCGATACGGATGAAAATGGCTGACTACGTAGCCCCGTAAACCGGTAAACCAGGAAACCAGGGAAACCGGGGCGATTCACTCTCCCACCCGGTCTACTGGTCTACCGGTTTCCCGGCCTACCAAATCTATTTTCAAAGCAGCCAAAATCGCCTCATAGAATGCCGTCACAGCCTGCACATGTTTTTCCACAGTAAAGCGTTGGGCTACGCTCTCGCGGCCATGCTCCATGAGCCGCGTGCGCAAGACCGCGTCGGTCAGCACGCGGTGCAGGGCCGCGGCCAGCGCGTCCGCATCGCCCGGGGGCGTGAGCAGGCCGTTCACCCCATCCTCGATGATCTCGGCCGGGCCGCCCGCGTTACTGGCCACCACCGGCACGCCCGCGGCCATGCCCTCGATGACCACCCGACCGAAGGGCTCGGGCGTGACCGAACAATGGGCCAGCGCGTCCAACGCGGGGAGAATGTGCGAGATGTCCTCGCGATGTCCGGCCCAGTGCAGGTGGTCGGTCAACCCCAGCGCCTGGGCCCGGGCCAGGAGGGTGGCCTTGTAATTCTGTCCGGGTAGGGAATCGGCTTCGCCCAGAATGAGGCCGTGGACGTGGGGGAGCTGGTGTCGCAGTCGGGCCAACGCTTCGATAAAAACATGCTGGCCTTTCCATGGGACGATGCGTCCCACCATGCCGACGACCAGGGCCTCGGGCGGGATGTTCCATTCCCGGAGGAAGATGTCTCGGTCCACAGGTTCCTGGAAGGTGGCCATATCCACCGCGTTGGGGATGACGCGCATAGGGATGTCTGCGGGAATGGCCTCCCGCTGACAGCGGGCGACGGCTTCGGAGATGGCGATCATGCCTTGCAGTGGGGACAGCAGCCAGCGCCGATCCCAGGCATCCGGGGGGATGAAGGACCGATGGTGGACCAGGGCGGGGGTGCGGGTCCAGCGGGCCGCGAGAAGGCCGGGCCGCACCAGGGAGATGGAGTTGTTGAGATGGATAAGATGGGGCTGGAAGGTTGCGATGATGGGACGCAGAGCCCGGGCCGTGGGAAACACATCCCGCCCCCACCGGCGGAGATCCCCGCCCACACGCCAGAACCGGGCCCGCAAGTTGCCTTCGCGCATGAACGCGGCCAGCCGCTGCCGCCAGCGGCCCTCTACCCTCCCCTCTCGAACATCCTTTGGAGGCGCGATGGCTTCCCACAGCGGAGTTCGCACGCGCATGACTGGAACCCCCATCGCGTCAAATCCATGAAAGGCATTTTGTGCGGAAAGCACCACCATCGGCTGCCAGCGCGCGGGGTCCAGCCCCTCGACCAGATGAGCCAGGCTGATGATCGAACCGCCGGGAAAAGGGGCGAAGTCCACGTAGAGGATGCGAAACGTCATGCGCCTGTGGTAAGGGAGGATGTTTGGGCCAGCCAGGCGCGGGCCCGGCGGACGAAGGCTTTTTCCGACTCGAAGGTGAGCAAGGTTTCGGCTTCGTCCAGAGACTCGGCCCACAGGGGCTGGAACAGGGCTTCTTCCGACTGGGGATTGGGATGATGAGGGGGCTGGCGGTCGGGCCGGGTCAGGCGCATGAGGAAGTAGTGTTCATCCCGGATGATGTGTTTGCCCCGGAAATCGAACTCGGTGCGACCTTCCCCCAGGTCCGCCAGGACGGCAAGATGGCAATAGCCGCTTTCTTCGCACACCTCCCTTCGCGCGGCCTGCTCCGGGGTCTCGCCCGGCTCGATGTGCCCTTTGGGGAGCCGGATCTCCAGGCTGGGCGTCTCTTCCCGGGGGACTTCCCGCCTCAGCAACAACACCCGGCCGCGATCATCGAGCACCACCCCGCCCGCGGCCCGATAGCGTTTGATCTTTTTCCCGGCCATCCCTATTCCCCTAACGTCAGATGGATATCCTGGCCTGGGTTGGCATCGGGCCTGGATGCTTCATCCTCATGCACGATCACCACCCCGAACATCACCTGCCCCAACTTGATGCGATCACCATGGGTGAGCACCCGGCGCTGCACCCGCTCGCCGTTGATATACACGCCATTGGCGCTGGCCAGGTCGTAGATAACGAAAGCACCTTTCTCGTAACGGATACGTGCGTGTTGCCGGGAGATGGTGCGGTCGTCCACGACCACATCGTTATGGTCGGGCTCGCGGCCGATGTCGGTGATGCGCTGCAAGCGAAATTCCTGGCCAGCAAAAGGGCCATTGAGGATGACGATCCAGGCCAGGGGAAGCTCGTTATCGAGCGCGTTCTTGATGCGGATGGTGTCGTTGCCCGTGGGTGTGATGCGTTGGGGGGTGATCTTTTCTTTGGTGGTGATGGGCTGCATCCCGCGCGGCGGGGTGACCACCCGACCGATGACGGCAGGGGGCGGCGTGGCGGGATCCGCAGCAAGGGCGTTCAGGCCCCCTCCTGCCGTGTCGGATTCAGGTTCAGGAAAGGTGACCGCAATGCCGAGGCCGTAGAGGATGAGGCTGAGAAGGGACACCACGGTGGCGCCGATGCCCGCGATCGCGAACAGATCGATCAACACGGGAGGAAGCCCCGCGGCCAGTTCGGGCGCGAAACTGAGCATCACGCTGGGGATGACGATCATCGCCATGAGCAACGAAAGCCACCGCCACAATGGGGTGTGATAATCGTTGCTTTGGGAATCGAAAAAGATCCAAAGGGTGGTGACAAAAGTGACCGCGAAGGCGATGGCCACACCCCAGGTGTACCACGCGCGTATCAGGCTGGCCGTATCGGTTGGAAAGGACATAACCATGCGTTAGAGATGTTTGAAGACAAAGATGGTCTCGCCAATGGCGATGCGGTCCTCATCCTGCAGCAGACGACGGACCACCCGCTCGCCGTTGACAAAAACCCCATTGACGCTGGCCAGGTCTTGGATATAGACCTGGGGCCGACCGATGCCCGATTCGACCAACAGCCGGGCATGGTGGCGAGAGACGGTTTCATCTTCGAGGATGATGTCGTTGTCCGCCGCGCGGCCAATGGTCAGCCCAGAGGATTTGATGCGATAGAGCTTGCCACGCCGCGGGGAGGTCAACACGACCAGCCAGGCCAGCGTGGGGGTCTCATCGGAGAGGAGGAGGGTGGATGGGGAAGTGGCGGGTTTGGCGAGATCGAGTTCGGGCGAGAGGGGCGAGTTTGGGGTGTACATCGCTTGATGCCTCCTGAGGTCTTCAATCCTCCCCGCGCGTCGCGAGTGTATGTTGCGATGCGCGAGGGAACTGCAAGACCAGGGTGGTGGCGCCCAGCCGAATGACATCGTTCTCGTGCAATGCGCCCTCCTGGATGCGTTTTCCGTTCAGGTACGTGCCGTTGGTGCTGCCCAGATCCAGAAGTTGGAAGCCAGTTGCCTGGCGGAGGATGCGGGCGTGGCGGGCGCTGACGGTAGGATCGGCCAGGACCACATCCGCCAGGGTCGGATGCCGACCGATGAGGATGTCTTCTTTGAAG
>DRQW01000061.1 GCA_011371305.1 Anaerolineae bacterium | reverse complement strand
GTAATGGAGCATGACCAAGACGCCCGAGGCATATACCCATTTGTGTAATCGCACCCAATTTTTCTTCAAACGCCGCTGCCAACCCTTGGTGGACGTGATGGCCAAAGCCAACAGGATGATGAACGCGGCCAAGCCCGCTTTGGCCGCATTCCGTTCCAGGATATCCAGCCAGATGAGCTGCCAGTCCCAACCGAAATCCGCGCCCGCATACACGAGCACATGGATGGCCGTATAGAAAAACGCATAGAGGCCCAGTGCCTTGCGTGCCTTACGCGCGGGCTTGAAGCCCGTGACAATGAACACAGGCGTCGCGGCCAGACTGATCAACAAAATAATCATCGCATCCTTCCCCGTCCGGGCAATGATCTCCTTGACGGGATCGGCAGCCAAATGCCCCTGGGCGATATCGCCTAAAAGCAAAAGCAAGGGAAGCAAAAAAACCAAATGAAAGACCACGGAGGGGAGGGAAAACCTGGCAAGTGCTTGTCGAAGCATGTTGAGACCCTTTTTGAGTTTGAATGATAGGTGGGATGGAGATTGCAAGGGAATGTTGAACAACATGGCACCAGCTTATGCCCATGCTCTTACGCAGAGATTAACATCGGTCTGAAAATCGTTACGAAAGGATTACAAAATCCCCCTCCGCCTTGTGCGCCCCCATCACGCAGCTATCCCTGCCATGGCGGCTGAGCTGCGGGTTTCGATTTGTTTATGAATTTTTTATATTCGAAACAGCGGTTTTTATCTTATGTTTTCGGGAGAAGGCTACAATGGAAAGCAGGATGTAGGATTCTTTCCATTCTTGCGCTCAAAAGGAGGAAAAGGTATGTCTCGCAAGTGGATTCTCCCACTGATTCTTGTGTTGGCGCTGGCGCTAACCCTGGCGGCCTGCAGCGGCAACCAGGCCGCGGAAGCGCCCAAAGCGGAACAGCCCAAGGCAGAACAGCCCAAGGCGGAAGAACCGAAAGCCGAAGAACCCGCGGGCAAGGAGGTCACCCTGACCATTGGCTTCACCGCATCGCAAACGGGCAAGTACAACGTGCCCTCCACCCGCCAGACCACCGGCCTGCAGATGTGGATGGATGATGTGAACAATGCCGGGGGCATCAAGCTTTCCGACGGTACCGTGGTCAAGTTCAAGTCGGTTTTCTATGACGACGAATCGAGTAAGGAACGGGTGCAGGAGCTTTACACCAAACTGGCCACCGAGGACAACGCAGACTTCTTCATCAGCCCCTACTCCAGCGGCCTGACCGCGGCCTCGGCCGTCATCGCCGAGCAGTACGGCATCCCCATGATCACCACGGGCGCCGCGTCCGATTCGGTGTACAAGCAGGGCTACACCGTGGTGTATCAGGCCTACACCCCGGCCAGCCGCTACCTCACCGGCGCCATCGACCTGCTGATGAACCTGGACCCGGACGCCAAGAAGGTAGCTTTCGTGTATGAGAATTCCAAATTCGCCACCAGCGTGACCGAAGCGGCCAAAGCGTATGCGGAAAAGAACGGCTTCGAGGTCGTCCTGTTCGAGGGTTATGATCCCGAAACCAAGGACTTCAACGCGGTGATCAACAAGATCGAAGCCGCGGCGCCCGACGCGATCCTGGGCGGCGGTCACTTCCAGGATGGCTCCACCTTCGCCCGCCAGCTTTATGAGAAGGGCACCAAGGTGAAGTTCATCTCCCTGCTGGTGGCACCCCCCGAACCCACCTTCGCGGAGCTGGGCGACGCGGCTGTGGGTGTGACCGGCCCCAGCCAGTGGGAGCCTGCGGCCAAGTATTCGCCCGAATCGGCCAAAGCCGCGGGTCTGGAGTGGTTCGGTCCCACGGGGGAGGAGTTCACCGAAGCCTATAAGGCCGCGCATGACGGCGAAGAACCCTCCTACCATGTGGCGGGCGGCTACGCGGCCGGTCTCATCCTGCAAAAGGCCATCATGGATGCCGATTCCATCGACAAGGACGCGGTGCTGAAAGCCCTGGATGCCATGGACATGATGATCTTCTTCGGGCACATCAAGTTCGACACCTCGGCCGAAGCCCACGGCCTGCAGATCGGCCACGAGATGGTCCTCATTCAATGGCAAAAGGAGGATGGCAAGCTGGTGAAGCAGGTCGTCTGGCCCAAGGAGGGCGCGACCGCGGAAGCCCTCTATCCCATCCGCTGATCGCTCGATCCCGACCGGGTGCGGCGTGCCCGCGGGCGCGTCGCACCCATCCCCCATAGGAGGATTTCATGGGTGAAGTCCTGTTCACTTCTGCCGTGGATGGTTTGCTCATCGGTATCATCTACGGCCTGGCTGCCATGGGTCTGACGCTCATCTTCGGCGTCATGGATGTGATCAACCTGGCCCACGGGCCGTTGATCGCATTGGGGATGTTCGGCGTCTATCTGCTGTTCACCATCTTGGGTTTGAATCCGTTCATCGCAGTCATTTTGGTGGCGGTATTGGGGTTGTTGCTCGGGGTGGTGATCTATTTCGTGGCGGTGAACCGGGTCATTGATGCACCACCCCTTTCCAGCCTGCTCTCCACCTTTTCGGTGAATATGATCATCATCGGCGTTGGCACAGCCCTGTTCACCACCTCGTCCTACAATGTGGACTACACCCTGGGTACGGTGGAGGTGGGGTTTTTCCGGGCGCCGGGTGCGCGCATTGCGGCTTCTCTGGTGGCCTTGCTGACCACCGCGCTGCTCTATCTCTTCCTCTACCGCACCCGGCCTGGGAAATATGTGCGGGCCGTGGCCAACAATCGCATCGCGGCGGAGCTCATGGGCATCCCTTCCACCCGCATCCTGGCCCTGGCCTTTGGCATCGGTGCCATGCTGGCCATCACCGCGGGCGGGCTCATCGCCACCATCCTGCCCATCAACATCCTGGCGGGCGGGTCGTATGAGCTCAAAAGCTTCGTCATCGTGGTCCTGGGCGGGCTGGGGAACCCCCTGGGCGCGCTTCTGGGCGGCCTCATCCTCGGCCTCATCGAAGGTTTGGTTCCCGTATTCATGAAAACCACCTGGGTGCCCGTGATCGAATACGTGCTGTTCGTTCTGATCCTGCTGGTGCGCCCGCAAGGTTTATTGGGAGCGAAAGAATGAAACGACTCATCCGACCTGGACTGCTCATTCCCCTGGCCATGATCCTGGTTCTGGCCGTGTGGCCATTGCTCAGCGGCAATCCGGCCAGCGCCCGGGAGGCCGCGTTCACCCTGATCATGTCCATGGCCCTGGCCGCCAGCCTGAACATCATCCTGGGCTACACCGGCTATGTCAGCTTCGGCCACATCGTCTTCTTCGGCGTGGGCGGCTATGCGGGCTTCTGGGCCATCACCCAACTGGGATGGCACATCCTGCCCGCGGCGTTGCTGGGCGGGCTGGTGGCCGCGGTCATCGCCTGGCTGTTGGGCCTGGCTGTGCTCCGGTTGCGCGGGGCTTACTTCGCTCTGGCCACCATCGGCATCCTGGAGGCGATGAAGGCCCTGGTCATCAATCTCGATTTCCTGGGCGGCCCCGTGGGCATGGAGCTGCATTTCTCCGAATACAAGCGCTACGGCGGGCCCATGCAATCCCTGTGGATGCTCTATTGGGCCATGGTCTTCATGGCCATCCTGGTGGTCGTGGTCAGCTATCTTATCAAGACCTCCAAGTTTGGCCTGGGCCTCATGGCCATTCGCGAAGATGAGGATGCCGCGGAGGTCATGGGCGTCATCACCCCCCGGGCCAAGACCTGGGCTTATGTGCTCTCCGCGGTGTTTCCCGGCATCATCGGCGTGATCTTCTTCTTCAAGAACGGAAATATCGAGCCCGACTCCGCGTTCCGCCTGCATTTCTCCATCGAATGGATCGTCATGATCATGCTGGGCGGTGCGGGCACGGTCCTGGGCCCGGTGTTGGGCGGCGGTCTCTACCAATGGCTGCGCAAGACGCTGCTTACTTCGCCCATTTTTAAGGATTACCAGTTGGTCGTAGCCGGCGTCATGCTGTTGCTTATCGTCCTCTTTGTGCCCACCGGCATCATCGGCTGGCTGCGGGCCCGATCCGCGAAGCTACGGAGGGTGTTCGAATGAAGATCCTGGAAGTGAAAAACGTCACTAAACGCTTTGGCGGCCTCACCGCGGTGAACAACGTCACCTTCGATCTGGAAGAGGGCGAGATCCTGGGCCTCATCGGCCCCAACGGCGCGGGCAAAACGACCCTGTTCAACTGCATCAACGGCGTCTATCCCCCCACCGAAGGCCGGATCATCTTCCGGGGCAAGGATATCACCGGCCGGCCCACCTATACCATGGCCCATTTGGGGCTTTCTCGCACCCATCAGATCGTGCGGCCCCTGAATGAACTGACCGTGCTGGAAAACGTCATGGTGGGAGCGTGTTACGGGCGGGAGAACATGGGCCTGAACGAGGCCCGGAGGACCGCGCAGGAGGTGCTGGAGTTCGTGGGCATGGCGGAACGGGCCGAGAT
>DRQW01000060.1 GCA_011371305.1 Anaerolineae bacterium | reverse complement strand
GTTTCCCGGTCTACCGAAATCTATTTTCATAGCAGTCCAACGGCTGGCTTGCCAGCGCCGATACGGACGAAAATCGTGGGCGGTAACCCGGTACACCTGGAAACCAGGAAACCAGGAAACCGGGCCGATTCGCTCACCCCGGTCTACCGGTCTACCGGTTTCCCGGCCTACCGAAATCTATTTTCATAGCAGGAGTCACCCATGCCTACCGACGTGATCCTTCGCATCCTCGCCAAAGAAGCTGGCATCCGCGCCATGATGGCCGTCACCACCGACTTGGTGGATGAAGGCGCGCGGCGGCACAAAACCGCCCCCTTATCCACCGCGGTGCTCGGCCATGGCCTCACCGCCGCGGCGCTGCTGGGAGCTTTGCTGAAGGTCGAGCAACGCGTGGCCCTGCGCGTGGAAGGCAACGGGCCCGCGGGCCGTCTGCTGGCCGAATCGGACGCATACGGCAAGGTGAGGGGATATGTGGAAAACACCGACCTGGCCGGGCCATTACCCATCACGCGAGACCGGGTGGCCGAGGCCATCGGCTCCGATGGAACCCTACTCGTAGTGCGAGACCTGCGGCTCAAACATCTGGTGGAAAGTGTGACCCCGCTCCATTCCGGGCATTTGGACGAAAGCCTCACCCACTATCTGCTGGAATCGGATCAAATCCCCTCCGCGGTGCGGATGGGGGTACAGATGAGTGAAACGGGCGAGCTGGTGGCCGCGGGCGGGCTGCTGGCCCAGGTCATGCCCGACTACGACAAACCCGCGTGGGAGCAAGTCCACGCCCGGTTGACCGCCACCGACCCGGGCTGGGAACTGGCCGAAGGCCGCTCCCCCGATGCCATCCTGGCCCACATTTTCGAAGGCATTCCCTACGAGGTGCTGGAACGCCGCCAGGTCCGATTCAGTTGCACCTGCAATCGAGAACAAATCACCCGCGTGTTGCTGGGGCTGGACATGAAAGACCTACGCGATCTGATCGATGAGGGCGGCGCGGAGATCACCTGCCAGTACTGCGGCCAGGTCTATCATTTCGATGTGGAGGACCTGCTGGCCATCATGGAACGCAAACGCATGAATTGATGGCGCCAGCGCCCGATGACAGACGACACGAACGCTGGCTCGCCGATGCCGATGATCATGCCTTGCACCAGGTTGGCGCGGGAAACTTGGGTCGTGAAACATGTGCGTCATGCGTAAAGTACTCACGCTTCACGCATCACGTTTCACACTCGTTTGCGTGAGATTGATCGGCCTGGGCCCGGGCGTTTCACCACTGATCACGCGCAGGGCCCCTGGCAGCACTCGCGCCTGCACCCGGGTGGGGAAATCCTCCTTGATCTCGCCATCCACCAGCAAGGGCAACGGGTCCTCACTTTCGAGTTCGACCCAGGGGCTTTGAAGATAGTACACACCTCGGGCATGGATATGGGTCCCCTTCATGGTGCTGGGCAGCAACCGGAACACCTCCAACCGGGAACGGGCCTCCGCCACCAGGAAGTCGAGCAGGCCGTCATCATGTTGGGCGTAGGGACTGAAGTAATAGACCCCGCCGGTCCGGTAACCGATGGCGATGTAGCCCATGAGGATGGGGCGTTTTTCCAGGGCACCGCCCTCCCACCGCGCCCCTACGGTGGGCCATTTCGCTTTGAGAATGGCTTTCATCGCGCCCAGCACGTAGCGCATTTCCCCCTTGATCCGTTGGATCTTGGCCGCTTCCTGGTTGGCGATGGCCCCCAGCCCGATGATGAAGTCATTGACAAACACATACTGATTCCCCCGCCCCAGGTCCACTGTGCGGATGGATTTGGCCTCGACCAACAGGCGACAGGCAGCCTCCAGATCGTTGGTGGGAATGCCAAGCTGATAGGCATAATCGTTGGCCGAACCCAAGGGGAGGATGCCCAACGTCGCCCGGGCGATCTCCCCCTCGCCCACCAGCCCGTTGACGACCTCACTGATTGCACCATCGCCTCCGGCCGCGATAATGGGATCAAAACCCTGTGCGACCGCTTCCCGTGCCAGCTCGATGCCGTGGCCCGGGCCTTCGGTCTCGACCCACTCGAACTCATAGCCAAGGGATGCGAGGAGGCGTTGCGCTTCGGGCCAGCGTTCTCGTGCACGCCAGCGGTTGGAATAGGGATTGAGGATGATCTTGGCGGGCATGGATGGGGAGGTGGGATTGAAGGGTGGGAATTGGGATGTTTGGAAAAGATTATAACATGCCATGCGTGCGGCGTCATGCTATAATTTGACGGCAAGAAGCACAAGCGTTAGCTCGTCGATACCATTGAAAACGTCTCGCGGCCAGGTTGGCGCAGGAAGCCGATCTCGTATTCCGTATTTCGTATTGCGTATTTCGTATTGCGTGACGACTGGACGGAATGCGCAGTGCGCAATACGCACCTTAGCAGACTCGCCCAACCTGGATTTTACAAACCTTCAGCGACCAGCGCTCATGCTATTTTCATAGCATCCCACCACTTTCCACAAACAGGAGTCTCCATGCCCCCCATCATCAACATCAGCGAAGCCAAAGATTACGTCGGTCAGATCGTCACCGTGCGTGGGTGGATCAAACGACGCACGGGCAAAGGCAAGCTCAACTTCCTGCGGGTGCGGGATGGCAGCGGCATCTTCCAGGCCGTGGCTTTCCGCCCCACCCTGGGTGACGAGAAATTCGCCCAGGTCAAAAAGCTGACCACCGAGTCCTCGGTCATTCTCACGGGCGAGATCCGGGCCGATGCCCGGGCGCCCGGCGTGCCCGGCGGCTATGAGATGGACCTGCGCGATATCGAGATCGTACAACTGGCCGAGCCCTATCCCATCGCGCCCAAAGAACATGGCGTCGAATTCCTGCTGGACCACCGACATCTCTGGCTGCGGAGCGACCGCCAGTGGGCCATCCAGCGGGTGCGGGCCACCGTCATCCGGGCCATTCGCGATTGGTTGGATGACCACGGCTTTCTGAACGTGGACACCCCAATCCTCACCCCGGCCGCGGGCGAGGGCACGACCACCCTCTTCGAGATCGACTATCACGGCCAGCCCGCGTACCTGGCCCAGACCGGCCAGCTTTACAACGAGGCCAACATTTTCGCATTCGGCAAGGTGTACTGCTTTGGCCCCACCTTCCGGGCCGAAAAATCCAAAACCCGCCGTCATCTCCAGGAATTTTGGATGGTGGAGCCCGAGATCGCGTTCTGTCATCTGGATGAGCTGTTGGAGATCGAGGAGCAGTTTGTGTCCTACATCGTGCAACGCACGTTACAGGAGCGGGCCGATGAACTGAAGTTGCTGGAGCGGGATACCTCGAAGTTAGAGATGGTGACCCCGCCCTTCCCCCGCATTCGCTATGACGACGCGGTGACCATGATCAACGAGGCCGCGGCCCGCGGGGTCACCGTCCCGCCCAAAGATGAGCCCCTGCCGCCTTTGGAGTGGGGGGATGATTTCGGCGCGCCCCACGAGACCTACATCGCCAGCCAGTTCGATAAGCCCGTGTTCGTCACCCATTATCCCACCGAAGCCAAGGCGTTCTACATGGAGCCCGATCCCGAACGGCCGGAGGTGTGCCTCAGCGCAGACTTGCTCGCGCCCGAAGGCTATGGCGAGATCACGGGCGGCAGCGAGCGCATGAGCGATCCCGAAAAACTCCTGGAAGCCATCCGTAAGCACGGCCTGCCCGAGGACGCGTTCGACTGGTATCTCGACCTGCGCAGATACGGTTCCGTGCCCCATAGCGGCTTCGGCCTGGGCGTGGAACGCACCGTGGCCTGGATCACGGGCATCAAGAATGTGCGCGAGGCCATCGCGTTCCCCCGCGTCCTTGGCCGCGTGCGCCCATAATGTCAGTTTTCAGTGGTTCAGTGTTCAGTTTTCAGTCAATTCAACACCCACGTGAATACTGAACACTGAAAACTGAATACTGCACACTTCTTACGGCCCATTTGTCCTTCACGCTAACGTGATCTATTTACTCACCCTCGCCACCGCCTTCTTCCTGGCCGTCGGGTTGACGCCCCTCACCATCCGGCTGGCCCGACGGTGGGGGCTGCTCGACCGGCCCGGGGGAAGGCGACAACATCGGGGGGAGATTCCCCGCATCGGCGGGTTGGCGATTTTCGGCGGGTTTCTGGCTGCGAACCTGTTGGTGTGGGCTTTGCCCGCAGCCTGGAAGCCCGCCACCTCGGACCCGCACGAATTCTTTCGCTGGACGGGGCTGATGTTGGGCGCGGGGTTTGTCACCGGGTTCGGGCTGCTGGATGATCGTTTCGGATTCGGGAGCTGGCCCCAGTATCTGGCCCAGCTTGTGGCCGCGGGCATCGCCATCTATTTCACCATCTTCATCGAGCGGGTGAACAACCCCTTCGGCCCGGGCCAGATCGTCTTCCCCTGGCCCGTAGTCTGGCTGCTGACCGCGTTCTGGTACCTGGGCTTCATCAATACGGTGAACTTTCTCGATGGCGTGGATGGGCTGGCTTCGTCGGTGGCCGCGGTGGTGGCCGTCGTGCTGGCCATCCACATGTTTCGCACGGGCCAATCCAGTGTGGCGCTGGTCGCTTTGGCGCTGCTGGGGAGCGTATTGGGCTTTCTGCTGTTTAACTGGCCCCCGGCCCAGGTGTTCATGGGCTCATCGGGCTCATATTTCCTGGGCTTTACCCTGGCCGCGTTGGGGTTGATCGCGGGCGCGCGGGTGGCCACGGTGCTGCTGGTCATGGGGTTGCCCATCATGGATGTAGCCTGGCTCATCTGGTGGCGATGGCGTCATGGGCAGCCGCTGTTCAAGGGTGATCGGAACCATCTCCACTTCCGGCTGCTGGACAAAGGCTTTACACCCCGCCAAATTGTGCTGGCTTATGTGGCCTTTGGCGCAGTGTTCGGAACCATCGGGTTGATGACCGCGAGCACGATGCTCAAGCTGTTGGCCTTGCTCGCGCTCTTTCTGGTCAGTGCGGGTGTGATCCTGTGGGCCAGCCGCGAGGGCGCAGGGCGTGATGCGTGATGCGCCAGGTTCACGCACCTTACACGCCCGTTACGTTTCGCCCAACGGGGGCCTGACGAGAACATTTCCCTATCAGTGTTTGGGTTAGACCCAGCTATTTTCAAAGGGGCTTTTCGGATTATTCCTTTTTGGTTATAATGGATGGAAAGCTTTGGCGATGGACCTGTCCGACGTCGGTGCATGGCTGGTCATCGAAAACGCCATCGTCTGGGCGATTTGTTCTCTTCAATCCAGTCATCGGTTTGGCAGCACATCCACGGGCACACATCGTGGCTTGGCCAGGTCGATGGTAGGTTTGTCCGCTGGTACGAGTTAGAAGGCTGAATGCGATGAGCGCGCGTCCCCCCCGAACCGAACAAACCCATCTGCTCTTACTTTTCATCCGCTGGATTAGCCTGTTGCCCCCGCTGGCAGCGCTGGTTCTGTCCGGCACGGGGTACGAGCCGGACGCGCACATCCTCCAGGCATTGGTATTTGCTGTCCTGCTCAATGCCGCCCTCACCCTGTTCCGCCAAAAACTTCCCCTGTTGATCCAACGTTGGCCCTGGCTTGTCCTGTTCGATTTGTTCATTGCCGGGGCTTTTGTTTGGTACACAGGCATTGAACAAAGCCCTTTCTACTTCTACAGCCTGACGCCCATTCTGGGCGCGGCCTATTTTCTGCGGATGCGGGGGGCCCTGGGGAGCGCGGGGCTTTATTCGTTGGTGTTCCTGGCCATGGTCTTCCTCCTGCCCCGGCCCCATGGCTCGACGCCCGTCCCCCTGCTGGCGGTCAGCCAGGTGATCGGCTTTTTCGTCATCGCACTGATGGTGGGGTATGTCTCGGTGTTGCTGGATGATTTGCGTCGGACCCAGCATCATCTGGAAAAGACCAACATCGAGCTCTCGCGACGCAACCGGGATCTAAATCTCATTCAGGAACTGACGCTGCTGTTGCAATCGTCGGTGGATCCCGCGGAGCTTCAGGAGTTGATCTTGCGGGGGCTTGTGCACGACTTGGGATATCGCCGGGCGACCATTGGGTTGTATGAGGAGGAAGCGCATATCCTGACGGGGTGGTTGACGTTGGAAAAAATCCCCACCATCGTCGAGCCCCGACAATTAAGCCACGCCACCACCATCTCATTGCATGGCGAATCGGGGCCCATTGCCCGTGCGGTGGCTTCGTGTCAACCGGTGGAGGTATTCGATGGCGCGCGTCCGGTGCAAGATGTTTCCATGGCCCGGCGTTTGGTCACAGGGAAACATTATCTGGTGCTGCCGTTGACGTTGCGGGGGCATTTGTTGGGCGTAATCATCGTCGATCAACTCCCCGTCAGCCAGCCTTTATCCGACCCCGAACGGGAATCCCTGGAGCGGTTGGCCGCGCACGCGGGCGTGGCCCTGGGCAGCGTGCGGCTGTGCATCCATCGCGCGCAGCAGCAAGCCATCCTGGCCGAACGCAATCGCATCGCCGCGGAACTGCACGACAGCATCAGCCAGGTACTTTATGGCCTGGCCTATGGGCTGGATGCGTGCGTGCAACTCTTGCCCGAACATCCCGAAATGGTCCGGCGGGAGCTGGCCAAGCTGCAGCCTGTGGTGGCGGACGCGCAAGCGCGGATGCGTAAAGCCATCTTCGCCATGCACACCATCGAGATCACCTCCGATGCGTTTTCCGCCCGACTGCATCGCCATCTCCATGCCATCTGCCCCGCGCGCGATCTCACCCTGCGCATCGAGCTGCCGGGCGAATTCGATCGCTGGGACGAAGCCCTGCGACAGCAAATCTATCGTGTGGCGCAGGAGGCCATGACCAACGCGGCCCGCCATGCGGAGGCCAGCCGCATTCTGGTAACCGTGCTTTCGCAGGGGGATCGGGTCGGTGTGCGGGTGGAGGATGATGGCCGTGGGTTCAACCCCGCCGACATCGACCCCGAACGCCATCTGGGCATCCGCAGCATGACGGCCCGGGTGCAGCAGCTCGGCGGCGATCTCACCATCGAAAGCAAACCCAACCAGGGCACCGTGGTCCTCGCTACCATCCCTCATCGCCGACGTGGGGCCTTCCTGCGCCCGCCCACGTCTCGCGTCACGTCTTATGATGGCGTCCCAACGCATACGTATCCTGCTGATTGACGATCATGCCATGCTGCGACAAGGGCTGCGCCTGGCGCTTAATCTGCAGCCCGACATGATCGTGGTGGGGGAGGCGGGCTCGGGCCGGGAAGGGGTGGAACTGGCCCAATGCCTGCAGCCCACCATCGCGCTACTCGATCTCAACATGCCCGATATGGATGGTGTCGAGGTGTTCCACCTCATCCGAGAGCGCAGCCCGGCCACCCGTGTGCTGGTGCTTTCGGGCATCCACGCGGATGCTCGGGTCTTTGCCACGGTGGAGGCAGGCGTGGATGGCTATATCGTCAAAGACGCTTCCACCAACGAACTGGTCGAGGCCATCCGCACTGTGGTGGCGGGCGAGTGTTACTATCATCCCCTGATCACCCGGGCTATCAGCAATTACATCGGCGGGGGCGACCATCCTTCGGCGCTGGATCAGCGGTTGACCCCACGCGAACTGGCGGTGTTACAGCTCATCGCCACCAGTGCCACCAATAAGGAGATCGCAGCCCAACTGCATGTAAGCGAGGAGACCGTGCGTACCCACGTCAAGAACATCCTGCGCAAGCTCAACCAGCCCACCCGCACCCAAGCCGTATTCGAGGGCATTCGCCGGGGGTTGATTTCCATCGACTAGCCGCGCGTAGGCTCATTCCGACTCCTCTTCCCCCGCGCGGGGATGTATCTGTTCCAGGAGATGGCGCTGGGGATCGTACCCCAGCAGCTCGCCCAAGGGGGTTTCGGGGGTGAGTTTGGTCATGAGTTCTTCGGGGTCTGCCCCTTGTTCCAACAGGGGCAACACGAACGCCTGGTAGAAGGTATCCACCTGGTCGTCCCGGGCATGGGGATGGGCGCGGCGCACCACGTCGCGCAGGTGGCGCAGGGTCACCTGCGTGTAGATGGTGGTGGTCTGCAGGTTTTCGTGCCCGAGCAGTTCCTGAACGGTGCGCAAATCCGCGCCCCCTTCCAGCAGATGGGTGGCGAAGGAATGGCGCAGGGTGTGGGGGGTAACCCGTTTGGGTAGGTTCACCTGCTTGAGATATTTGTTGAGGATGGCGCTGATGGCCCGAGGCGAGGAGAGAGGCCCCCCGCGATGGTTGAGGAAGAGGGCGTCGGGTGGGTTGGTCGCGGCGTGGGGGTTTTTGGCCAAGAGCTGGGGGCGACCATGGTCCAAATAGCGGGCCAGGGCTCGTTTCGCGGGTTCGCCGATGAGGGCGATGCGCTCCTTCTTCCCCTTGCCCCACACTCGAATCCGCTTCTCCTTCAGATCCACATCTTGCACCCGCAGGCCCATCAGCTCCCCCCGGCGCAGGCCCGCGCTGTAGAGCACTTCCAGGATGGCGGCATCCCGCATGCCCAGGGGTTGGGTCACGTCGGGCGCGCTGAGCAGCTCGATGACCTGTTCCACCGTCAGGTAGTCAGGCAAAGTGCGGGGCTGCTTGGGCGGCTGAATCTGGGCCGCGGGGTTATCCTCGACGAGACCCTCCCGCATCAGGAAACGAAAGCACGAGCGCAGTTCGTAGAGTCGGCGGGCAATGGATGCGGGATGATACCCCGCCCGGTGTAACGACGCCAACCAGGACCGCACCAGGGCCTTGTCCACCTCCGCCCATGTCTCCACGCCCCGTTCCTGAGCAAAGGCAATAAATTCACCGATCTCCCGGCCATAGTTGCGCAGGGTATAGGGCGAAGCCCCCCGCTCGACCTGGAGATAGGTGAGGAAGCGATCCAATGCCTGTTGCATGAACCTAAAGTTTAGCGGACATGGGCGAGAGTGTGTCGATACCGATGAAAATGGCGGGCTATGTAGCCCAGGAAACCGGTAAACCAGGAAACCAGGGAAATCGGGTCGATTCGCTCTCCCACCCGGTCTACTGGTCTACCGGTTTCCTGGTTTACCAATGCTATTTTCAAAGCAGGCGCCACGAGCCACGGCTCGCCGATACCGATGAAAGACGAGGACACGGATTGACACGGCCATCGGTCACAGATTTTTTGAATTATCCGTGTTTTTC
>DRQW01000059.1 GCA_011371305.1 Anaerolineae bacterium | reverse complement strand
TGTTTTTGATGAAGTCGAGGTCGCGACCCCGTTCGGCCAGGGCTTCGGGGGTGATGTTCTTGCCCGTGGCGCCCTTGCGCAGCACGCCGTGGCAGCCGGCGCAGCGGTCGAAGAAGATGGCCTTGGCCTGTTCGAATTCCTCATCAGTGAGAAGGGCTTCGCCCTCACCAGGTTGCATGGCTTCTTCTTTGGTGGCCTCTTCTTCCTTGGCCATCTCCTCGCCCTCGCCCGCGGCCATCTTGCCGCCGCTGAGGATATAATCGGCGACCGCGTCGATCTCATCCTCGGTCAGGGTGCCCAGCATAGGAGGCATGGCGGTGCAGGGGCCCGCGGGGCACTTCTCGGGCTTCGAAGCGTCGGGGTCCACCAGGGACTCGATGAGGAATTCCTTGGTCCAGTAATCCTGGATCTGGGTCAGGTCGGGCCCCAGATTACCACTTTCCTCGAAGCCGGGGACCACGTGGCAGGCGGTGCAGCCCGCCTTCTTGATGGCGGCCACTGGATCGGCCTTGGGGGCTTCCGCGGGCTGCTCCGCGGCTTTCTCTTCCGCGGCTTTCATGGCTTCCTCAGCTTGTTTCTGCGCCTCGGCTACCATTTTTTCCGCGGCTTCCGCGGTGGCCTGGGCCGCTTTCTGGGCCTCTTCCACTTTGGCGGCGGCGTCTTGCTGTACCGCAGCCACGGTGGCCTCGATATCCACCGCGGGGGCTTGCTGTCCGCCGCAAGCTGCCAGCACGGCAATCATCAACACGAGCGACAGGACGATAAGTAATCGTTTCATGTGACTTGCTCCTCCTTTTTGAGCGTAATCTAAGTGTGAGGGATCGCGATGAAGCCATCGCGTATTTTTCTCATAATAGGGTAACAGGAATGTGTTCTTGTTTATATGACATGTGTCACACACGGGAGCGGCTTCGGACAAAAATCACCCCGCGGGGTGATAAACGTCATCCCTAATGACCCGTCGCCAACGGGGAGTGTGTCGTCGCAACCATTGAATTGTGAAAGAACCGCCTGCCAAAACCAACATCCATCCGAAGAAAGCAAGCTGTGGGTGCCAGACGTCTGCATAGTTCACCCCGTTCATGGTGTGGGTCGGTCCGGCCCAATATTGCACGGTCAGGGTCAGGAGGCCACCAAGGATTGCAGCCACAGCCATACCCGCTTTGTTTTCATGATCGGGCTTGCCCTGGTTGTGGATCTTATCCCACAGGCCAGGTGTGCGGAGGATCAGGAAGTAAAGCAGGACGATGAGGGAGAGGTAGAACCGGATGTGGGTCGGTGCCACGCTGCCACGTAATTTGCTGGAAAAGTACATTTTCACCCCTGCGGTCAGCAGGCTCAACAACAGGATGAGCACGGCATACAGATAATTGCGGTCTGTGAATCGCCGCAGGCGGATGGTGATCCAAACTCCCAGCAGGCCGGCGATGATGGTCGTGATGGCTGCCACCTGGAAGATGGGCTTGACCGAGACCATCATGGTCAGGGTTGGGTATTTTTCGGGCCAGAATGCAATGCAAATCGTGCCGATGCCGCCAAGGATCATCATGGCGGAAGCGACTCCCATCAGGATGATGGCGGTGATGCGCAAAATTTTCCCAGCCATAAGGGCCTCCTTGAATTTTGGAACGCATGGAGGTCATAAGGCGATGATGACCATGCTGATGAGCATGTAGATGGAAGCAAACTTGAAGAGCTGGAAGTTGCGTTTCTGGGAGGGGTGGAACACGCTGGTAAGTGCGAAGATGAGCAGAGCCGCGGAGAGTATGAGCATGACAGCAAGTCCGCCCGCGGTGACTCCCACTTTCCATGCGGCCATGATCATGGCCGCGGAGGCCAACAAACTGGAGACGGCGATGACAATGCGGGCGATAGGAAAGCCATAGACGCCCGGTACCGTGGGGACCCCCGCGCGGGCGTAATCCTCCGCGTACTTCATGGCAAAGGTGAGGATGTGGGTGGGTATCCAGAAGAGAATGGCCCCGGCCAGTAGGATGCCGATCCCATCCAGGTACCCCAATGCCAACGCTCTTCCGGCCAACACCGGCATCGCGCCCGAGATGCCGCCCCAGAGGATGGACCAGGGCGATCGGCGTTTGAGCCAGATGGTGTAGATGATCACGTCGAAGAAGAATCCGGCCAGAATGATGGCGCCACACAGGGGGCTTAGAAGGAAGCCCCAACCCACGCCCGCGGCCGTGAACAGCGCGCCCAAGATCAACACTTCGCGCGGAGAAAGCTGATTCGCAGGCAGAGGTCGAAGGCAGGTGCGGTCCATGCGCGCGTCGATATCCCGGTCGTACCACATGTTCAGCATCGTGGAGCCGCTAATGGCCAGAAAGAGGCTTCCTGCCAATCCTGCCAGTTCCTGCCAACGGCTCGTTAGTTCTTCTCCAACGCTGAGATAGCCCACCAGTCCGGTGATTAACAGGAGTCCCGTCTGCAGGCTTTTGATCAACGTCAGATGTAATCGCAGGCGGAAAAGGATAGGCTGGGAAGACCATGGGGGCATTCGGGTTTGGAACATGGTTTCTCGGTTGCAAAAAGGTTCATGCTGGTTGCAAAAGTGTCGGTAAGCCAAAGTTGAGCGACATCGCTGACGCCGTGAACCGTGATGCGTGAGACGTGAGGGCTTTACGCATCACGGTTCACGTTTTAGGGCCTGGACTTTCCACGACATAGGGGAAATAACGGCGGGCTCGAAATGATTGAGCGTTTTTATCGAGCACAACGGAAGCCAACCGCAATGCTGAAATACTCAGGGCTCGCGCTGTTACGGGTCCAACTACGCAAATTGTAGGCGTAATCCATAAAACTGCCGCCCTTCAGGTAGCGCAAGTGGGTCTTAGGCGGGTCGTCACTCGTCCATTGCCACACATTGCCCGCCATGTCGTAAAGCCCATACGGACTGGGAGAGTTCATGGTCTGGAAGCCGTTGTAGCTTTTGCCATTGTAGAAGCCCACAGGCGTTGTGTCACCGGGCGTGTTGGGGCGCTCGAAGGGATCATGGCTTTTGTAGTAGTTGGCGTTGCTCTCGTCGATCTCATCACCCCAGGGGTAAGCGCGGCCATCTTCGCCCCGAGCAGCCTTCTCCCATTCCTCCTCGGTGGGCAAACGCCAACCGTAGTATTCGCAATAAGCTCGGGCGCCAAACCATGTCATCATCGTCGCTGGGTGATTCTCATAGCCGGGCAGCACCA
This sequence comes from Anaerolineae bacterium, assembly GCA_011371305.1. Taxonomy (GTDB): domain Bacteria; phylum Chloroflexota; class Anaerolineae; order J102; family J102; genus M2005. The sequence goes on along the minus strand of DRQW01000059.1, from coordinate 16,575 downwards.
CGAACGCCCCGTTCTCCTGGCGGATTCGGGCGTCGGGATGGTTGACGGGGAACAAAAGCCAATCCCCGGCTTCGATCTTCTCCTCATGTTTATACCCATCAAAGGGATCGCCGGGGTAATACCCCACCACGCCTGCCTCCGTTTGCTTGATGCTGCCATCTGCCAGCGCTTCATTGAGGAAGGCCGCGAACTGGGTATTGGTCACGTGGGTGACCATGATTTCATAGTCATGTGCCACCATGACTTCATGATTGTGAAGGCCCATCAAGAATTCCCCGGCCGGGACCTGAACCCACGCATTAGGATCGATGCCTGTGTCAAAGGTCGGGGGTGAGCTTGCGGGCGCTGCTTGGGCGGTGCATCCCACTCCTGACAACAGGAAAAGCAACGCGATGAGGATGAGGGGCTTGGAGAACGAAATCGGGCGCATCATGCCTCCACCTCCTTACCGAAGACATCGAGTTCGGGATGTTCCAATTCGTGCTTCCAGCGACCTTCCCCTTTGAACAGATCCACAAGCCGCCACACCATGAGCAGCCCTAACATGAGCAGTACAAGGAACAGACCTGCATCGGTGAGCCACATCGTCCAATTGACCAAAGGCTGTTGCTGCGATTCGCTCACATACAGCCGTTTTGTGGCAAACAAGGACACCGCGGCAAAAGCAATATCCGAGGCGATGATGACCGTCCAGCCGAACCAGCGCCGGGCCCGGCCTTTAAGCCCGGCCAGGTCTGCGTAATAAAGCAGGATGATGGTGGCAATGATGCCCGCCAGAATGTGCCAATGCCCGGTCAGGGTAACGCGTTCCTCTCGCCAGGGCCATTTCCTCACCTCTTCATCCAAACGCACGGCCAGGAAAATGCCGATGGCTGTGACCACCGCGTTCATGTAGATCATCTGCCAGGTCGCGCCCCAGGGCAGCGGATCATGCAACATGGCCCGCAACTTCTGGCCAAAACTGGCTTGATCGGGCGTGAGTCCCCTTTTCGCCAGCCCAACGCGAACGAGCTTGCGCCAGGTGAAGTAGGTGAGCAAGAAAGCGGCCAGCAGGACGGGCAGCGAGCCCACGTTGATGATGATATGGGCGATAGCCCGATAGACCACAATAATCCACACGCCCGCGGTGATGATGAGAGTACCGATGATGGTCAGCCAGGCATAGATCGTGTGCAGACGGCCTTTGAAATCTACCCAGCGCCCTACGATGAGCATAATGGCCACGGCGATTAGGGTGAGCATGATGTGCAGATGCCCGATCACCGCCAGCTCCAGTTTGGTCTTCTCAACCTCGCGGATCGTGTCTTCCGCCAGAAAGAGTTCGAATCCATTACCGAAGTTAGCGCCTGCCGCCGCACCATAAATGGCAGATCCTAACGTGGCCACAGCCATCACCCAGAACGCCAGTCGCTCCAGGTCCAGTGTGCCCAGTTTGGCGTAAGGTGAATCTTCGGGCAAGCGATACTCCGGTTTCCATGGCCATAAAGCCACGGCCAGCATGACGCCGGCGAAGAAAACCAGGGACTGACCGAAGATGAATAGCCCATGCATGATGAAATTTCGACCGAAGTAGGCAAACCACATGCCGAAGATCATGGCTGTGATGTAACCCACGGTGATGGTAGCATTGATGTTCGCCCGCTGTCGGTCGCTCATTTTCAGCAGGCCCGTGATGAAATACACCTCAATCGCCACTACTGCCATGGCGATGGTGTGATAGAGCATGATGATGCGGGCCTCCCGCTCCAAGGGATGGAGTTGCATGCCCGTGATGCGTACCCATACATCCCGAACGCCCAGCTCGGCCATCGGGCCGGAGAGCATACCGAAGAACACCGTCTCCAGCGCAATCAGTGCGATGGCCACGAGGACGAGGCCTTTGGTCGAGTGGAAGAGGTAAGTGTAACGTTGTTTCAATGCTTCCATAGTGCCTCCGAACAACATGGGAATGGTTGGGCAGATGACAACCATCAGAAGAGTGCCATCTGCCCGATTTCCCTGCGGTTACGCTGTTCGCATCTGGGGTGTGCTGGAACCGGGCACTTTGACCTTTTTCATAAAGCCCCAGGCAAAGCACAAAACCATCAGCAACAGCAATGGCGCCAGGATAGTGAATACAAACTCCTGGCTGAAGAAGAGGAATTGCTTGCCTAGCTTGAGGAAGGCAAGTGCCACGCCTCCCAGGCCGATGAGAATGCCACCGATGCTCACCCCGATAAATCCGCCCGACGTCAGGCCCTGGCGCGCGGCCAGGATGGGCGTGAGAATGATGAGGATCCCCGCGATGCTGTGGACGATGATGAGGAAGATAGTGGCCAGTGTGGGTGGGCCTGTGAAGCGGGTCACACCCATGGCAATGAGCCCGATGATCGCGACCACCAGGTATAACTTTCCGTAATTGGGGTAAAACTCATACACCAGCCCCAGCGAAAGGCAGATCGGGATGAGCGCGGAAACAATGACCACCCAAGGCGAACCCAAGATATCGTAGGTGAAAGCGATTAGAAGCAGGCCCGCCACCAGCAGTACCAGGAAGGATATCATGTAGAAAACATTGTGGGTCCCTTGATGTTGGCGGTAGTCATTGAAGAATCTGACAACCAAATAAAGCGCAACTAAACCGGTTAGCAAGAGCGCAATCTGATCGAGCAGGGTCATCGTGGTACCTCCTTTGAATAGAAAACGGAACGCGGAAGCCAAGGGCCAAACAGGATCATTCCTATTTTGGCATATTCTCATTCACTCCGATATGACCTGTATCACATCCCGCGCAAAATGCTTTGCCTTCATTTGTTTTTTCATTCTTTTATTAAGGGAATGTCCCTGGTATGGTGCGTTTGAAGAAAAAGAAAAGCCCGCAAAATGCGGGCCATTTTTACATCGCATGGAATCTCGGTTTTCGGAACAGGCGCCACGCGCGGCGACGCGCCGATACCGATGAAAATGTCTCGCGGCCAGATCAGCGCGGGAAGCCGACTTCGTGATGCGTCATGGGTGATGCGCAAGATCTCACGTTTCGCGCATCACGTTTCACGCCCGCTAGCGCTACGCACAACGCGGGCTTCGAGTTGATTTTGCAGACGAACACAACGTTATTTTCGGAACTGGCTCTAGGGCGCGACAATCGCCCGAAGTTTCTCCCGATCCAAAATGATGATTCGCCCCCGCTTTGTCTGCAAAATGCCTTCCTGTTCCATTTTCGACAACGTGCGCGATACACTCTCGCGCGAAGCCCCCACAAGCCCGGCCAAGTCTTGTTGCGTCATACGCAATTCGTTGGCTGGTTTATCCATAAACCCCCGACGACGGCTTTCCTCCAATAACATGCTCGCTACCCGTTCCCGCACACTCCGAAAAGCATACATTTCCATTCGCCCTAACAGCCGTCGTACCTCGAGCAAACAGCCATGCTGAACCACAGCCAAAAGCTGCGGACATTCCGCAGCCACTCTTCTGAATTCATTGATATCCGCGCTAAGCAAAGTCACATCGGTCAAGGCCCAAGCCGTGCCGAGCTGTCTTCCTTGATCAAGCAGGGGGACAGGACAAAAGGTTTCGTTTTGTCCGCGCATACAAAGAATGCAATGATTCCCATCAGGCGTCACCCGATCGATCTTCACACGACCTTCCACCACCACATAGATCGATTTGGCCGCATCGCCTTGCAGAAAGATCGCTTCACCGGCCCGATAACGCCGTTCGAAGAAAATTTCCTGCAGTTGGGCCAACGTCAATGGCGAGAGATGCCCGAATGCTTTAATAAGTAAATGGGTTGTAGGACGATTGAGAACCGAAGCCATATTGAATTAAGGGAAATGAGGCAAGACAAACCATTCGTGAGAATAAATTGTACCATAATTCCCTGGATTTAGGCGAATAGGGGCAAAATAGGAGCGGCATAACTCATTTCTCTCATAGCATGGAATCAAGGGGAGTAAGGGGTTTCTTTATGAACCGATGTGGGCCTGGATTGAGTGGTGAAGTCCTTCCGTGTTTATGGTGTGACTTAAGTTTTTTGCGGATATTCGGGAGTTTTGTTTTGTCTTGGCAAAAGATGGATTTTTTGATATACTTACCCATTATGCCAGACCCTCTGATTTCTTTGCTCGTTGGCATTGCGTTCCTGGCGTTACTCGCGGTGATCTTTTGGCCCGATGACGGGCTTTATTACCGTTGGCAACAAGCCCGACGGATGTCGGCCCGGGTATTGCGTGAGGATGCGCTCAAATATCTCTATACCAATGAACTGGAAGGACGTCATGTGACATTGCAAAGCCTGGCGGGTGCAATGGGCATCAGTATGAATCAGGCGGCCCAACTGTTGGAAGAGATGACCCGGCTCGGTTTGGTGGAAACCCATGATGATGCCTACGATCTGACCGACACCGGCCGCGAAGTCGCCATTCAGGTATTGCGCGCCCACCGGCTTTGGGAGCGGTACCTCAGTGATCACACCGGTTATCGCGAAGAGGAATGGCACGCCCGGGCCGATGAAGTCGAACATCTGCTCGCGCCGGATGAAATCGAAGCGTTAGCCATTCGTCTGGGCAATCCCCGCTTCGATCCCCACGGCGATCCCATCCCTACCGCCGAAGGGGAGACACCTGAAATCCAGACCCAACCCCTCACCCAACTCAGCCCGGGGGATTTGGCCCGCATCGTGCATCTGGAAGATCAGCCCGAGCTGATTTATGCTCAACTCGTGGCCGAGGGGTTGCATCCGGGTATGGACGTGCTGGTCGTGGAAAAAACGCCGCAACGGGTGCGTTTCCTCTCTCGCGGTAACGAACATGTCCTCGCCCCTGTGCTTGCAGCCAATGTCTTCGTGGCTCTCATTCCCAAAGAACAGGTCGAGACCGCCATCAAGCCCCTTGGTGATCCGCTTTCCAGCTTGAAACCGGGCGAAGAGGCCGAGATTGTCGCCATCAGCCGCACCATGCACCCGGCTGAACGACATCGACTGATGGATCTGGGGGTGCTGCCCGGAGCCAAGGTGCGGGCCGAGTTCACCAGCCCGTTGGGCGAACCCGTGGCCTACTTTATCCGCGGGGCCTTGATCGCCCTGCGCGATGATCAGGCTGCGAAGATTTTTATCCGGAAATTGTCTGTCACGTCCGGGAATGGGCAGCAAGAAGCGACACAGGCGCTTGTGGAAGCGACCAGGAAACCGTAGAGCACTCGGCGACTGCGCTTGGATGTCGTCGGACAGGATAAGATGCCATGACTATTCAACATAAAACGGAAACAAAAGAGCCGAAAATCAAATTCACTCCACCACCCGTGGGGGCGAGCTGCGCCACGTGCCCGGTCCACAACCTGGCCAACCTCCAGAAGCTGGGGGTGGACATGACCGATTGGGATTACGTGGTCGCGTTGGCCGGTAATCCCAACACGGGTAAGAGCACGGTATTCAATGCGCTGACCGGACTTAAGCAACACACTGGCAACTGGCCCGGCAAGACCGTGACCCGAGCGGAAGGTGGTTTCGAATACGGCGGGTTTCGCTATAAACTCGTCGATTTGCCCGGCACCTATTCCCTCCTCGCCACCAGCCTGGACGAGGAGATCGCGCGGGATTTCATCCTCTTCGGCCAGCCCGACGTGACCGTGATCGTGGTGGACGCGACCCGACTGGAGCGCAATCTCAACTTGACTTTGCAGGTGTTGCAGATCACCAATCGGGTTGTGATCGCCCTCAACCTCATGGATGAGGCCCGGCGTAAAGGCATTCGGGTGGACGACAGGCGGTTGGCGCGGGATTTGGGCGTGCCCGTGGTCCCCATGGCCGCGCGGCAAGGAGAAGGGATCCCTGAACTCCTGCAGGCCATTGATGAGGTCGCTTCCGGACGTGTGGTGGGGAAGCCCCCTCGCATCAAAATTCGTTCGCCCCAGGTGCGGAAGGCTGTGGAAACCCTGACGCCGTTGGTGGAGGCCGCCTTCCCCGGCTTGCCCAACGCACAGTGGGTGGCACTGCGCCTGTTGGATGGCGATACCAGTATCATCCAGGCGGTGGAATCGGGCGAATTGGGGAATCTCCATGTGGGAGTATTGGAGGAGGATCGGTTGGAGGATGCACCAGTACCTCAATCCGCCCGCCCTGAGAATCTGGATCCTACCGAATGGCGTGAGCGCATCCATCGATTATTGGAAACCGCCTCGCGATTGCGCTGGGAGATCGGGGGCGACTTCCATGAGCAGATCGTGGCTGATATCTTTGCCGAAGCCTCGCGCATCGCCAGCCGGGCGGTGACCCTGCCGGGGGAGAAGGAGCGGTTCGACCTGGATCGGGCCATCGATCGCATCGTTACCCATCGTATTTGGGGTTTCCCTATCATGATTGGGCTGTTCGCGATGGTCTTTTGGATAACGATCACCGGCGCGAACTATCCTTCTCAGCTCCTTTCGACGTTGCTTATCGGCACGATTTATCCCATGCTCAAAACGGGAGCTGCTGCCATCGGCGTGCCATGGTGGCTTAGTGGTTTGCTCATCGATGGTGCGTATTTGTCCACCGTTTGGGTGATAAGCGTCATGTTGCCTCCCATGGCCATCTTCTTCCCGCTGTTTACTCTGTTAGAGGATTTCGGCTATCTGCCCCGTTTGGCTTTCAATCTAGATGAGCTGTTTCATAAAGCGGGGGCCCATGGCAAGCAGTCGCTGAGCATGATGATGGGTTTTGGTTGCAATGCCGCGGGCGTCATCTCCACCCGCATCATCGACAGTCCGCGCGAACGACTCATCGCTATCATCACGAATAATTTCGCGTTATGCAACGGGCGATGGCCCCTGCAGATCATCATCGCCAGTTTGTTCATCGGCGCGCTCGCGCCTCCCTATCTGGCCGGGCTTATTTCCGCCTTGACGGTTGTCGGCATCGCCTTACTGGGTGTTCTGCTTACCTTCCTGGTCTCGTTCTTTCTCTCCCGCACGGTCCTTCGCGGAGAGGTCTCGACATTTACCCTGGAACTGCCGCCCTATCGGCCCCCGCGCATCTTGCAGACCATTTACACTTCGGTCATCGACCGCACCATCAAAGTTTTATGGCGGGCCATTGTCTTTGCCGCGCCCGCGGGCTTTGTCATCTGGATTTTGGCCAATGTTCAGATCGGAGGTCAACCCATTGCCAGCTATATTGTGAGTTGGCTGGATCCCATCGGTATTCTCATCGGGCTGAACGGCGTCATTCTCCTGGCCTATGTGGTGGCTATTCCTGCCAACGAGTTGGTTATTCCCACGATCATCATGCTCACCCTGCTTACTGTGGGCGCACAGGTGGGCGCGGATGGCTCGGTCACCTTGATGGAGGTGGAGAATCCCCAGGAATTGATGCAAATCTTCCAGCTTGGTGGCTGGACCCTGCTTACGGCGGTGAATCTGATGCTGTTCAGCCTCATTCACAATCCCTGCAGCACGACAATTTACACCATCTACAAGGAGACGGGGAGTCGTAAGTGGACCGCGGTGGCCGCATTGCTGCCCCTGGCACTGGGCTTCGTCGTTACCTTTTTCGTAGCCCAGATTTGGCGGTTGGTGGCGATGATGGCGGGATAATCAAGCTTGGCGGTAGTGCCGGATATCAGAAGAATTATCAATCATAGCGTTAGAAAGAAAACGCCGCTCCAATTCGGAGCGGCGTGGTGATTGGTGGTTGGGTTAGGCTCAGTTGGTGCCCGGAACGAGGGCGAAGTCGAATTCCGCACTCTGGTTGTCATCGGACGAAGCGGTGCCGGTGCAATTGAGGGTGCGAAGCTGATAGTAGTAGTTGGTATCGGGATTGCCAATGGCAAAGTCAGAATCGTAATCGATAGTACTGAAATCGTGCCCCTCCCAGACCAGGGTTGTGCCAGCATCACCCGGGGTGAAATAGGGTGATTCACTGCGCCAGAGTTGATAGGAGACGTAGATGTCACCCGTCAACGACCAATCGAAGCTGGTGTATTTTTTATCACCAGCGTAGGAAATCATGGCATCCGCGGCCGCGACATTGTTGTCACAGATGTGGGTGAGGGCCATGGCCTGATTCGTGTCGCTGTTCACTGTGACTTCCGCTTCGTTGATGACATCATTGCCAGCACTGGCGGTCACCGTGGCCTGGTATCCGAAGGTCTTGGTAGCTGGCTTTAGGCCGACCCAGACGTCCACACTGCCATCGGGCATGGTTCCCGAACCGTTGTAATAATAGTTGGCGCCCAAAGTGCCGGTTTCATCTTCGCCACCAATGGTCGCATCGGGCGTAGTTGGACCGTTCAGTGGGCCGCCACTGGGATACGCAAACCAAACGTTGTCACTTCCCTTTTCGATCCACATCTGGAAGGTGGCTGTCGTATTGGGGTCACTCTTGAGCGGAATGGCGTTCCATTCCAGCACGTAATGGGGCTTGCCATTGTACATCACGCCCGATTCGTAGTACATTTGACCACCAGACTCGGGATCCAGGTCGGTCCAGAATGGCGCAATGAGGTTATCCCAGTCGTCGAACAAATCGTTGGTGGGGAATTGTTGATTGGTGGTAGGAGGACAGATTTGAAGGGGGCCGATCCCCGCACGTACAACACCGTTGGCGGACATAATCATGTCGCCGTAGTGTTTGTTGACATACCAAAAGTCCACCGGAATCAGGTAACAGACGTTTTCTCCATCGCCCGGCTCATAGATGGGAATACCGGTGCTGGCGATGCTTTGGAAGCCAGAGCGGTTCTGTTCTTCCACCACGTACTGGGCGGCATTGAGGGTGCCCGACCAGTTCAGCGTGTTCGTTCCGCTGTCGTAAGTCCAGCCACCCGTAGCGGAACCGGACACATACGTGGCACCGGCAGGGATGGGATCCGAGAGGGTGAAGTTTTCAGCCGAAGTGGCATAATTTTTGATGGTCACGGTGTAGTCCAGGGTGTCGCCACTGTTGGCTCCCGAGAGGTCGACTGTCTTGACGATCATCCGCTCGTCCGTGCTAGTAGCGACTTTGACCGCCACGGGGAAGTGAGCATCCGGAGCTAATCCATTGTCTTCGGTCCAAACCACTTCACCAAAGTACCATTCACCCGGTTGGAGACCGGTCACATCTACCGAAAGGGTAAAGGAAGCGGAACCGTTAGGAGAGATGGCAAGGGTGGAGGGAGAGAGGGTGCCAACGAGGCCGTTGGTGCCAGTGAAGACCCCCGTCCAGTTCATGGCTTGGCTGGTGGGATTGGTCACCGTGCGGGTCCAGCTACACGTTTGGTAGCATGCACCGTCGCCCATGCTGGCGATGTTGAGGGTGGTGGGATCGCCGCCTGTATCTGGATTGGTGTTATCGTAATTCGCACGTGTTTCCTCCAGGAGCATGGCAGCATCTTTGGCATTTTCCAGGGCAACGCGCCCTGCCCCTGCGGAGAAGGGCGTGGTAGGAGTGGCACCATCGGCTTCGGTCAAGCCCGAGTGCTTCGAAGTGGTCATGATCGCCGATTTGATCTGGTCGGGGCTCCAGCCAGGATGGGCTTGTTTCATAAGAATGCCCGCGCCTGCCAGATGGGGGCTAGACATGGATGTCCCGCTGATGACGCCGTAATCGGGGCCGTTGCTGGGGTCACCATCGTCCGCGACCGCGGCAAAGATGTCCACACCCGGGCCAATGATGTCGGGCTTGATGATATCGGGCGCGGCGGGATTAGGACCGCGGGAGCTGAAGGATGCCATGTGATCTCCGTATTTCGTGTCCACATCCATTTGCGTGCCCGCAATCGTGGCGGTGTGGCCGGTATCGCCATTAGCAAGCCAGTTCTTCAGCTTAACACCATCTTTATAGGTGATATGTACTGAAGGAATGGAATGAGCGTCAGCGCTGAGACCATCCCCTTCGTTGATGGTGTTGGCCAGGATCATGCCACCACCTCCCGCGGCGGCCACATTAGCACTTTTGTCCACCCGGGCGATTTCACCCCGATCGCAGACCACGATTTCACCATTGAATTGGTTGGAAGGCCAGATACCTGCTTTACACAAGGGGTTGCCATAGTCGCCTGCATACACGATGGGCGCAGGCCCATAGCCCGAAGTGATGCTGCGGCCTTCGATGGTGTCGAGCGTTGTACCCTGATCGGTGGTCATGTTGGTCAGCCAGTTGGCAAAGGCCCGATCATGGGTGCTGGCGCCAACGGCCATAATCCAAGGGGCATCTGCCGGGGACCCCATTGTGCTGGGACCAGGGCCGCTGTTTCCGGCGGACGTCGCGACAAAAATATTGGCGTCCCATGCATCCAAGAACGCTTGGGCGTCGTCGTCGGTCCAGGGGTTGGATGAGGGCCCGCCGATGGAGTAATTGATGACGTCCACACCATCAGCCACAGCTTGATTAATCGCATCGGTAAGGGCCGAAAGGGGGCAGCCACTATGTCCGCAAGCCCGATACGCAATGATATTCGCGTGGGGAGCCACACCCGAGATAGTCCGTGTAAAGGTGATGGTTGGCGCAACTAAGGTGGCCTGGTCAATGAAGTTGCCTGCAGACGTGCTGGCGGTATGGCTCCCGTGGCCATCACTATCACGCGGACCGTTGCCGTCGCCAACAAAGTCCCACATACCAATCAGCTTATCGTTGCATTGAAGGCTGGCATCGTAGTTTGCGTTGCCGGGATCGCACCATCCCTTGTAATTTCCACTTCCCAAAGGATTGGTATGATCGTAGCCATCATCACCAACATCCGCGAAAGATGGGTGGCCATCGTTTATGCCTGTATCAATCACACCAATAATGATCCCCTCACCACATGTTCCCCCATCCGCGGTGCAATCCGCGGCAGTGCGCGGCCCCCACATACTAGGGGCGCCGATCCATTCCGGTCCCCGGTCCGTCAAGGGATATTTCATGTAATCTCGTTGGACCTTGCGCACCATGGGAAGTGTGGCGATTTTTGCGGCTTCTTGTGCAGTCAATTGCAATGTGAGGCCATTGTAAACCACATCAAAAACCCGATCCGCATTTAGTTCCCTGCCAATGAGTTCCGATGCTTCCTGTAAAAACACCTTTCGTTGTTGAGCAAGGAAGTCAAGGTACGCTTGGCTGGCAGGGCTGTTGACGTCCAATTTGGCCGCACCTGTTACTCTGGGGCTGGTAGGTGCAAGACCGGGAATCCCTCCCCGGTAAGCAGCCAAGGATGGGTTCTTTAGACGAATAATGTAAGTTGCCAGCTCTTCGGCGTTCTGGTTTAAAGGACGAAAAGGCGTTCCTTCATCTGCCTGGGCATAAGGCGCCCCTACCAAAAGGAGAGCCAGTAGCAGAGCCAAAGCGAAAAAGCCGCGCAACGTGTTTTTCATCATGAATTCTCCTAAAAAATGTGGAAAGTGGATATCTTTTGTTTTCGGAAAAATAACAGTTGAATAGTTTACACCAAAATTTGAGTGAAGGGAAATGGTCGTTTAAGGGGGTTTTTAGATACATCGGGGTAATAGGTTGTCCGCTTGGACATGGATGGGGTATGATTGAAATGCGTTTTCTTTTGTATGCTCCCTCCAGGAGGAGGAATATGAAACGAACCGCTGCATTCCTAGCCCTGGTCGTTCTCGTGGCGGGAATGGCCAGGGTGGGGTGGACGGCCCGGGCCCGACTTGGCCCCCAATCTCCCACGGGCCGCTATGTCATCTTGCTGGCGGATGCCCCTATCGCAACCTATCGGGGCGGGATTCCAGGATTAGCCGCCACCAGCCCCGCGACAACCAGCATGGTCCGCCTGAACCCCCACGCGTCCGCCAGCCAAGCCTATTTCGACTATCTCTCCCAACAGCAGGAGGAGGTGCGGCAGACTTTAAGCCGACGGTTGGGGCGTGAAGTTGTCTGGATTTACCAGTATCGCTGGGTGTTGAACGGCGTCGCCGTGCGCCTGACGCCCGCGGAGGCCGCCATCGCCGAGACCCTGCCCGGCGTGCGCGCGGTGGCCCCGGACGGAATCCGGCAGTTGCTCACCGATCGCGGGCCGGGCTGGATCGGGGCTGAGTCCCAATGGGGGCCGCGCAATAGCGCCGATTGCACCGTGGATGGCGGGCGCTGCGGTGAAGGCATCATCATAGGGCTGCTCGATTCAGGCATCAACCACGGCCATCCCTCCTTCGCGGATATCGCCGATGACGGCTACGATCACCGGAATCCTTTCGGCAGCGGCGTTTATAAGGGCGAATGCATCAATACCCCTTCTCTTTGCAACGATAAGCTCATCGGCATGTACGATTACACGGGCGCGGGGGTGGAGGACGATGACGGGCATGGCAGCCACACCGCCAGCACAGCTGCAGGCAACTTCTTGTATGATATTGAATACATCGCACCAACCATGACTATCACCACCAACATCTCCGGCGTGGCTCCTCACGCCAACATCATCTCGTATCGGGTATGTGATAATAACCAATGCCTGCTCACCGACGCGGCCGCGGGGATTGATCAAGCCGTTGCGGATGGCGTCCATGTGCTCAACTACTCTGCTGGAGGCAACTCTTCCCTCAGCCCCTGGAATCCCTTCAATCTCGACACCCAGGCTTTTCTCGATGCCCGGGAGGCGGGGGTGTTTGTTGCAGCTGCCACGGGCAACAGTGGCCCGGACCCCGGCACCGTCGGTTCGCCCGCGTACGCGCCCTGGATCATGGCCGTGGGTTCCCATGCTCATGACCGGGCCTTCTCGAATGCCCTGGTGAGCATGACCACCGATCAGGGGACGACGTTGGCGGATATCGAAGGACGTAGTGTGACCGCAGGCTATGGTCCGGCAGCTATCGTCTATGCCGGGGATTACGGCAATCCGTATTGCGACTCGGGTATTTGGCCCGCAAACCAGTTTCACGGCGAGATCGTGGTTTGCGACCGAGGACAAGTCAAGCGCCGGGATAAGGGGCAGAACGTGAAAGATGCCGGGGGCGGGGGCATGGTGCTCGCCAACACCGAGAACGAAGGTTACGGCATCGTCTCCGATCCCCACGTCATCCCTGCAGTGCATATCACTTATCTGGATGCGGTGGCGCTGAAAGACTGGCTGAACAATGGCGACACGGGCCACACCGCGGTCATTTCGGGCACGGTGCGGGTGGTGGATGGCGCGAAGTATGGCGACATCATGGCCCAATCCAGCTCTCGCGGCCCCAATTCCACCGCCTCCACCCAGAAGATCATCAAGCCCGATATCATCGGTCCGGGCGTGGACATTTTGGCCGCGGTGGCCGACGATGGCGACCCCAGCAATGGCCCCGATTTCGACGTGTACAACGGCACCTCCATGGCCAGCCCCCATCTGGCAGGCACGGCCGCGCTGCTGATCCAGGCCCATCCTGACTGGTCGCCCGCGGAGGTGCAATCCGCGCTCATGAGTACGGCCAAAATCCAGGGCATCCGCAAAGAGGACCGTACCACGCCCGCAGACGTGTTCGATATGGGCGCGGGGCGAGTGGATCTGACCGTGGCTTCCGACGCAGGCTTTATCCTCCACATCACTCGACAGGAATACGAAAATGCTAACCCATCCGGCGGCGGCGACCCCAGCTCCCTGAACATGCCTAGCCTCGCCACCGATGAATTCGACAACGCCTGGACCTGGACCCGAACTCTGAAGGCCACCCGTCCGGGCAATTGGGAGATCAGCTTCGACCTGCCTGCGGGTATGTCCATGACTGCTTCCCCCGCATCCTTCAGCTTCACTGCAGCGGGCGAGACCCAGACCATCACCTTCACCGCCCACGGCTACGGTTTCCAGCCCGACCAGTGGCAATTCGCCCAGGTGCACTTCACCGAGGCCACCGCCGCCTCGCCCGACGCCCATTTCCCCATCGCGGTCAAGGCCACATGCCCCGTTCCCGACGCGCCCACAGTGGCTTCTTCGCTCAACGGCGTGGACGTGGAGCTGACCTGGGATGCCACGAGCGATTCCTACGAGGTCTGGCGCAGCGAGACGCCTTACTTCACGCCCGGGGACGCCACCGCCCAGCAGCTCACACCCGACGGTTACACCCAAACCGCCTACACAGACGTGGGAGCAGGTGACGGACAGGCGAATTACTACTACAAGGTCATCGCCCGCAATACCTGCGGCGGTGCGTCATCCGACCAACACGATCACGATGGCGTCTTTTCCTTCGCACTGGTCCCGGGCCAGTAGGTTGGGAACTCAGTAGCTCGGAAGGCCTGGAAACGGGTAAGCCAGGCAACACGTCATCAGACTCCCCGACGTACTGGTTTCCTGATTTTTCCACCTCATCCCGAAACCTTTGCATCTTCGTCCGTCTTGCCGTTATAATAGCCCCGTACATTGTCACATGTATGGCCCCCCACGGTGCTGAGCTGATTCTTTGACAGGTGCTTGGGGCGCTGATTGAATATGGTTCTCTCTGGCTCAAGCCGCTATGGCCTGACTTGGTCAACAATCAGGGGCAGGCCAGTAACCCGGTTCTCTGGTTTTCCGGTTTATTGGCTTCCTGGTTTCCCGTTTTCTCATCATGACATTCATTGCTTGCATTAAACGAGGTCGTTTATGGTTTCAGAGCAGCAAAACCCGATACAGGGTCTAGGGATTCAAACATTGGTGGATTTATTGCAATTTCGGGCAGCGGAGAACCGATTCGAACGGGCCTATGTGTTTTTGGAAGATGGCGAGCAGGATGAATCGGTGATGAGTTACGCCGATCTCGATCGCCGCGCCCGCGCCATTGCCGTGGCCCTGCTGGATGCGGGCTTGCAGCGCGGCGACCGGGCCGTGCTCCTCTATCCGCCCGGCCTGGAGTACATTGCCGGGTTCTTCGGCTGCCTCTACGCGGGCGTCATCGCCGTGCCCGCCTATCCGCCCAATCCCATGCGCCTGGACCGCACCCTGCCCCGGCTCCAGGCCATCGTGCGGGATGCCGACGCCCGCGTGGCCTTGACCACCGAGCCCATCCTGCAGATGGCGCCCTTCGTCTTCGCCCAGGCGCCCGACCTGGCCGCGATGCAGTGGATCGCCACCGACACCATCGGTGACGAGGGCGCGGATGCCTGGAAAAAGCCCGATATCGGGGCGGAGGACCTGGCCTTCCTGCAATACACCTCCGGCTCCACCCAGACCCCGCGCGGGGTCATGCTCGCCCACGCCAACCTGCTCCACAACCTGGAGCTCATCCGCCAGGCGTTCGAATTGGTTACGGCCGAGGATATCGGCGTCATCTGGCTGCCGCCCTACCACGACATGGGCCTCATCGGCGGCCTGCTGGAGCCCATCTACAACCTGATGCGGGTGATTCTCATGTCGCCCATCGCCTTCCTGCAGCGGCCCGTGCGCTGGGTGCAGGCCATCTCCAAATACCAGGCCACGGTCAGCGGCGGGCCCAACTTCGCCTACGACCTGGTGGCCCGCAAGATCACGCCCGAGCAATTGGCGCAGCTCGACCTCAGCCGCTGGAACATGGCCTTCAACGGCGCGGAGCCCATCCGCCCCGCCACCCTGAAGCGCTTTGCCGAGGTGTTTGCCCCGGCCGGATTCCGCTACGACGCCTTCTATCCCACCTATGGCCTGGCCGAAGGCACGCTCATCACCACCGGCGGGCGGCGGAACGATCCCCCCATCCTCCACGATTTCCCGGCCGACGTGCTCTCCGGCGACCCCCGCGACGCGGGGAAAACCACAACGCTGGTCGGGTGCGGCGTCTCGCTGGGGGATCAGACGACGCTCATCGTCGATCCCGAGAGCTTCGAGGTGCTGCCCGAGGGCCAGGTGGGCGAGATCTGGGTGAAGGGGGGCAGTGTGGCGCGCGGGTATTGGCGCAATCCCGAGGCCACCGAGGCCACGTTCAACGCCTTCACCGCAGACGGCCAGGGGCCCTTCCTGCGCACGGGCGACCTGGGCATTGTGAAGGACGGCCAGTTCTTCATCGCCGGGCGCATCAAAGACCTGATCATCATCGACGGGCGCAACCACTATCCCCAGGATATCGAATTCACTGTGGAGAAGGCCCATCCCGCCATCCGGCCCGGCTGCACCGCGGCCTTCTCGGTGGATACGGACGAGGGCGAGCAACTGGTCATCGTCACCGAGGTCCGCAAGCAGTACAAGCCACGGGCGGGCGACGATCCCTTCGACCTCGATCCCGAGGCCCTGCGCCAGGCCATCCGCAAAGCCGTCAGCGAGGCCCACGAGCTGCGGGTGCACGATATCCTCTTCCTGCCCGCGGGCGAGATCCCCAAGACCTCCAGCGGCAAGATCCAGCGCTACGCCGCCCGCAAGGGCTATCTCGCCGGCTCCTTCCCCCGGTGGGATGGGTAGCAGGTCGCAAGTTTGCAAGTGGCAAGTTCACCTGCTACCTGCCACCTGCCACCTGCCACCTGCCACCTGCCCACTCTTGTCCGCTCACTGAACACTGATTACTGAACACTGAACACTACCCATGACCCCAACCTCCCTCGACGCCATCCGCGAATGGCTCATCCAACAGATCGCCGACCTCCTGGGCGCGCCCCCCGAGCAGATCGACCCCAATCAGCCCCTGGAGCGCTTCGGCATCGCCTCGCGCGACGCCATCACCCTGGTCGGGGACCTGGAAAGCTGGACGGGATTGAGTCTCTCGCCCACGCTGGTGTACGAATATCCCACCATC
>DRQW01000058.1 GCA_011371305.1 Anaerolineae bacterium | reverse complement strand
GGACGACTCGCCATGATCTGCCTCCGGTTTCGGGAAAATCGGGGCGTCGCAACCCAATTCTAGCCCGGCTGGGGTGACATGGCGAGTCATTCGTTGAAACGGAACCTTTATCCAGTCCCTCTTGTCCAAAACGGAACCTTGCATTCCCAAGGTCTTCCCCTCTCCGGGGTACTGAAACCCCACTGGGGCGGCCAGTAGCCGGCCACCGTTCCTCGCCGTGACCAACCCAACAAAACCCTCCGGGGTACTGAAACGGGGGCTCTCGGTATTGGCTCTCCTGTATGTGTTTTGTCGGCCCATCCCGCTGGCCGCTCTTGCTACGGGCGTAAAACGTAATGCGTGATGCGTAAGGTCATCGCGTTTCATGGGATCCATACCACTCCCGTTGGCGTCTCCTCCAAGCGGGCCTGGAGACAATCAATTGATTTGCCGCAGAGCACGCAGAGGGCGTAGAACCAACTGAACACTGAAAACTGAACACTTCCCCCTGGCCGCCTCACCCAACGTCGGTCTGGCAAACCTTTTCACGACCGCCGCCAATGCTTTTTACCCCCACGCCCGCCTTCCTCCCAAGCACCATCCTGACTTCTGACCTCCGACCTCTGGCCACGAAGCCCTCACGGGCATTGAAAACACCTTGACAAAGGGCAAAAAATGATCACCCGACTCTACCAACGCCTGGCTTCGCCTTGGATGGCCCTGGCCTTCACTGTGCCCGCGGTCTTCCTGGGCGCAAGGCTCATGCGCGGCAACGCCTCACTGCCTGCGGACGCGCCCACCATCCTTCACCTCCAACTCGCGTTCACGCCCCAACGGTTTCAAGCCGTCCTCGCAGCCTGGGATCAGGCTATCATCCACGAATTTCTCACCACCTTGTGGATGGATTACCTCTACGCCGCGAGCTACGGGTTGGCCCTGGCCAGCTGGCTAGCGTGGCTTTCACGCAAGGGGAATCAGCCACCGTCGCGTGGGGCTTTGACGCTTTTCGCATTGCCCCTCATCGCGGGCCTGGCCGACTGGCTGGAAAACACCCTCCACTTTTTCATGATCGCCATCCACCACAACGCTTCAGCGCACCTGGTCTTCCTGGCCTCCCTGGCCGCTTCCATCAAATGGCTGGCCATCCTCCTCAGTTTTCTCGCACTGCTGGCGCTGCTCCTCCGCCGATGGACCGCCGCAGTCCGCCGGGGCGCGACTTGACCTTCAAAGCAGTCCGACAGCGGACGAGTCCGCAGCGGATACGAAGGAAAATAGTGGGCGGTAGCCCGGGATACCTGTAAACCAGGAAACCAGGGAAACCGAGCCGATTCGCTCCTCCACCCGGTCTACTGGTCTACCGGTTTCCCGGCCTACCAAATCTATTTTCATAGCAGGTGGGTCCATGAACCAGGGGCGCGATCTCATCAGTGCGTTGGACGAATCCATGAAACTTGCCTATAATGTCTCGCATGAGCTCATCTTTACCCGTCACTTTCCGCGACATCCTGCTGGCCCGCCAAAATCTCCGCACCTACCTGCGCCCCACCCCCATGTATCACTACCCCGCGCTGGATGCTATGGTGGGCGCGGAAGTATGGGTCAAGCACGAAAACCACCAACCCGTGGGCGCGTTCAAAGTCCGGGGCGGTGTGCATCTCATCTCCCAACTGGATGAAGCACAACGTCGGGCCGGCGTGATCGCGGCCAGCACGGGCAACCACGGCCAGTCCGTCGCCTATGCCGCCCGGCTCTTCGGCGTGCGCGCCATCATCGCCGTGCCCGAGAACGCCAACCCGGCCAAAGTCGCGTCCATGCAACACCTGGGCGCGGAGGTCGTGTTCCATGGTCGGGATTTCGACGAGGCCCGGGAATGGGTAGAGGCCGAAACCGAAACCCAGGGCTATCGCTACATCCACAGCGGCAACGAACCGCTGCTCATCGCGGGCGTGGGCACCTACGCGCTGGAGATGCTGGAAGAACAGCCAGACCTGGATGTGATTATCGTCCCCGTAGGAGGGGGAAGCGGCGCGGCCGGGGTATGCATCGTGGCTAAAACCATCAACCCGGCCCTTCGCGTCATCGGTGTGCAGTCGGAACAGGCCCCCGCGGCCTGGCTTTCGTGGAAGGAAGGCCGGCTGCGCGAAGCCCCCATGCGGACCTTCGCCGAAGGGTTGGCCACCCGCACGGCGTTTGAATTGCCCCAACGCATCCTGCGCCGCCATCTGGATGACTTCGTGCTGGTCAGCGACGACGAAATCCGGCGGGCCATCATCATCCTCCTGGCCCACACTCGCAACCTGGCCGAGGGCGCGGGCGCGGCATCCCTGGCCGCGGCCCTGAAACTGCGCGAGCAGTTGGCCGGAAAGCGCGTGGGCATCGTGCTCAGCGGCGGCAACCTCAGCATTGACCGCTTGCGCGAACTCCTCGCCGCCGAAGGCGCGCCGGCCTTTCAGCTCTAAACAAACACCACGAATACAACAATCCACCTTGCGTCTGGCCCACGCCATCCCCAATGCCATCGCCAGGCACCTCCATCACCCCTTCAACCCCAGTGTACAGAAACAAGCCCATGACCACGAAAATCCTCATCATCGAAGACGACCCATCCATCGGCAAGCTATTACGCCGCGCCCTGTTGCTGGAAGGCTACGAAGCCCGGTTGGTGACCGATGGCCTGCAAGGCATCGACGCATTTCGCGAAGAAAATCCCGACCTCATCATCCTGGACCTGATGCTGCCCGGCCTGGATGGCATCGAGGTATGCAAACGCATCCGCGAGGAAAGCAGCGTGCCCATCCTCATGCTCACCGCCCGGGACACTGTGGAAGACCGGGTGTTGGGATTAGACAGCGGTGCGGATGACTATGTGGTCAAACCCTTTGACATCGATGAATTGCTGGCCCGAGTACGGGCCCAGCTCCGTCGCTCCGAACACCATCAGCCCAAGAAAATCCTCGAATTCGCGGACCTGGTCATGGACACCGCGGCCCGCACCGTGTATCGCGGCGGCCGGGAGATCGAACTCACCGCCCGGGAATTCGATCTGTTGGAACTGTTCATGCGCCATCCCAACCAGGTCATCTCCCGCGCCCAGATCTACGATGAAATCTGGGATTACGACTTCGGCGGGGAATCGAACATCATCGAAGTTTACATCCGTTACCTCCGCACGAAGCTGGAAGCCGGGGGCGAACCCCGACTCATCCACACGAAACGGGGTGCGGGCTATATCCTCCGCCAGCCGTGATCTGCTATGAAAATAGATTTGGTAGACCGGGAAACCGGTAGACCCGTAGACCGGGGGGTGAGCAAATCGGCCCGGTTTCCCTGGTTTCCTGGTTTCCAGGTCT
>DRQW01000057.1 GCA_011371305.1 Anaerolineae bacterium | reverse complement strand
TACCAAATCTATTTTCAAAGCAGCCCATACGCTTGGGCGAGCAAAGGCGCGATGGCGGGCCAGTCAAAGCGGGCTGCATTCTCCCGCGCGGCCAGGGAGAGTCGGCGCGCCAGGTCTGCATCCGACAACAGCCGCCAAACGGCCTCAGCCAGTGCTTCGGCGTCGCCTATGGGAGCCAGAAGTCCGTTTTTCCCGTCCTGAATCAGGTCGGGGATGGCGCCCGCATCGGTGGAGACGATGGGCAATCCGCTGGCACTGGCTTCGATCAGGGTCAGGGGGAGGTTATCCACCGCGGAGGTGTTGAGGAAGATGTCTGCCGCGTCGTAGATTGCGGGCAACTGGCTCATGGGCACAGGCCCCACGAAGCGCACACCCGTCAGGCCCATGCGTTTGACCTCGCGGCGGAGGTGGTCGGACAATGTGCCCCCACCCACCATCGTCAATGTGCCCTGGGGGAATGCTTCCCGGATGCGGGCGAACACCGCGAGGGCGTCCTCGGGCCGATAGCGGGGTTCCAGATGCCGCAGCCAAAGGAGATGGGGGGCCACCGGTCCACGCGCGCGAAAGTGAAACCGGGCGAGGGGCACGATGTTGGGGACGATGCGGGGCGCCAGGTCGTGGGCTGTGAAAATGGCCGCCTGGGTGGGGGTCAGGGTCAGCAGGGCATGATACCGCATGATAACGCGTCGGGCAAAGGGTCCGTATTGCGCCATAAAGGCCGCGGCCTCACCGCCATGGTAGGTGAGGACCAGGCGTTTGCCCCATCGTCGGGCGAAGAGGCCCACCACCGCGGGCATAAAGCCCCACCACGACGCCGCATGCACATGGAGCGTATCCCAGGCTTCCCGGGTGCGGCGCAATGCGCGAAGGAGATGGACCACTTGGGCCGAGGGAAACAGGGGCTTACGCCATCCCTCGCCCCGCCATGTGGGCAGATCCGTGTTGATGCGCGTGACCTGGGCCCCGGCCTGGGTCAGCGCGTCGGCCAGGATCGCGCATTGGATGGCCACGCCACCAGGTCGGGGGGGAAACGGCCCGAGGATCGCTACCCGCGCTTGGGGCCATCGGGGGGCATTTGCCCCCACGGGTTCGCCATAGAACGATGCCGCGCCCGCGTCCATCACACCTCGCTGGGCGTCCCCTGGATAACCTCAGAGATGAAGAAGCGGCGCTTGCCCACGGGGGAAACCGGGATGGCATCCACGAATTCCAGCTCGAAGCGCGTATTCGGCCCCATGTAATTTCGAAACGTTTCGACAATCCGTCGCCGATCCGCGTCCGAAAAGGTGTCATCCACCACCAATTTGATGAGGATGAAATCCACTTCCTTTTGGATGACCTGAAAGGCTCGGACCGAATGCACTTTGGCGAAGAACGCGGTGAATTGATGCACCGTGAGCCAATGGCCGTCCGAGGTAACGAACATATCGGTCAGCCGACCTTCCAGATGGCTGAGCCGGGGCAAGCCCCGGCCACACGCGCAGGGTTCGTGGCTGATCGCGGCCACATCGTGGATGTTGTAGCGGATGAAGGGGGTGGCTGTGGCTTCCAGGTTGGTCAGTACCACCTCGCCCAGTTCCCCATCGGGCACGCGCTCCCCATCCTTCACGATCTCCACGATATACGTTTCGGCATTGATATGCAGCCCATCATGCATCTCGCATTCCGCGGCGATCTGCATTCCATCCCCGCCATATTCATTGAACACGCGGCCGGGGGCAAAGGCCTGCTCGATGGTCTCTCGCATGTGGGGGGTGAGGGTCTCGCCTGTGGTGAGAATGGAAGGGATGGGCACCTGCAGGCCGGCCTCGTTCATGCGTCGGGCCAGGTAATAGACCGTGGAGGCATAGCTTCTGAACAGCTTGGGCTTCCAGGCTTTGAGGTTTTCCACATACCGGGCCAACACCTCGTCGGTCATCTCCTGGGCCGAAAGCCAGTGATGCCGCAACAGCAACCATTCCAGCTTACCCACCAAAGGCCAGCCCTTAAAGCCCTGGTTCGGTGCCAGCTGGAATGTGACGTAAGGGTCTCCAAACGTATAGCCCACCATCTCCCACCAGCGGAACAGGCCCGCCCATTTCTTGGCCTTTTGCGCTTTGGTCGTCCAATAATGCAGCCTCTCCGCGGTGGAACCGCTGGAGGTGGCGTGGATGAGCTGGTTGCGCGGGATGGACCGATCCCGCAAGGTGTCGTCGTAGTGCGCGGTGATGGTCTTTTTGTCCACGATGGGGAGTTTGACCAGGTCGTCCGTGGTCTGGATATCCCCGGGCGTCAGGCCCCGTTCGTCCATGATCTGGCGGTAGAACGGGACGTTTTCATAGACATGGGCGATGAGGCGCCGAAGTTTCGCGTTCTGCAGCTCTCGAATCTGTTGGGGAGACCACCACTGGCTGGCTTCCAGCGCTTCGAGATAGGGCAAGAAGTCCCCATACCCCGCGAGGCGCGAGCCCACGGGGATCACAACATGACGGAGAAATTGGCTGTAGGCACTCATGAGCGGAGAGTCGGTTGCAGCGTGGCCGCGTCGGTGTAAGAGCCGCCGCCCAGGGTGGCGGAGATAACGCCTCCCATCACGGCGAAGAAGATAAGGTTCGCGTAACTGGAAAAGGTGTTATCGAAAAACGCGATGGGAATGAAGTAGGCGACCAGGATACCCAGGGCCATCTGGATGTAGAGTGGGAAGAATCGCCGCGTTTTCCGCCGCGGCCACCCGATGGCCATCAACGTCATCGCGAGGCCGAGGATCATGAGCACATAGCCGCCCAGCAGGGCATAACCACCCGAGACCAGGAAGTTGAGATAGGAATTATGCGGGCTGGGCAACACATGGACCAGCCCATTATCACGGAAACCCCTTTCCGCGGCCAGTCGCCCAAACCATCCCCAGCCCACGCCCAGATAAGGCGCGGTTTTGTGGATTTCCAAGCCCACCCGCATGGCTTCGACCCGGTAGTCGATGGGACTGGTGGAGCCAAGTCGGGTGCGCACCGAGGTGTTTTCCAGCGCGTTCCAGCCAAGCCCAACCAGTAGGGCAAGGATAACCAAAATGGGGAACACATATTTCAACAGTCGCCGGTTCAGGAAGGAAAACACCAATGGTCCCACCAATCCGCCCAGGATAGCGGAACGATTAAAGGTGGAGAAGATGCCGATTTCCACAATGATCAGAGCCAGCACGAAGCCGATTTTTTCGCGAGGGGTTCGACCTTCGATGGCGAGCATGATGGCCAGGGGCGCAACCACCGCCAACGCCAGGCCGATGTAGGCCGGGTTCCCTAAAAAGCTGCCGACTTTGCGGATATCGCCGCTGTATACGCGTGCGGTATTGCCGATGCGAAAAGGTGCAAACCCAGTATATTGCTCCACGATGACCGCGAGCGCGATGATGAGGGCGATCGCGACCAGGGGTTTCGCCATCTTGGGCAGATCCTCAGGCCGGGTGATGAGTTGCCGGGCGATAAAGTAAGCCAGCAAGGGGATGAAGAAGGCGTCGAAGACCGATTGCAATCCCCAAAGCCAGCCGTAATAGCCCCGCGCGGCCGACCAAACCAAGGGGATGAGGAAAAAGGGCAGGGTGAGTTCAAAGAAGGTTGGCGTCAGGAATTTGCGTCGGCCCAGGGCAACCTCGGCAAAAAGATACACGGCCAGCAGGCTTCCCACCACGCGCGTGTAGCTCAGATCGGGAATGCCCGCGGGCATGTGTAGATCGAAACGGAAGAAGGGCGCGAAGGGGATGAGAAATAGCCAGACGAGGAACGCGATCTGAGGGTCGAAGTAGATCAACGCCAGGGTGAAGCCAATGGCGCTGAGCGCGATGAGCTGATCCGCGAGTTCGGGCTGATAAAGCAACGCCCAGGCCAATCCTGTCGCAGCCAAAACCCCTACCAGCACGACCAGTGCGTTCAGCCAATGGGCTGTTTTTCGAGATGGAACCAGGGTGTCCATAGCCTTATCATAGCCCAGGGGCTTGGATTTTGACAAGGTTTTTCTCTTTTCAGCGTTCGATGAACGTGACGCCAAAGGCCCGCGTGCCCCCATGTGCGGCCAAGATCGGGCCTGCTTCCGCCAACAGGATGTCCTCTCGGGGGAAGTCCAGCGCCTGGGCGATGGCGTCGGCCAGGCGTTGGGCCTGGTCGGGCGCGCGGGTGTGGGCCACGGCCACCCGCTCGGCCCGCCTGCCCGCGAATGCCCCCGCGATGTGCTGGATCCCCTTTTTCGGGCTGCGCACCGCGCCCGCCCAAGTCAACACGCCCTCCCGCATTCCCAGGATGAGGTGAATGGAAAGCATGGAGGACATGCGTTTGGCTGCATGGATGACCGGTGCCAGCCGCCCGCTGCGTTGGATCGCATCCAATGTGTCCAGGTAGAGCATCAACCGTAATCGGCTGCGTGCGTTGGTCAGATGGTTGAGGATGACCTCCATCGATTCCCCGCTTTCGATCAGCTCTGCGGCTTTCAGCACGAGCAAACCCTCGGCCAGGGAAATGCCCCAGGAATCGAAAACATGGACGCGGCCGTCGAAGTCCTGGGCTGCCAGCCATGCATGTTGGAACACGCTGCTGTGCTTGCTGGTGAGGGTGATCATGAGGGCCTGGTCGGCATGGGCCAGCGCCTGCTCATAGGCGTCGGCGAAGATGGCGGGCGCGGGTGCGGCGGTGCGAGGCGTCTCGCCCGCGGCAAACCGAGCCCAGAACTGCTCCCGCTCCTCATACATATCCCGGAAGGTCTCATCGCCGAAATGGATGAGCAGGGGGACCACGGTGATGTGGTGCCGGGCCAGCAGGTCGGGCGGGAGATCGCTGGCGCTGTCGGTGAGCAGGGTAATGGTCGTCATGCTCTAAGTGTATTTCAAATCGCCCGTTCGAACAATCTCACCCAATAGTCATTTTCCTGTGTCCGGCCCATGTCCCTGAACCCTCGCGCCCGATAGTACGCCTTCAGGAATTCGTTGCCGTCCCAGCAATCCAGCCGCAGCCGCGCTTTGCCCAGCCGCCGCGCGGCTTCCCCCGCGGCGTCCAGAATCCGCGCGCCCAGGTCCTGGCCCGCGGCCCATCGGGCGACCACCAACCCGCTGAGGTAGAGCGCGTCCGTGGCCGTATCGGGCCAGACCGCGGGCGCGACCTCGGTGAGC
>DRQW01000056.1 GCA_011371305.1 Anaerolineae bacterium | reverse complement strand
TGTATGCCGTTGATGTTGCGGGGCGAGCCCTTGGGCGCGCTTTATCTGGGCGATAACCGCCGCGACTTCGTCACCGAACAACAACGGCAGTTTCTGGAATCCTTCGCCTATTTCGCGTCCACGGCTATCGAAAACGCGCAACTCTACCAGGCCATCTCCGACAAAAAACAGGAGCTGGAAACCATTCTTTCGGGCATTGGCGATGGCGTATTGGTGGTGGATGGCGATCTGCGCGTCGTGTTGATGAACCCGGTGGCCACCCGCATCTTCAACCTGCCCGCGCCACCCCCCGATGGGGCCCCCCTGCCCGAACGCTTGCGCCAGGAGCCCATCTACGAGCTGTTAAACGAGATCCGAGAATCGCCCGATGGTTCGCGGATGCAGGAGATCGAGCTCGCACCTCGGGGCAGTGACCAACTGCGCACCTATCAGGCACTGGCCACGCCCCTGGTGGTCGGCAACGCGCTCCAGGGTATCGCCACGGTGCTGCGCGACATCACCACCCAAAAAGAGCTGGAACGCATGAAGTCCAACTTCCTTTCGGTGGTTTCTCACGAACTGCGCACGCCCCTGCACGCGATCAAGGGCTTTGTGAACATCATCCTCATGGGCAAGACCGGCCCGGTGACGGAGATCCAGCGGGACTTTTTGGAAACGGTGCAGGAGCAAACCAACAACCTGCAGCGCCTCATCGATGATCTGCTCGAATTCTCACGGCTGGAATCGGGCCGGGTCACCCTGCGCCTGCAGCCGGTCGATATCCCGGTTGTCATCGAAGCTGTGGTGGAAAAGCTCATCCTCAGCGCCCAATCCGCGGGCGTCTCCCTGGTCAACCACACGCCCGAGGATATCCCCACCATCATGGCCGACCCCTGGCGCCTGGAGCAGGTGGTGACCAACCTGGTGGATAACGCGATCAAGTTCACCCCCGCGGGGGGCAGCGTCACCGTGGCCGCGGAGGATGTCGGCGATTACATTCAGGTTTCGGTCAGCGATACGGGGATCGGGATCCCCCACGAACAGCAGGAGCGCATCTTCGATCGGTTCTATCAGGTGGATAGCGGCGCGAATCGGCAATACAAGGGCACGGGCCTGGGCCTGACCATCTGCCGCCATATCGTGGAGCACCATCGCGGGCGCATCTGGGTGGAAAGTGAGCCGGGCCAGGGCGCGACCTTCTATTTCACCGTGTACAAACACCTGGAAGAAGAGGATATCGGCTCGCTCGATTTCACCACCTTGCCCCAGAAGGAATCAGCCGGAAAATAGGGTCTCGGCGCTGATAGAGAATCGATGGTCAAGCCCACGTTGGGCGAGGCGCCGGCGGGCGTGACACGTGATGCGTGAAACGTGAGGAGTTACGCATCACGAAATCGGCTTTCCGCGCCCTCTTGGTCGCGAGGCATTTTCATCCATATCCGCCGCGTGGCCGCGCGTGATGTCTGCTAACTCATCACAACGCCTGGGCGGGGAAGTCGCCATCGGCCACGGTGATGCGCAGATGCTGGCCCGGGTGCGTCTTGCGCACCGAATCGATCACCCGTCCATCGTCATCCTGCACCAGGGCGTAGCCGCGGGCGAGCACGGCCTTGGGGTTGAGCGCGGTCAGGCGCTGAGCCAGCCCCGCCACCTCCATGCGATGCCCGCGCAGACGATGCCCCATGGCCGCGGATAGCCGACGGCTGAGTTCATCCACCATCAACCGTTGCTGGTCGATGCGGTAGAGGGGCGCGTAGCGTTTGAGGATTGCCTGCAATTGGGCCACCTCCTGCCGTCGGGCCTCGATCTCCCCGGCCATGAGCTCATCCAGACGGGCCCGATAGGCTTCCAGCAGCCTGCGAAATTCGGCGATGTCGGGGGTGACCGCGGCCGCGGCCGCGGAGGGCGTGGGCGCGCGGTGGTCCGCCACGAAATCAACGATGGTGAAATCGGTCTCATGACCCACGCCGGTCACGATGGGCACGGGCGATTCGGCCACCATCCGGGCCACGCCCTCGTCGTTGAACGCCCACAGGTCCTCGATGGAGCCGCCCCCGCGGGCGAGGATGATCACGTCGATATCGGTTCGCTGGTAGAGGGTGTAGAGCGCGGCGATGATGGCCGCGGGGGCATCCGCGCCTTGGACCAGGCTGGGGACGACCAGCACATCGGCCAGGGGCCAGCGGGTGCGCAAGACGCGCAGGATATCACGCAAGGCCGCGCCCGTGGCCGAGGTGACCACCGCGATGCGACGGGGCAGGGGGGGCAAAGGGCGTTTGCGAGCCTCGTCGAACAGGCCTTCGGCCTGCAGTTGGCGCTTCAGGGCTTCGAACCGTTGGTAGAGTTCGCCGATGCCCCCTTCTGGCCGCATGGTGCGGACAATGAATTGCAGGCTGCCTCGCGGCGCGTAAAAATCGACGTGGCCCGAAGCGATGACCCGCTGGCCATCCCGGGGTAATTCGATGAGGGACGCGGCCCGCCCCCGCCACATGACGCACGCAATGGTAGCCTGCTCATCCTTCAGGGAAAAATACAGATGCCCGGACTTGGCCCGCACGAAGTTGCTGATCTCCCCCACGACCGAGACATCCGCGAGGATAAGGTCGGTGCGGACGAGTTGGGTAATGTGCTGGGCCAGTTGGCCAACCGTGAGGGCCGCGGTCGAATCGAAAAGCGCCATGGGTCAGGTGGTGGGAGCGGAGGGGGATTTGGGGTTCAGGTGGACGAGCAAACCGCGGGGGATGCATTCGATGGCCAGGGGCGTGGAGGCCAGGGGATCGCCATCCAGATGGTAGGGTTGAGGGGGTTCCGCGGTCAGGCGCACCCGGCGTACCTGGCGTCGAATGAGCCCCGCGGGCAGAGGCTGGGGCCGCGCGGCCAGCCGCACGGCCTGATAGGCCAGTTTGATTTTGGAAGATTCGCTGAAAATCAGCAAATCCAGGAGGCCGTCATCCACCCGGGCGTGGGGGTTGAGCTGAAAATAGCGGGCGTACAGGCGGATGTTGGCGGCCACGACCATGGCGAAATGCCCCATCATGACCTCATCATCATCCAAAACCAGCTGGAAATAGGCGGGCCGATAGTGCAGGATGGTCTTGATTGCGGTGATGCCATAGGAGATGAGCGGGGCGCGACGTTTGAATGTAAGTTGGGATTCCACTTCCCTGGTGACGTGGGCATCCAATCCCACACCGGCCCAGGCGAGGAAAAAGTGCCCATTGGCTTTCCCCACATCGATGCGCGCGGGTGGGTGCTGGATGATGATGCGTGCGGCCCGGGCGGGGGCATCGTCGCCAGGGGATTTGGGGAAGGGCAGGCCCATTTCCCGGGCGAAGACATTGCCCGTCCCCATGGGGATAATCCCCAACGCCACCTCATGCCCGCCCGCGTGGAGCATGCCGTCCACCGCTTGCCCGATGGTGCCATCGCCGCCTGCCACGATGAGGGTGGGCCAGCCATCCTGCACGGCCCGGACGGCCAGCTCCCTGGCGTGGCCCGGGTATTGGGTGACCCACACAGCCACCTCCCATCCGGCATTTTCGAAGGTTTGTACGGCCCGGGCGAAGGCGAATTGGCGTTGGGGGCTGCCCGCGATGGGGTTGCGGATGATGACGGCTTTCATGACGGCGTCCTTGGGCGGGAGG
>DRQW01000055.1 GCA_011371305.1 Anaerolineae bacterium | reverse complement strand
GATACACCGCACCACCGCCCACCTCCCGACGGTAGATGGGCAGGTTGTGCTCTCGGCAGTAGTCCACGTCCACCTCTTTTTCCAGCTCCTGATGATAGCCGATGCAGACGTAGGGATCGGTGGGCCCGACCAGTAAGATCGTGTCGGGCGTGTCGGGCTTCATGGCGTAAGCCAGGCCGTGGTAGATGGACTGCGAACGCATGGGCGACACCAGGCCTAAATCGATAACGCGTACGGGATCGTTCATTGTTGTCAACTCCATGATTCAATGGAGGAAATGGAGAAGGAGTTACATGAATTTGAAAGGACGCTAACATAGTGCGTATTGCGTATTCCGTATTCCGCCCGCTCCAATTTACGGAATACGAAATACGGAATACATGCTATTCAACACAGCGGAAGCAGCGGATGCCGCTTTCCTCAATCTTCTTCTTGAAAAACGCGACCGCCTCCTCGCCCGTGATCAGCTCATCCCTGGCCCGGGCCGGGTCCAGCACCCGCACCTTAACGAGCCAACCCTCGCCGTAGGGGTCTTTGTTGGCGATGAGGGGGTCGCGGCGAAAGGTCTCCTCGTTGGTGGCGAGGATCTCCGCGTCGAAAGGCACGACAAACGGCCCGATCCACTTGCCGCTTTCGATGGTGGCCGCGAACTTACCCGCCTTGATCCGTCGGCCCGGCTTTTTGAAGCGGATGTGGATGATCTTGCCGGCCTGGGTTTGAGCGATATCGGTCATGCCCATGGTGGCAGTGTCATCCGCCTCGAACCGGACCCACGAATCATACTTGGGGTGATAATACAGGTCTTCGGGGATGTCGCAGCCGTAGTAAACAACCATGGGGATACAGTCGCCGTGAGCGATGGCTCACCATTACGGATGAAAATCTCACGCCAAGACGCAAAGATCGCCGAGCAGGTTTGCAAGTTTGCAGGTTTGCAAGTCGCAAGTGGCAAGTTTCCTTGGTGGCGATGTTTTTCACCTGCTACTTGCCACCTGCCACCTACCTGCTTTTCTTTATCGCGACGCGCAGTCGATGCCCTTTTCGTCCAGGAAAGCCTGATACGCCTTCATGGCTTCTTCGCCCTCGAGCAGGTCGCCGCTGTCCGCCTCCCAGTCGTCGGGCTGGATACGCACGAACCAGCCCTCGCCGTAGGGGTCTTCGTTGAGGATGGAGGGGTTGGCTTTGACCTTTTCGTTGGCTTCGACGATGACGCCGTTGACGGGCGATTTGATAGGCCCGACCCATTTGCCGCTTTCCACCGTGCCCGCGCTGCGGCCTTTCTTCACCTTGCGGCCCGGCTTCTTGGGATTCGCGTTGACGATCATCCCGGCCAGGTGCTGCGCGGCGTCGGTCATGCCGATGGTGATGGTGCCGTCATCATTCTTGATGACCCACACATGTTCTCGGACCCAATACATGCGGTCCTCGGGGATGTTGCAATTGTTGAGGGTGGCCATGCTTGTGCTCCTTGGGGGATTTTTTAGTTGTTGGAATGGATTTGGAGATGAGGGAGGTGTGTTTCATGGTCAGGGCCGTAAAACATGATGCGTGATGCGTAAGGCCCTCACGTTTCACGCATCACGTTTCACGCCGGTCGTTGTCTCGCTCAAAGTGGGCTTCGAGCCGCTTTCGCAAACGACATGCGTACGATTCACGCACCGGCCGCGCGGTAGCCCTGGGCTACGGCCTCAATCAACTCATCCACCCACGCGGCCAAGGCCTGGCCCGCGGGCGTGATCTGGGCGTGGTCGGTGTCGATGTTGCGGGTGGCCAGGCCCACCTGGATGAGATCGTTGATGTGTTCGGTCAGGGCCAGCCGGCCCAGGCCCGTGGCTTCCATGATCTGGCTCAGGGACAGGGACTCGGCCCGGGCCAGGGTGCGCAGCACCGCGAGGTGCGTGGGGCTGGACGCGACGCGGAGCGCGCGCAGGGTGAGCTCCTGCGCGGCTTCGTCCAACTCCTCCTCCTCGAACCGACCGAGCCACTGGCCCGTGCCCGATTCCAGCCGGTCCAGCCGGTCGATGCTCCGCACCAACAGCCGCAGCCGGTCGGCAATGCCCGCGGCGATTTGGGTGATAGCGTCGATGTCGGTGGTCATAGCAAAGAAAGTTATTTTGTGTGTCAGGGCTACGTGGCGTGGGAAGATGGAGGATGTAGTTCGTAGTTCGTATTGCGTATCGCGTATCGCGGGAGGACTTTACGGAATACGGAATACGGAATACGCAATACGCCCATTTCCCATGCAGCCAACGAGGCATTGGGGCAGACTCGCTCATCCACGCACTTCTGTTTTTCATACAGCAACGGCTTCCGCAGGCGCTTCCGCGGCCACGGGCGCCTGGATCGCCTCTTCCACCAGCTGGATGATGTCGCGCACTTCGATGACGCCCTCGTTGCCCGTGGTCTTGACCGCGTCGCCGTACATGATCATGTCCTTAGGGCAGGTGACGATGAACAAGAGCTGCTTTTCCGATGCACCGTTGCCCGA
Source organism: Anaerolineae bacterium (assembly GCA_011371305.1). Classification (GTDB taxonomy): domain Bacteria; phylum Chloroflexota; class Anaerolineae; order J102; family J102; genus M2005. The sequence goes on along the minus strand of DRQW01000055.1, from coordinate 570 downwards.
GGGCTGAAGCACGCTCAGGGCCTCGCGGATGCGGTTTTCCGCAGGGCGTTCGCCGGGCGGGGTCGTGCCCAGCCAGATCTGACCGCCACCCGCGCCGCAGCAATAGGAATTCTCGCAATTGCGAGGCATTTCGTGGAATTCCACGCCCAGGATCTCCAGCAAACGGCGGGGGGCGTCGAATTCGCCATTGTAGCGGCCCAGGTAGCAGGGATCGTGATAGGTGACCTTGTATTGGGTAAGGGGCTTTTGCACCGTCAGTTTGCCACTTTCGAACAACTCCAACAAAAGCTTCGTGTAATGGATCACCTCCAGTTGATCCTGCACGAATGGCCCGTATTCGTTGCGCAACGCATTGAGGGAGTGGGGATCGGTGGTGACGATCTTCTTGTATTTGGCTTTCTTCAGGGCCGCGGCGTTATCCTCGGCCAGTTGCTCGAACAGGCCCTCCTCGCCCACACGGCGCACATCGTTGCCCGAATTGCGCTCGGCCCGCCCCAGAATGCCGAAATCTACCCCGGCCTGCTGGAAGATGCGGGCCACGGCCTGGGTGTTGGGGATGACCCGGGCGTC
>DRQW01000054.1 GCA_011371305.1 Anaerolineae bacterium | reverse complement strand
GGGTGAGGATGCCGTGTGTCCGGGCAAGGCGGGCCAACCCCTGCAGGTCCACGCAGCGCAGGAAGGGATTGGTGGGTGTCTCGGCCACGATGACGCGCGTGTTAGGGCGGATGGCTGCTTCGATGGCGTTCAGGTCCGTGGTGGGTACGGTGGTAACCGAGACGCCATACCGGGTCAGAAAATCATTGGCGAAGACGCGCGTTCGGTGGTAGGTATCGTCGCCGATGATCAGGTGATCGCCTTGTGAAAGCAGCAACAACAAGGGGAGGGTGATCGCGGCCATGCCCGAACTCACCAACAGGGCCGCTTCCCCCTCCTCCAACGCGGCCAGGCGTTGTTCCACCCCTTGCACGGTGGGATTCCCATACCGCCCGTATTCCAGCCGTGTTTTGGCGGGGGCCGATTTGAACCGGACGACCGCTTCGGTGTTCTCGAAGGTATAGGCCGCGGTCTGCACGATGGGTGGGGTCAGGCTGTGGAAGGCCTGGGGGCGTTGAATGCCTTGATGCAGGACGCGCGTACTGGGGCCGGGCGTTTGCGCTTCGCGATGGTGGCCGTTATGTCGTGGGGTCGTTTGGGTCTCTTGATCGATGGTGGATCGCATCACTGCCTCCGGAAGGGATCCAGAAAGGCAGTCGGCGGTCCCAATAAAAAAGACCTCCGATAAGAGGTCTGTCAAGGTGCTACATTCGACAATCCTCTCATCGTCCAGAATAACTCTGTCCGGCATTGGCACCTGGGACGTTTGCGTCCTGGTTGCCGAGGCTTCATCGGGCCGGTCCCTCCGCCTCTCTGGATAAGAAGATTTTGTGGGGTATTCGATTGATGGGTTTTGGGTTGGGCCAGTCTAGCACATTCTCGAGGGAGGTGCAAATTCGGCTTATAACAGGGGATGTGCACAAGCGAGAGCAGGGGGTCAGCGCGATGCGAGGTTTTGCGTTTCATCCCCCAACGCCCGGCACAAACGTGTTTGGAGACGTGCAGGTTGAATGAGCGAGGAGTTTTCGGGCGCGACAAGGGCCGCCTTCTGGCGACCCCTGGTTGCATGGTGGTCTCGAAGCCCGGTTCGGGGGAATCGAGACCGCGAACATGTTGAACTGCATCCCCAGCCAGCCGTGGGGTGGGGATGCAGGATGTTTTAGCGGAGCAGCATGGGTAGAAACACATCGGGCGGGGCCAGGGGGGCCTCCAGCACCGTGAGCACGATGCTATCGGTGGCGACGCCTCCCATGCCATCATCCACCTCCACGGTGATGTGATGCTGGCCGGGGCGAGTCAACGTGACGGGTAGCTCTCGTCCATAGCCGAGGAAGCCTTCCTGGTCCGATGTCCAGCGAACGATCGCGTCGATGTCCGAGCCTGATTCCACATCATACGCATCGGCCTTCAGTGTGATGGTCTGATGTGGAGTGAAGAGCGTACCCGCGTCCGGGGCGATGACCTCGACGGTGGGGGTGTGGTTAGGCACGGTGAAGGCCGCATCCGAGGTATCGCTGGCGGTGTGAATGCCATCGGTGGCCCACACGCGGATGCGCGCGTTCTCGCCACTGGGGAGGTTTTCTGTGGGGATGGTGACCTGTGTGTCGGTGAGGAACGCGGCCACGGTATCCCAGGTGAACCCGCCATCGGGGCTGTAATCCACCATGTAGGAGAGCGGGTCGCCGTCGGGGTCGCTGGCGGTCCAGGAGACGGTGAGCGAATCGCCCGAGATGGTTTCGCCACCGTTGGGGCTGAGCAGGGTGATGGTGGGGGGATGGCTTCCTACCTGGTTGCTGAGGACCAGGGAACCATCGGGGGCCAGGATATCGATGCGGTTCGCGCCGGTGGGATAGGGGATCACGACGCTGAAGATGGCGAGGTCGGGGGTATCGTCTTCACCCGGCGGGCCGAAGGGATCTGGGCCGAAGTGGAGGGATTCGGGCTGGAAGGCATAGCGGGCCAGTTCGCCCCGGGGCCCGCGCAGCGAAAGGACGTAGGGGCCGGGCTCGGGTCGCGGGGGTGCTGTGAAGACCGGGAACGTCCAGGCCGGGTTCAGTTTCGAGCCATCTCCCGAGGCATCGATGATCCCACTGACCAGCAGGGCCTGGGCTGGCTGGGTTTGGGCAGGAGCTGCGCTTTCTTGCCGCGTTTCTTGCGATGGGGGAGAGGCAGCCTGCGTCACCGGATTGTTTTGCAAATAATCCATCAGGGCTTCGTAGGTGAAATCGCTGAGCCATTCATAGTCACAATAGCTCATCACGTCGGTCCAGGTGGGCGGATAGATGGCTTTGGTTTCGATATCGAAGCCGTAGAGCGCGACGGAGCCGACTTCGGTGGGGCTGATCTTGCCATTGGGATAGGGATAGGCCGCGGTGCCTTTGGCTTTGCAGAAGGGCGCGTGGGGCCTGCCCAGGGTGTGGCCCATCTCATGGCCGCCGTACCAGTCGCCAAAGGAATCATCCTGATCCCATTGAAAGATCATGGATATGTTGGGATCACCCGTCGGGCCCGAAGAACGGATGGCGCCTGGTGAACACCCCCGCATAAACCCGCCGTTGTCGTAGATGACCAGGCCGTAGTGGTTGGCAGAGGCCGGGTAGGAAGGTTTGGGACCCCAAGGAAGCAAAGCCTTGATATAGAGCAGCATCAAATAATTGTTCACATCGCCACAATTCGGGTCTATAAATCGCCAGCGACCCTTTTTAAACTGGATCTTCGGTAGCTTGGGCCAATAGATCTCTCGATCCCAGTGGTTTACCCTGGGCACAGGATAGGCGCGGCTAAGCCAGGACACCAGTCGGTCTGCATGATATTTCGATGTCCCGT
>DRQW01000053.1 GCA_011371305.1 Anaerolineae bacterium | reverse complement strand
GGTGAGGATCAGGGCCGCGGCGGCATGCGCGCCTTCGCCCGCGGTGGCGGAGATGTGGAACGTCCCCTCGCGTTCGATGTCGAGCTGGGTGGTAGCCATGCCGTTGACGGTGGCTGTCTGGCGTCGTGGCAATTCCACGCCCTCTCCTGTCATCGCGCCCACGCCCACCGCCACACCGCCCGGCCACGGCAGCAGCCAACGGGCCAACATTGGCACCTTTCTCATCGCCTTAATCGCCAACCTCCTGGCCTTTACCCTGCACTACATCATCGGCGGAGGCGCGCGCCTGCCGCGAGAATCGGTCGCGCGCAATGTGCTCATCTCCGTCATCGGCGCCCAATGTCTCTATATCCTCTACGGTTTGGGTTGGCTGCCCGGCAGCCGCGCGATCCAAACCTCGGTCGGGCCCGCGGGCGCGCTCCTGGTGGCCTTCCTCGGCGGCCTCCTTCCCTTCCTCACCGACCACCTACCCCAGCGACCCGAACCCCAACCCTGAGCCCATACCATGGACCTCCTCCCCCCCGGCATCATCCTGCGCGAACGCTACAAAATCCTGGATCTCATCGGCCAGGGCGGCATGGGCGCGGTTTACAAAGCCGAAGACCTCCGCCTGGCCGGACGCCTCTGCGCCATCAAAGAAGTCCTGCCCCTGGGCGTGTTCTATGGCGATGAATTGGAAGCTTATCGCGAACAGTTCTTCCAGGAAGCCAGCATCCTCGCCCGTCTGGACCATCCCAACCTGCCCAAGGTCAGCGATTACTTCTCCGATGATGGCCGGGAATATCTGGTCATGGATTATGTGGAAGGGAAAGACCTGCAAGAGATCATCCATGAGGCCCGGCGTCGGGGCGAATTCCTGCCCGAAGAGACCATTTTGGACTGGATCAGTCAGCTTTGCGACACCCTGGCCTATCTCCACACTCGCACGCCCCCGGTCTTGCACCGCGACATCAAACCCTCCAACATCAAACTCACGCCCAGCGGGCATATCAAACTGGTGGATTTCGGTCTGGTGAAACTCCTGACTACCGATGACAGCCGTACCGTCACGGTCGTGCAGGGGCGCGGGACCATCCAATACACGCCCCTGGAACAATACGGGGGAGATACAGGCCACACCGACGTGCGCAGCGACATATATGCCCTGGGCGCGACCTGCTATCATCTGGCCACCTTGCAACCCCCGGCCGATGCCCGCCAACGCTTCCTCCATCCTGGCAGCCTCCCTTATCCCCGCACCATCAATCCCAACCTCTCCCCCGCGCTGGAACGGGCGATCCTCGCGGCCATGGCCATGCATCCCGACGACCGCCCCCCCTCGGTGGAAGACTTCCGGGAGCTCCTCTTCGCCACCCATGATATCGTCACGCCGAACGAAGTGTATGTGACCGACGAGCCCGCGTGGATCGACGCGTTCTGGTCCCATAAATTCCTCTTTCTCACCGCCGCGGCCTTGCTATTCCTAGCCTTGGCCATCAGCCTCACCGCGCCAGCCACCTGAGGGTTCTCTCGTCAACTTAAACGAATCACCACTCCCGACCTACCACAAAGACCATGTCCGAACAAGAAGTCGCCATGCTCATCCTCCAGGGTGCCGACCAACGCTGGCCCCTGGATAAAGACCGGCTGACCATTGGTCGCGGGCCCGATTGCGACATCATCCTGCCCGATCGGGTCGTTTCCAGGCGACATGCCTGCATCGAACGTCGCAACGGCGATTACTTCATCACCGATGACCATAGCAAAAACGGAACGTTTGTCAACGGCGAACCCGTCACCGATCGGCCGCGCCAGCTCATCGACGGCGATGAGATCCAAATCGCCCTGCGCTTTCGCCTGACCTTCGTGGATGCCGGAGCCACCGCGCCCTTGAGCCTGGAAGAAGCCCTCCCCACGCCGACCCCCCGGCCATCATCCCCGGGCCTGCACCTGGACGACACCCGGCGCATGGTGACCGTGGCAGGCCGCACCCTCGAACCGCCCCTTTCGGTGGCCCAATATCGCCTGCTGCGCTGCCTGGTGGAAGCCCGAGGCGCGGTCGTGAGCCGGGAAGAGATCGTCGCGGCTGTCTGGCCCGAGTCCCACGGCCAGGGTGTCAGCGAACAAGCCATCGACGCGTTGGTGCGCCGCCTGCGCGAACGCCTGGCCGAACTGGACCCCGATCATCAATACATCGTCACCGTGCGTGGGCATGGCTTCCGGCTGGAAAATCCTTGATGCAGCTCCTTGCCATCTACATCCACATTCCCTTCTGCCAGCGAAAATGCCCCTATTGCGACTTCAACACCTATGCGGGGCGGGAGGGCCAGTATGACGCGTTCGTCGAAGCTTTAGCTCGGGATATCCGACAGACGGGGGAACGCCTGGCCCGTCCCCGGGTGCGAACCGTGTTTCTGGGCGGAGGCACGCCCACCGTACTGGAACCCCGCCATCTCGAACAGATCTTCGCGGCCCTGGACGTGGGCTTCGAGCTTTTACCAGACGCGGAAATCACCAGCGAAGCCAATCCCGGCACCGTGGATGCAAGCCGGTTTGAGGCCTTACGGGCGCTGGGGGTGAACCGGCTGAGCATGGGTGTTCAATCCTTCGATGATACGGAGCTACGCTTCCTGGGCCGTATCCACACCGCGGACGAAGCCCAGGCTGCATACGACCTGGCCCGCCGCGTGGGATTCGAGAACATCAACCTGGACTTTATGTTCGGCCTGCCGGAGCAATCCCCCCACACATGGCAACACACCCTGGAAACCGCCATCGCGCTGGGCCCCGAACATCTTTCCCTCTACAGCCTGTCGGTGGAGCCGGGCACACCCCTGGCCGCGTGGGTGGCCCGGGGACAGGTCAGCCAGCCCGACCCCGACCTCGCGGCCGACCTGTATGACATCGCCCGCGAGATGCTGGGGGAAGCAGGCTTCGAGCACTACGAAATCTCCAACTGGGCGCGCGGGCCCCTGGGCGATGATCTCCTTCCCAGCCACGCGGCCCGGCACAACCTGGTTTACTGGCGCAATGAGCCCTATCTGGGCTTCGGGCCGGGCGCGCATGGCTGGTTTGGGGGAATGCGCCGGGCGGTGGTGAAACATGTGGGGGAGTATATCCGACGAGTGGAGGCCAACGAGGGATATTGGGCCATGGAAGAACCCATCGATAGCGCATTGGAGATGGGCGAGACCATGATGCTGGGGCTGCGGCTTATCCGGGCGGGCGTGGAACGTGAGCGATTTCGTGAGCGATTTGGCGTGGATGTGGCCGATGCCTGGCCCGAGGCGATGGCCGAACTGGGTGCACATGGCCTCATCGAAGTCACCCCCCAACGCGTCCGCCTGACCCCTCGCGCCATCCTCATCGCTAACGAGGTCTTCGCCGAATTCCTTCCCTAAAAACGCATCCCTATTACGCAGCGGCTCACCGAGACGGAGAAAAATGCCTCGCGCCAGGTTGACGCGGGAAGCTGTCTCGTATTCCGTATTCCGTATTCCGTATTGCGTATTGCGTATTGCGTGACGACGACTGGACGGAATACGGAGTACGCAATACGCACCATGGCAGACTCGCCCAACCTTTTTTCGAAAGAACTATCAACTGCCAGGACGTATCACGTCAACGACACTGACCTCAGACTTGATTCAACGCCCCCAGCTTATATCCCCTCTTCCTCCTCCAAAATCCGCACGGCATCCTCGATAAAGGCTGGCGAGCCCACCAACAGCAACACATCGCCCAATTGCAGTGCCGTTTCGCCGTGGGGCACGATGCGCTCTTCGCCTCGCTGCACCCGCACCACCAACACATCCCCCGGCAACCGCACCTCCCGCAACGCCCGTTCATGATAACGGCGATTGCGCAGCCGCACCTGCCGCAGCTCCATGTCCTCAGCCTGATGCGCGATGACATCGAAGGATTCGGGGAAGAGGACAGAACCTTCCAGGGCCATGAGCATCGCCATGCCCGGATAGATCACCTTCACGCCCAGCCGCTCCAACTCATCCAGCCGATGCTGCTCATCGGGCTGCCAGGTAACCACATGCTCCAGATTGAACGTCTGCAGCGCCAGCTTACACACCTGCTCGTTGAAAAGCGGTTCCCCGCTAAGGCAAACCAGCGCGGCTGCCTGATGCGCGCCCGCCCGGCGCAGCACCTCCGGGTCCCGGGCATCGCCTTGCACCAGCCGAATGTTGGGGTCGGGTAAATCGGCCTGGCGAAAGGGAAAACGCGTGACCAGAGTCACCGGCATGATCTTGGCGAGCTGCTTGGCCAACGCCAAGGCCAGCTCCCGGGAGCTGACGATGATCACCCCCTGACGCCGTGCCTCTGCCCGTTTGGGCAACAGGAAATCGAAAAGAATGGGAGACGCGGTCACGGTAATGATGGCAACCAGGACGATGGCAGTATTGACCGCATCGGTGATCACCCCCAGGTCGAGGGCGATGGCAGAGGCCGCGATGATGAGGGAAAGCCGGGCCGAGAGCAACGCGCCCGCGGCAAAGGTCTCACGCCAGGAGAAGGCCGGTTTGAACACCAGCGCAGCACCAAACTTGATGGCAAAAGCCGCGATAAGCAATTCGGGTAGCAGAATGAGGTTTTCGGGCGATGCCAGCAACGTCTTCAGGTC
>DRQW01000052.1 GCA_011371305.1 Anaerolineae bacterium | reverse complement strand
GGTGAGGATCAGGGCCGCGGCGGCATGCGCGCCTTCGCCCGCGGTGGCGGAGATGTGGAACGTCCCCTCGCGTTCGATGTCGAGCTGGGTGGTAGCCATGCCGTTGACGGTGGCTGTCTGGCGTCGTGGCAATTCCACGCCCTCTTGCTGGTCCAGGAAAATGAATTCTACCGGCGTGCCATCGGGCACGATATGGCCGTTGTGGTCGAGTATGGGGCCTGCCTGGACGATGATGGTGTCGCCCACCTTCAGGTCGATGACCTCATGTTCCGAATCCAGGGGCTTGGGTTCGCCAGTTTCGGGATCGGGCAACAGCAATGTCAGGGGAAAGGGACGGTCGGGATCGGGTTCTAACACCCGGGGGAGATCATAATTGACCCCGGCGACGCTGACGGGCAGGCTGCCCACAGGTTGCAGTTCCCGGAAGAGGGTGCGCACCGCGGTCTCGATGAAGGGCTCGGTTTTGCTATAAAGGCCGTAATAAGCGGTCAGCTTGCCGATCTCGGTATCGCTGAGGAAGTAGGGCGCGTTGAAGGAAAAAACGATGAGCTTTTTGTCGCGCAAGATGTCGGCCCGTTGGTCGAGGAAGCGTTTCAATGCGACGGAGCTGGGATAGGTTTCCCGGTCCACATCGAGCATGTTGAAGATGATCCAGTCGGCGCCGTTGATCAGGCCATTGAGTTCGGTGATCCGTTCCGGGCTCAGGGCTTGCTCCGCGGCAACCTGTTCGGGGTTGGTTTCCTGCAAGAGCAGGGTGTTCAGCTCGATGAATCCGGCGCTGTCGATATTTTCCGGATTCACCTGGTCGCTGGCTTCGGGCCCGTAGAGATGCAGGATCATCTCCTCCATGCTGGTGACGGGGATGGCGGGCTGGGGCGGGCAATCGGGGCATTCCCGCAGGGGCCGGTCGTCGGTGAAGATGAGGATGCGTTCGGAGACCAGCGGCGCGCTGGGCAAACGGTCGGCCAGCTCGGTCACGCCCGGATAGATGAGCGTGTTCGCGCTGCGGGCAACCGCGGTCACATCATCCAGCCCGTGATTCAGGGTTTCGGGCAGAGCGTCGGCTGTACGTTGGGTTCCCTGCCAGCTTAGCTGGGGATAAAGCTTAAGCTTAAGCCGGATGATCCGGGCCAGGGATTCATCGACCCGGGCACGGAACGCCAGGTCCTCCTCATATTTTTGTTTGAAGTAGCTGATGACATCGACGATATTGGCAAACTGCTGTTCCCAGATCCCATCTTTATCGAACTCCGCCAGGAAGAGGAGGTCGTTCCCTGCCAGGAAGGCTTCCTGGGCCACCCGGCGGTGGGGGAAGCGGTTGGGTTCATAGGCCTGATAGTACCGCTTCAGTGCGCGCACGCCCAGCGCGTCCGAGATGAGCACGCCGCCCTGATCGCGCCAGGTGGTGAATCCCTCCATGATGGTCTGCAGTTCGGGGGCCAGGGAGATGGGCGGGGTGAGCTGTCGCGGGTTTTCCTGGAAGCCTTTGTAGCGCACGTGCGAGGTCATCATCGCGTCGGTGACCGCGTCGGGCGAGGGGGCCTGTTCGGTCACCGCGCGGAAGGGGGCGAGTTCGACTTGCTCCAGGGCTGAGAGGGGCTTTTGCACGGTCGCGACTTCTTGATCCGGGCGGCGGTCGCTGGCGCCCTGGCCCGGGAAGTGTTTGGCGACAGTGGCGAGCTTCCCAGCCGAGCCCCGATGCACGCCCTGGATATAGGCCTGGCCCATTTTCGAGACCCAGAACGCATCGCCGCCGAAGGTGCGACTGCCCGCGTAGCCCTTCAGTTCGGGCCGGGGGTTATCCAATACATCCAGCGAGGGGCCCAACAGGAGATTGACTCCCACCGCGCTCAATTCCCTCCCCACGATCTCTCCGATCCGCCGGGCGTTGTCGGGCTCCCAAGTGGCGCCCAGGGCGAGGTTGTTGGGCAGGGGGGTGAACCCGTTGATGAGGGAGGAGTAGGGCAGGCCGTCCCCTTCTTGGTTCAAGGCGATGAATAGAGGCAGCCCGGGCACGCCGCTACTGGCGATCGCGGGATTGATCTTGCCGTCGGGCAAGACAATGGGTTGGTCCAGGTCGCGGAATGCGTAGGTCTGCAAGTCGTTGTTCAGCTGCAGAACCTGTTGGGCCGTGTCGTTTTGGTTGGTGAAGTTGCCATTCCATGGCGTCAGGACAACGCCGCCCACATGATAGTCGCGGATCAGGCGGGCGATATCACTGTTCGGGCCGGTGTCGTTGCCGGGAAAGGTCACCAGGAAGAGCTGTCCCACGCGCTGTTCTACGCTCATCCCGGCGATGATCTTCTGGACCAGTGCCTCGGTGTCTTCCGGCGTTCGTGCAGGTGGTGTATCCCCTTCCTGGGCGCCCGCGCCCGCAGGAATCAGCCCTACCAGCAGGAAAATGATGAGGAGGGTTATCGGGACTTTCAGACGGACACCCATACCAAAAGTATAGGCCCACATGGGAAAATCGTCAACTGTTCTGAAAATAGCGTTGGTAAACCGGGAAACCGGTAGACCGGTAGACCGGGTGGGGGAGCGAATCGGCCTGGTTTCCTGGTCTACTGGTCATCCGGTCTTCTGGGCTACCGCCCACGATTTTCACTTGCATACTTGCAAACCTGATTAGCGTCTTTGCGCCTCTGCGTGAGATTTTCAGCGGTATCGGCGCGCGGCCGTGCGCGGTGCCTGCTTTGAAAATAGCATGATCGTCGGCTGCGGAAGGAACGCTGGGCCGACGTTGGGCGAGTCGGCAAAGGTTCGTATTACGTATTCCGTATTCCGTCCAGTCGTTACGCAATACGCAGTACGGAATACGAGTCACGCCGCCCTGGCCGCGAGGCATTTTCATCGGAATCGGCGCGTGCTTGCCCACCCACTCATACTAGATGACGCAGATTGAGACGGATGAACGCAAAAAATCAAAAAATGAGATGCAGGAATCTGCGTTTGCCATCGGACTGTAAGGATTTCGTAAGGGTTGTTACGGATAGTGTAAGCTTTTCTCGCGATGATCGGACCATCCACCATTCAACCTTACTACCATTTTGGGATGATGGCCATGCAAATGAGACGATTCCTTTTCTTGTTTCCGTTGATTGTGGTGCTGTCGTTGCTTTTTGCAGCTTGCGCACCTTCAGCCCCAGCACCAACCGTGGCGACTAACTCAACTCAATCGGCGCCAACCGCAATCCATACCCCAACTCAGGTTTCCCAATCCGAAAGCGTGACATCACAGCCCGGACAGGCTACGGAGGCCCAACCCCAGCTTATCGAGTTCTATACCGATTGGTGACCGAGCTGCAAAGCCATGCAACCCATCGTGAATGGGCTCGAAGCAAAGTACGGCCATCAGATTGCATTTGTTTTTATCGATCGCGAAGCGCCGGAAAATCAGGAGATTGTTAGGAAGTATGGTATTCGTTCTCAGCCGGTGTTCATTTTGCTCGACGTGAAGGGTAACATCGTCAAGCGGTTGGATGGCCCTGTGCCAGAGGACGTTTTAGCCGAGGCGATCGAGGCTGCTATCCGCGCAGGAAATTAGAACCAGCTTTGAAAATCATGTTGCGTGCGTTTGCAAACGAACGCACAGCCCCTGTTGTGTTGCGCGAAGCGCGAACGGGCGTGAAACATGATGCGTGAAACGTGAGGAACTTACGCATCACGCATTACGGATTACGAAATCGGCTGTTCTGAAAATAGCGTTGGTAAACCGGGAAACCGGTAGACCGGGTGGGGGAGCGAATCGGCCCGGGCGCGCCTGCCGTCGGACCTATTTTACAAATCACTCCAATGTGACATATCATCTCACCATGCCTGCATCATCGCACCATGACCCCGCTCTCAAATCCGCGGTCATTGCTTTTTATAGTCAGTGGCAGGGTGAGCGCACCTATGTGAATCCTTCCACGGTGGTGCGAGCGCTGAAGCAGCGCCGCATCCCGCCCGACGCCCGCATCCTTGATATCGGGTTCGGCAACGGCGAGATCGCGGTGACCGTGGCGGAGGCTTTTCCCCGCGGTTGGGTGGAGGGCATCGATTTGACGGAGAAAAATGTGAGCCTGGCCTGGGGTCGGGCCCGCGTACGGGAGGTGTCCAATGTCAGTTTCAGCGTGGCCGACGTGGAGGTCCTGGAATTACCCGCAGCCCGCTACGACGCGGTTCTCGCCATGCAGGTGATGCAGTTCATCGCGGAGCCCGACGCGCTGCTCCGTCGCGTCTTCCGGGCGCTGCGCCCGGGCGGAGCCTTCCTCTTCGCCACGCCCTTCCTTCCGCCCGATCCCGCGCTCCATCCCTTTTTTCTGGACGCATACGCCCGCGTCGTCCCCAACAGCTTCCAGTACCGCACTGAAGACGCCTGGTATGCGAGTCTGTTCGACGCGGGCTTCGAGCGCATCTATACGGCCAAGGCCCACTGGGACCCGAACGCGCAACCCGCCGACTGGCAACGGGCTTATCGCCAGGCCCTGGCCGAGCACGGCCTCGATTACGAAACCGCGCGGCGGCACACCTGGGGCGGGCTCATCAGCGCCCGCAAACCCCGCACGTGACCGGGATGGAGGCTCCGACGTAGCGCAAAAACGGGCTTGGATAAACTGATCGCACCCAGGCCGCCCTGCGGGCGAGGGAGTTGGGGTTGTTGTAATCAATACACCACCCCATGCGAACCGATATTTACCAGCAAAATTTCCCGCTCGCGGATTTCCAGCACCAAGGTGATGCGATATTGCAAATTGATGGAAACCGCGTGGAGTCCGGTGAGCCGGCCCTTGAGGGGATGCAGACGCAGGGATGGGTGAAAGGGATCGGTCTCAAGCAGCGCCAAGGTCTTGTGATAACGGTTGCGGAGAGCGGGGTGCCTTTTGAGAAAGCGCTTTTCCGCCTTCTCGTAAGTGGGCGTAAAGAGGAGCTTATACGTCATCTTCGGCTTCGAGTTCGGCTAGAACGCGGGTCATGTGCTCATCCGCGGTCTCAGCGCGGGCTTTGCCTTCCGCCATCTCCCGGCGGGCCTGCATCCAGGCGGCTTCGATCTCGCTTTCACGTAGGCGCTCATAGGTCTCGATATCCATCACCACATAACGGGGCCTGCCACGTACGCTGATAATGACTTCCTCCGATGCTTCCATCGCTCTGGCAATGCCGGAGACGCCTTCGATTTTGAGTTTGTTAGCTGTAATCGTAATCATACGCTTTTCCACTAATTAAAAAGTGCTGTTGATCGTATTCTTTGTTTCTATTGTAACCTGTTTTGGGCAGAAAATCAATGCCACGCCCGCCAAAATGGGGTCTTTCTTTCCGACGGCGAGGGATGCTCATGCTATAATGGCAAACAAAACGCCATCTCTTACCGATTGCCACGCTGTTGTGGCCGCATCTCAATGGAGTAGCCATTATGAGCTCGAAAAATCCGTTTGGAGCCCGAACGACCTTCGACACCGGCAGCGGGCCCGCGGTCATGTACCGCCTGGACGCGCTGGAAAAGGAAGGCATTGCCAACGTTTCCCGCCTACCCTATTCCATCAAGGTCCTTCTCGAGGCCGCGCTGCGGCAGATCGACGGCTTCACCGTCACCGAGGAGGATGTGGTCAAGCTGGCCAACTGGCAGCCCCAGGGCGAACGGGGCGAGATGCCCTTCAAGCCCGCCCGGGTGGTCATGCAGGACTTCACCGGCGTGCCCGCGGTGGTGGACCTGGCCGCGCTGCGCAGCCAGATGGCCCGCCAGGGCAAAGACCCCAGCCGCATCAATCCCCTGATCCCGGTGGACCTGGTGATCGATCACTCGGTGCAGGTCGATCGCTTCGGGTCCCTCTTCGCCTTTTTCTACAACGCGGAAAAGGAATTCCAGCGCAACTACGAGCGCTACGCGTTCCTCAAGTGGGGCAGCACCGCGTTCGATAATTTCAAGGTGGTTCCCCCCGACACCGGCATCATTCATCAGGTCAATCTGGAATACCTGGCCAAGGTGGTGCAACTGGGCCGGGAAAATGGCGACAGGGTCGCGTATCCCGACAGCCTCGTGGGCACCGACAGCCACACCACCATGATCGACGCGCTGGGCGTCGTGGGCTGGGGTGTGGGCGGCATCGAGGCCGAGGCCGTCATTCTGGGCCAGCCCATCTACATGCTCACCCCCGACGTGGTGGGCTTCAAGCTCACCGGCGAGCTGCCTGAAGGCGCCACCGCCACCGATCTCGTCCTCACCATCACCGAGATGCTGCGCAAGTTCGGCGTGGTGGGCAAGTTCGTGGAATTCTTCGGCCCCGGCGTGAGCAAGCTGAGCCTGGCCGACCGGGCCACCATCGCCAACATGAGCCCCGAATACGGCGCCACCATGGGTTTCTTCCCGGTGGATGACGAGACCCTGCGCTATCTGGCGGGCACGGGCCGCAGCGAGGAGCTCATCGAGCTGGTGGCCCGCTACACCAAGGAACAGGGCCTCTTCCGCACCGACGACGCGCCTGAGCCCGAATACACCGCGGTGCTCGAGCTGGATATGTCCACCATCGAGC
>DRQW01000051.1 GCA_011371305.1 Anaerolineae bacterium | reverse complement strand
TCGGGGGAGATACTGTGTTAAATGTCAAGAAGACATGACACGAAAAAACGGCAAGGCTTCGATTTTTCTGGCTTTGTCTCTCGATTCTAGCTGAAAACTTGGCTGCGTCAAGGACTTCGCAAGTTGCCCTGCGGGCAATCCTTGACCCCGCCTGCGTTTTCAGCGACATAAGGGTTGACAAAGCCAGAAAAAAGTAAATTCATGTGGGCTGACACCTTTGTTCATAAGCAGGATCGAACGGCTGTCCGCTCTTCCATACGCCAAAAACAATGTGAAGCAATTTCCGCATCGCAGCCACAATGATCACCTTTTTCGGTTTCCCTTTGGCTTCCAGACGCTGGCAGAGGTCGCGCACCATCGGATTATACCGCATGGCTGTCAACGCAGGATAATAGAGCACTTTCCGGATGCGGGGATTCCCCGCTTTGGAAATGCCCGGTTTCCCTCGCACTGTGGCGCCTGACTGCCAAACCCGGGGCGACACTCCTCCAAAAGCAACAAGCTCCTTGGCTCTTTCAAACTGATGAATATCCTTGATTTCCCCCATCAGCACCGCCGCCGTCTTGGGGCCTATCCCTATGATGGTGGTCAAGAGTTCGCTGCTTTCCTGAAGAGAGGCATGGTCATCAATATGGTCCTGGATCGCCTTCTCCAACTGGCGGATTTCTTCTTCGATGAATGCGATATGCGCTTGGATGCCTTCCCTGACGATGGGAGCCAGTTCGCCCGCTTTCAGCCGGTTTTTTTCCATCGTTCGCATCTTTTTCAAGGCTTCAATGCGTCGTTCCATATCCTGAAGCACCATCACTTCCGGTGCGGGAGGCTCCCACAATCGCAGCCTGGCCCACTGCGCCCGGCAGAAATCTTCGATGACCAGGGCATCCGCCTTGTCGGTCTTATTGCGCATCATGAGACTCTCTCGATAGGCCTTGATCCGCCGCGGATTGACGACGCTCACCTCATAACCATAGTCATACAGAAAGTGAGCTAATGCCTCATGATAACTCCCCGTGGCCTCCATGCAGACCCGGGCTGCGCGGATGGTGCGTTTCTTCAGCCATTTCCGAAACGTGCGGAATCCAGCCTTATTGTTCTCGAAGCGCCCTTGCAGCATCCGGTCTTCAACTCGCAAAGCCGCATCAAAATAGTCTTTCGAAATGTCAATGCCGATGAAAGTCGTGGGTTCTGTGGACATGAGTCGTCATTCCTCTTTGGTCATGAGAAACGCCTGGTCTGGCCTGTGCAGGAAAGACAACCTTATGAATGCGTGCTCAATGGCCATCAAGATACTGTCCGGCTTTCATGCACAGGCCAGGAAGAGAGGATCGATATCTCCCCCTCGGCTTCTTCGAGCAGGCCGGGTGCGGATTCACTCTCTTCCTGACCAGGTTGAGATGAGTTATATGACACGGTTATCATACATCCTCACCCCGCTTTATCATATAAGGCCGGGAGGGGGCATCCTCGGTGCTCCGAAGTAAACCAACAGTATCGTGAACCTCCGGGTGGCCTTTGAAAAGACCCTGTGACGCCCCTTTGCCCGACGGAAGATGACGCGCACATCCCAGGGAACCCGAAGCCGCTGGCAAGCGTTCTAGAATTATCGGCGCCATTGCCACCATGGGTGGCTTTCGCGATTTGGAGGGAAGATGAAACGCTTAGGATTGCTCCTGGCATGGGCCACCATCTTGCTGGTGACCGCCTGCCAAAGTCGCGCTCAAACCACCACCTTCCATACAGACCCGTACTTCGCCAACGTGGCGATGGTTGTGCTGGATTATCAGAGCCTCGAAATTCAGCGTCTCCATGCCCGCCAACAAACGCCCTGTGATGACCTCAACGCCCCTCTGCCCGACGACATCCTGCTGAAGAAAGCCAGCGGTTTTTTCGATACCGTGGGTGAATACTGGACGTATCGGATCATGACTGACGAGCATGGTCAACCTCAGGAAGTCATGGGGTTTGAAATCAAACATGTCCACGATCTGGCGGTGCTGGAAATGGAACCGGGCGATTTTGGCGGATTCGCCATCATGCATCGCTGCAGCGGGCTGCTGAATTTCGCGGGCAGCATCGTGTGGTCAGGCACGGGTGAACAGCTCTTCCCTGCCGTGCCTCTGAAGCCAAAACAAGGATCTCTCAGCGAAGAGCAGATCATGTCGCCGGAGAGCCTGGATGTGTTGATTGGGCCCGGCGCTCACCAGGTGGATCCGACCCAGGGCAAACGGGCCTGGGAATCGACCCAACGGCTCGATGTGGTGCAACAAATCTCCCGTTATCCCCATCGTGTATTGGTATATCTGTATCCACGCACAGTAGGCATGTTTGCTCCCGAGCGTGCGTCCTGGGTCGTCGTGGTCTATAACATCGCACCCCAACGCCATCGTCCATGAACGGTTGCAAAGCGCCTATCCGCCCCGAAGCCACGCCACGCCGTAGCCCGGCAGCGTGATCTGGCCCGAATGGACTGCTGCTCCCCCCAACAGGTCGCGCCAGCGGCCCGGGGGCAGGGTCAGGGTTTGCGATCGGGCGCTGACGTTGGTCAGGCAGAGGATGTGCTCGTCCCCCGCGAGGGAAGTGCGGCGCAGCGCGAAGATGGCCGGGTTCAGGTGCAAGACGGCCTGGGCGCCGAAGGGATGGAAGGCAGGGTGGGCCCGTCGCACGGCCAGCATACGGCGATAGCCCTCGAACACCTGCCGCTGATGGCTGGTTTCATCGGCCAGCCGGGCCTCGATGGCGGCCAGGTGGAACTTCTCCCGGTTGAGGGAGCGGGCCCGACCGGTTTGCTGGTAACAGGCGTGGCAGTTGCGGGAACCGAACAGGCTGTGTACGTAGATGCCCGGCACGCCCGCCAGGGCCAGAAGGATGCTCTGGGAAGCCAGAAACCGGGCCACATCGATGGTCGGATCAGGACGCTGGGGATCGTTGAGAAAGTCGTAGAGGGTGATGTTCAGTTCGTAAACGCTTTTGCCCCCATCAGGATTCGCCTTATAGCCCACCTGCCCGCCATGGGCCAGGGTGCGCTCCACCAGGGCCTGCATTTCGGCCGGAGTGAGGATGCCCTCGGCCGGACGCACGCCAATGCCATCGTGGGAGGCGATGAAGTTGAAGAAAGTGGCGCCGGGCGGCGCCTGCAGGCCCGCGGCCCATTGCGAGAGGGTGGTCGCATCTTCGGCCAGAAAGGCGTGGAGCGTGAGGGGTGCCAGGGTGAAATTGTACACCAGCTGCGCCTCGTCGGTTTTGCCCATCTCGGGCAGATAGTCGCCAAAATAGCTGATGTTCTCTGCGTGGGGGACGTTGGTCTCGGTGATGATGAGGACGTCGGGCGCGACCGCGTCGAAGATGGCCCGCCACAGCTTGACCATGGCATGGGTCTGGGGCAGATGGATGCACGGCGTGCCGATTTCCTTCCACAGGTAGGCGATGGCATCCAGCCGGATGATCTGCGCACCCTGTTCGATGTAGAACAGGAGCACGTCGATGATGTCCAGGGCCACGCGCGGGTTGGCGTAATTCAAGTCGATTTGGTCCGCGCTGAAGGTAGTCCAGACGTATTTCACCCCCTCCGTCGTCTCCACCGGGGTGAGCAAAGGCAGTGCCCGCGGCCGCACCACCTGAGAGAGGTCCACATCCGGGTCCACCACGATGAAATAATCCCGATAAGGTTCCTCACCCCGCAGGAAGCCTTGAAACCAGGCGCTTTCGCGAGAGATGTGGTTGATCACCGCATCGAACATGAGGCGATAGCGTTGCCCCAGCCTGCGGATATCTTCCCAATCGCCCAAGGCTGGGTCCACCCGTTTGTAATCGATGACCGAGAAGCCGTCATCGGAGGAGTAGGGATAGAAGGGGAGGATGTGGACGCCATCGATGACATCGCGTAGGTGCGTATTGAGGAATCGGGCCAGGGTGTGCAGATGGGGCTGGCCCGGCTGCCGGAACTGGTCGCCGTAGGTGATGAGGATGGCGTCCTGATGGGTGAGGATGGCGTGGAGGGGATGGTTGACGTGTTTTTCGGGATGCTTGGCGTGAAAGGCTGTGATACGCTGGGTGATGGCGTCTTCCAGCCATCGGGCCTGGGGTTCGGGATAGATGGCGCGTAGCCAGTGGCGAATGCGGTCTCGCGGCGAGGTCATCTTGGTCGTCTGGTGGTTTCGTCGCCCGTTGAGTTGCTGCCGACTTACTGGAAATCGGCGAGGATCGCACGGAGTTTCTTTTCGAGGGTCGAGAAGGAAAAGTGCTGACGGGCAAGCTCGTAGTTCTTTTCAGCCCGACGCGCCACCTCGGCCGGGTCGCGAAGCAGGGCCTTGACCTCCTCGACAGCCCGATCATCCACATAACCATCCAATTCCACAAATTCGAAACCCAGGGGCCGAATGTCCGCGTTATACACCGGGTAGCGATTGACCACGGTCAATTTTCTGAAGTAGATCGCCTCCAACAACGCGTTGCCGAATCCTTCGTACAGGCTGGGATAGGTCACCAGGTCGGCGTGGATGTAGGCATCCCACAGGCTGTAGATTTTGTGCCCGTCATCCATCCGTCGCCGCACATCCACCAGATAGTCGATGAGCTGCATGTCCACATGCATGAGCCGGGCCTCGCGCTGCAGCCAATGCCAGTAGTCCAGGCCCTCGTCCGTGGCGCTGTGGGTGATAAACAGATGGGC
>DRQW01000050.1 GCA_011371305.1 Anaerolineae bacterium | reverse complement strand
GTGGAGATGCAATTTTATCCGATGTCATGAGCGGTTACAGATCGATGAGGGTGGAATGGTAGGGGGTGTAGCCCGGTAAGCCAAGTGGACCAGTAAACCAGGTCGTCCTACCGGTCTACCGGTTTACAGGTCTACAGGTCTACCGGTCTCCCGATTTACCAAATCTATCCCGGACAGTATAACGCACTCCGGGCATGCAACCAAGTCTGCGAAATACAAAAATTTACATGCGGTGTAAAAATTTTTGATTCCAATGAAAATTTTATTAAAAATACCTTGACAAAACAAAAAACTTTTGCTATGATCTAGCCAGAATTTTGAACTAGAACTAAAAAATCTTTTGGGAGGCGATTGATGCGCTATCAAGTTCCTGGTCGATGCCCGGTTTGCGGACGCGACCTTTATGTCAAAAAACTAGCCTGTGCCCACTGCGGCACTGCGGTGGAAGGCGCGTTCGAGCTGCCCCGCCTGGCCCGGCTCTCCCCTGAACACCAACACTTCATCGAGCTCTTCATTCGGGCCGAGGGCAAGCTCAACCGGGTACAGGAGATCCTGGGGGTTTCCTATCCCACCGTGCGCGCCCAATTGCACGAGGTCATTCGGGCGCTGGGATATGAACCCGCAACTGCAGAGGAGACGCAGCCCCGTACTCCCAGCACCGAACGCCGTCGCCAGATCTTGGCCGATCTGGAAGCGGGCAAGATTACATCCGAACAGGCCATTAAGCTGCTCAAAGGAGAGTCGTCATGAAAGTGAAAGCATTCAAGCGTTTTGGCATGTTTGCCGAAAGCATCTCCCTGCTGCCAGGAAACAAGGTGGAGGTACGTGGCAATGGCCCGGTCACCATCCAGCCCGCCAATGACGGGCAACTGACTGTGACGGGCGTTGGTCAAGGCCGGACGGAGCAGGGGGAGGAGCGGGTCATCGTTCGCGGCAACGGCCCCATCGCTGTCAAAACGCCTCAAAACGTGACCCTGGCATTGAACCTGCGCGGGCCGGTGAAAGTCGCAGCCTTGCCTGAGGTCCATCTTCACGCCCAAAAAGTCACTGGCCCACTGATCATCGATGTCATTGGCCACCTGACCTTCGACCGGATCACAGGTCCGGTGAACATCACGGAAGTCCGTGGCGATATCCGCGGACGAAGGATCAAGGGGCCCATCACCCTGAAGCATGGGCTGGGCGACCTGCGCATTGAAGACGCGGTGGGGCCTCTGACTGTGGAAGCCATCGAAGGTGATGTAGACCTGACCCTACGCGGGGATGCATTCATCACCCTTTCTGGGAAACTGAACCAGCACATCCGCATCCGCTCTCAGGATAACGTCTATCTCACCCTACCCGCGAATGCCCGTGTGCAGGGACATGTGCGGGCAGACGATGGCGTGCAGGTCGAGCTGGACCAACAATTCGCGACGGACACCGAAGTCGCCCTCACGCCGCGCGAAGGCGAAGAGCCAGTCCTCATCCTGGATATCGAGGCCGAGGGAGAAGTGTACGTCGGCCCGAACCCGCCCGCCACCGCGCCCCGTCCTGAATACACCAAGATGGTGGGAAAAGGCTGGCTGGCCCGCATCTTCGAAAGCCTGGGTGCCAGCACACCCCGCCCTTCCCCACCCCCCCGCCGTCAACCCCAACCCACCTCGTCTCCGCCCCCCAAGCAAGACCTGTCCGTAGAGCAGGAAATGATCCTGCGCATGGTGGCCGAGGGCAAGATCACCGCCGAGGAAGCGGATCGCTTGATGGAGGCGTTGTCATGAGCATCCTCACCCCATCCCCCTTTCGCCCCAAACGAAGCCTAGCGCGATGGCGGCCTCGCGGCCTGGTTCAACGAGGCCCGCGCGGCCATCTGGCCCGGCCACTGGCCCTGGTGGGAGGTGCGGCCGCCCTCACGATAGGTGCAGCCGTGGCCACCCTCGTGGTCGGCGGGCTGATGGTCGTGGGCCTGGGCGCCCTTATCGGCGGCGGGCTCATCCTCTCCGGATATTGGTTCAAGACCAAACGCTCGGGCATCTGGCTGCATCTCCTGGTGGATAGCGAGGACGTGGTCATCTCTCTGGCGTTTCCCCTTCCCCTAACCCTCTTTCGTTGGGGACTGCGCCGAGCGCCCATTGATGACAACGTTGCGGACCTCGCCCGCATGATCCTGGAAGACCCCGAGCTGATGAACACACTCCGCCACGACGCCATCGAAATCCAGGTCGATGACGGTTCGGATCATATCGAGGTGGTCATCGGCCCAAGACGCAAACACTGGCGTGCGTTCCAGTTCCACCCACTCCGTTCCATCACCCGAAACCATTCATCTCATCTCCTGGAGGAAAATAACCATGTCGGATGAACGCTTGCAGATTCTGAAGATGCTGGAGGAAGGCAAAATCACCGCCGAAGAAGCGGCGAAGCTGCTGGAAGCGCTCAAGGCTGGCGAAACCTCTGGCAACGGAAACGGCAACCAGGTGCTCGAAGGCGTGTGGGAAGCACCGCGGCGACAAGCCCGGTGGATGCGGATCGAAGTCTCCGAGCGGGATGGCGGCCGCGTACACGTCAAGCTGCCGGTGGCCATCGTGCGGGCGGCGCTGCGCATCGGTGGCGGGCGCCTGAGCATCAGCGGATTCGACAGCGACGAACTCGGCCCCGATCTCATCGCCGAGCTGGAACAAGCTCTCCTCGATGGCGAAACCGGCTTGATCATCGATGTGGATGAAGAGGACGGTGATCATGTGAAGATTTTTCTGGAATAACCCATGCCGTGACGGTCTCCGGCCCACAAAAAAGCCCCGTCGATCGACGGGGCTTTGGCTGGTTGGCAAAAGGGGTCAACGGTCGGGGACAAGCCAGAGCTGATTGGCCTGCTTCGCGCCCACATAGGCCAGGCCCTGATCGCTGTTCACCGCGATACCAAAAGGACCCTGCCCTACGGCTACGGTCTTCAGGATCCGATTTGTGCTGCCATCGACGATGGTCACAGAATTGGAGGCCGTGTTGGGGATCAAGACATGATTCGTCTCCGGATTGATGCCCAGTTTTCCGGTGGCATCTTCGCCGCCATTGGGCAAATCGAGGGTAGCTTCCCGTTTCAGGCCGTCATCTGTGGCCCGAAAGACTCCCAGCCGGGTGAAGAAGGTCGGGCCACGGTAGGTCACATAGAGACGCTGAGTGTTGGGATTGAAAGCCAGAGCATAGGGCGAACCCCGGTCCTCCCCGTCGTGGGCCTGATAGTCGCGCAGGAGCCGCCATCCAGCCACATCGATGACCGCGATCCGGTTGCGATCGCGCGAGCCCACGTAAACCCGATTTCGGACTTCATCGACGGCCAGGCCGAATGCGCCAGTTTCCACATCGATTTTGCGGGTCACCGTGTGGGTATAGCCGCTGATCTCCTCCAGCCGGTTGCTGTCGTGGGTGACCACATAGATGCGGTTGGTCTGCTCGTTCACGGCCACATAGGTGGGGAAGTAACCGGTGTCAATCGTGCGCAACAAGGTGCTGGAGGCCCCGTCGATAACAGCCACCTGGCGGCTTCCCGCACAGGCCACATAGACCCGATTGGTTTGGGTATTCACATCCACGCCAAAGGGCTGGCTGCATACATCGACGTTGGCCAGACGCCTCAGATTTCGGGCATCTATCACGGTCAGGGAATCGTTATCACGGTTGGTGATGTAGAGACGCCGAGTTACCGGATTGTAGGCCACGTCGTTGGGGGTTTGAAGCCCTGAAACGTGGGCATTTGCTGGCCTGGCGGGCGTGGCGGTGGGGGTGGGCGTGCTCGGGGATGGCGAGGCTGTGGCAGGTGGATTGGCCGCGATCACCCCCACGTTAAAGATGACCGGCACCCAAACCCGATACCCCATCGGCCCAGGCGCGGGGGGCGTGGGGGTGGGGTCATCGATGGCCCCCAGGAGCTGCAACGTGCCACAGCTGGTATAGACGTAAAGCTGGAAGAGCTCGCCCGCATTGCCACCGGGATAAGTGAAGGAATAGCCACCCACTTGTTTCCGCCAATAGGGCTGATATTGCCGCCATGTCACGCTTCCGTTATAGCCGCGAATCGTGAACACGGTGGGCCGCTGCCAGGGTAGACCGTTGACCGACCACACCTGGTCATCATCCCATAAGGGGATGCTGTAATCCCGTCCCCAGACGTTGAATTCTAATCGGGCGTCTTCACAGCCTGGAGGTGGCGGCGGCGTTGGTGTGGTTGGGGGTGGTGTGGAGGTTTCCGCGGGAGGAGGTGTGGGGGTGGGGGTGAGACACGGGCAAGGGGGAGTGGGGGTAGGCGTGGGAGTAGGTGTTGCGGTGGGGCAGGGACAAGGGGGCGTAGGAGTGGAAGTCGCGGTGGGTTGGATCGGTGTAGGCGTGGGCGTGGGCGTGGTTGGCGCCTGGCGGTTCTTGAACCGCACTTGCACACAGTTATCGCCGCTGAACACCGTGACCACAAATCGATCCGACGTGACGGGCTCCCAGCCGGGTTGCATTTCCTCCCACACTTCCCACTCGCCCGGGGTTAGATTCGGGAATTCGAAGTAGCCGGAGCCATCGGTGGTGGTCGTGTATTCGGGCGTGGTGCTCCCCACGGGCCGGGTGTGGATCACCCATCCCGGCAGGCCGACGTGCAGATCATCCACCTTATAGCCACTGATGCAGCCGGGCACAGAACTGGGCGGCCCAACGGTGACGACCTCCTCGTCGCTATCCACCACCGGATTGTTTTCATCGTCGAAGCCTGAGGCAATGGCCACGTTGGTGTGGGTATCGCCCTCATTGCCCCGGATAATCTCGGTGAAGGTGCAGGTGTAACTGCCGCCAATGGGAATCGTCTGGGGCACCGAACAATCCCCCCGACCGTTCAGGTCGCCGAACACCGAATCGGCCAAGGTAAGGATGTTGACTGCGTCGCCCGGGCTGGTATTGGAGATGGTAATGGTGAAGGAGACAACACCACCGGGCTCCGACACGGTCGAGGGCGTCGCGGTCTTGGTCAAGGTAATGGAGGGAAGGGCATCGGTGATGAACACGTCCGCTTCGTCGTTGGCGCTGACGCCACTGCCATCGTCATCTGTGCCGGTCGCAGTGACGACATTGGTTTCCACATAACCTGCATTGCCCGTCACATCTGCGGTGAATGTACACGTGTAGGAAGCACCCACAGCCAGGGTTTGAGGCACCGAACACGTACCCTGGCCATCTAGATCGCCGTGGATGGAATCCACCAAGGTTTCGATAGTGACCTCATCCGCGGGGCTGGTGTTGGTAATGATCACGGTGAAGTTGACCGGCCCGCCCGGTTCAGGCAAGTTGGTGGGGTCCGCGAGCTTAGTGAGGGCTATGGACGCTGGCACATCGGTGATATTGACGGTGGCGTCATCGCTATCGTGGACCCCAATGCCGTCGTCATCGGTGCCAGTAACGATGGCGATATCGGTTTCGCTATCCCCGGCATTGCCGCTGACCACTTCGGTGAAGCTGCAGGTGTAGGATGCGCCTGCAGCCAGCACCTGGGGCAAGGCACAATTCCCCTTGCCATCCAGGTTGCCATAGATCGAATCGGTCAGGGTTTCGAGGGTGACCGTATCGACGGCGCTGGTGTTGGTGATGGTCAAAGTGAAGGTGACCGGCCCGCCCGGTTCGGGCACGCTGGTGGGGTTCGCGGTCTTGACCAATTCCAACGACGCGGGGGAATCGATGATGGTGACGTCTGCGCTGTCACTGCTCTGAACGGGATTCCCCTGGCTGTCTTCGCCGGTCGCAGTGGCGATATTCGTTTCATGGAAGCCAGGCGGGCCTGTGACGTTGGCGATGAACACACAGGAATAGCTGGCCCCGGCATTGATGGTCTGGGGCAGTGAGCAGGTGCCCTGGCCGTCCAAATCACCGTACACTGTATCGGTGAGGGTGTTGATGGTAACGGGGTAGCCGCTGTTACTGGTGTTGGTGATCACAATGGTGAAATGCACCAGGCCGCCCGGTTCGACCAGTTCGGCCGGGTCCGCGGTCTTGGTCAAGGCGATGGACGAGGTGGGGCTGATGATGTTAATGGTTTCGGAGTCGGCATCACTCATATCATAGCCATCGGGGTCTTCGCCAATGACCGTGACCGTATTCGTTTCACTATCTCCGGCCACCCCCGTGACACTGCCGGGGAACTGGCACTCATAGGTGCCGCCTGGGGGGATCGTTTGCGGAATAGAGCAGGTCCCCTGGCCGTTGAGATCGCCGTAAATGGTGTCCTCCAGGGTATGGATGGGGATGGCGTAGGAACCGCTGGTGTTTTCGATACGGATGGTGAAGGTGACCGGCCCGCCCGGCTCTAGGATGAAGCGGGGTTCGCCGATCTTGGTGATGCGCAGCCGCGAGACCACGCCTACGATATCCACGGTGGCGGGATCGTCATCGCTCACCGGATTGCCATCGTCATCCTCGCCCGAGGCCGTAACCACATTCGTGTGGGAATCCCCCACATCCCCGCCGACGAAATAGGTGAAGGAACAGGTGTAAGTCTGACCCGGCGTCAGGGAGAAGGGCGTGACACAGGATCCCTGCCCATTGAGATCGCCATAGACATCGTCGATGAGGGACGTGATGGTCACGGTATCTGCGGTACTGGTATTCTCGACAACCACAGTGAAAGTGACATCATCCCCCGGCGCAGCCACTGAGGTGGGGCTGGCGCTCTTGGTAACAACAATGGAGGAGGAAGCATTGGTGATGGTCACCGTCGCGTCATCCGAACTTGAGAGCTGATTGCTGTCATCGTCGGTGGCCTCGGCGGTGACGGTGTTGGTATGGGTGTCACCAGCGTTTCCTGTGATATGAACGGAGAACTGGCATGTGTAACTCGCGCCCGGCGCGATGGT
Source organism: Anaerolineae bacterium (assembly GCA_011371305.1). Classification (GTDB taxonomy): domain Bacteria; phylum Chloroflexota; class Anaerolineae; order J102; family J102; genus M2005. The sequence continues at coordinate 11,190 of DRQW01000050.1, read as the reverse complement.
TTGAGGCACGGCACAATCACCCATACCATTGAGGTCACCATAAACGGAATCGGTCAGGCTGTTCAAGGTGAGGGTGTCCGCGGCGCTTGTGTTATTCACCTGGACGGTAAAGGTGACCGTGCCGCCCGGTTCAGGAATGCTGGCAGGATCGGCGCTTTTCAGCACCTGCATGGAGGAAGGCGCGTCGGTGATGGTGACGGTGGCATCGTCCTGGCCATCCACTGGATTGCTGTTTGCATCTACGCCCGAAGCGGTCACCACATTGGTTTCACTATCGCCCGCGTTGCCAGTGACGCTGGCCGTGAACTGGCATGTGTAGGTGGATCCAGCGGGAATGGTTTGGGGGACCGAGCAATCGCCCTGGCCGTTCAGATCGCCGTAGATGGAATCGGTCAACGTGTCAATCGTGACAGAAACCGAGGGCGAGAGGTTCTCGATGCTGACGGTAAAAGTGACCGTGCCGCCCGGTTCAGGCAGGCTGGTAGGATTGGCGGTCTTGGTCACGCTCAGGGTCGCGACTTGAGGCGCATACCCGAAATCTGCGTCGTAAAATTCACTGGGCTCGGTGGGCAAGACAACAAACATGGGATTAGGCCCATAGGTGGCGTCGCTGGTCAATTCATAATTCTCCAGCGGCCCCCCGGGATCAAAGTTCGAGGCATCGATCTCAACCCAATAATCGTTGGCGCCGTCCAGGTTATCGAACAGATACCAGCCCTGCTCGACCCCGGGGGTGTTGGGATCATCCCCGGTCGTCATTTGGTCGATCAGGGTATCTTGGGTGGGATCAAACACGCCATCGCCGTCATCCAGCCACAACTTCACCAGGACACCATCTATGCCTGGTTCCCCCACATCCTGGACGCCATCCCGATTGTCATCGGACCAGACAAAATCGCCGATGACGGAGACGCCCGCAGGCCCTTGAGGTACCAGCGAATCAGGCGCGGCTTGAGGCGCGCCCACCGCGCTCGTCGAAGGTGTGAGCGTGGCCGCCAGCATGATGGCCAGGACCACGACAGCTACTCCCACCAGAAGCAGCGGCAATTGTCGATTGGATTTCGTCGGGGGAACCATCATGGTGTTCACTCCTTAATGACAATGGGAAGATACATTTGTTGGGGATACGCGGCCGAGGCCAGTGGCATCCGCAAGGCCGGATCCCCCATTAACAGGAATGTATCAATGAGATCGAAATAGCTATCGGATGGTGCATTCGCGGCCAGATAGAGCTTGCCTGCGGTGGTTGCCGAGCCTATGCGCCAACCAAAGCCGTGAAATACCGAAAGAAAGAAACCGCGCTCGAGATAATCGTGCCCGACGCTGAGCCCATAGCCTGTGGGAGCCCAACTGGCCACCGCGCCATTCCCGGGCAGGCGGACCGCGGCCTCGCTGGTGGATTGCGCGTTGCGGGCCGCTTCGTGGAAGTAGCCTTCGTTACAGGTCATGGGCAGCATAATAGGGTATTTGGTGCCGTTGGCCATCTGAGACGCGGCAGTCACATCCCAGATTTTCTCCCGGGCCCAAAAGGTCTTGGTGCCATGACCGATGTAGCTGACGAACATGGCGCCCTGGCTGTTGAGGGCCGCGGTCATCTTGTTGCGGCAATCCGGGCCCGAGTTGCAGGTTTGGTCCAGATAAAGCTTGATGCGTTGGTAAGCGTCCGGGATGAGTTTGGTGGTGTTGGCCGATGGGTCCACGTAACCATCCGCGATGGCATCGGAAAGTTCGTAGAAATTCCCGCCGCCACCTTCGAGATTATCGGTGACGAAGAGGATGTTTTTCGTCCAGGCCGCGTCGGGAGAGGTGCGTTCATAGGTCAGGATCTTGGCCACCATGGCCGAGGTTTCGGCTGGCGAATTGGCGGGCAGACGGCCCACATGCATGTCGGGGAGGATGTCATTCCCGGCCACGGCCACGAAGCGGTTGTCGGTCGCGGTCTCACCCAGGGTTGGGTCCACCATGGCCAGAAAGGGCGGGAGGTAAGTGTCCGCGCTGGTGTTCAGGTAGTGGCGCATGTCATAGGTGCCATCCCCCACCAGCAGGACGAAGCTGGGAGCCGGACGCTGCCAATAGGCGTAGGCGAAGGCCAGGAAATCGCGGATGGCCTCGGCCGACATCATCCCGTAACCAAATTCGTCATACACATCCTGGGTGCTGACGGCCATCACGCGGTAGCCCTGGCTCGCCCGATGGGCCAATAGGGGCTTGAGGGCATCCCCGAAATCGGGATGGAAGATGACGATATAGTCAGCGCGGTTATCGGGAGAAGCAAGCGGGGTTTTCCATGCCTCTTTGCGCTGAATGGCCAGGGGTCTCAGGCGCCGGGCCTCGGTTTGGGCCCAATAGCGGCGGCCAGGACGATCATCGCCAAATGCCAATCGATAACCTCCGCTCCCCGTGTTCACCGCCTGCCATCCGACGATCCGCTGCACCCGATCGCCTTCGGTGACGTCATACAATTCCAACCGGGAGGAGGAAAAGCCTTCGATTTGGAAAGTGCGGGGCCCGTTGTCGTGCTTTTCAAAGCCAAGGCGGTCATCTTCGGCCACCAGACGTCGCGCATAGGCCAGTTCCAACCAATCCACATAGACCTGGTCCGCGGTTTGTCCGGCCGCGTCGTTGACAAACTCCACCCGCACCACATTGTTGCCGGTGCGGAGGTACTGCCGGGAAAACGAAAAGCTCCTGGAATAAAGGGTCCGGCCATGCCAGATGTCTTCACCGATGAACGTGCCATTCACATACACCCGCAGGTGGTGCTCGGCGTTCATGTTGCCGCCCAGGACCAGGGTCAGTGTGGGGTCCTTGGGCGCCGAGGCAGGTTCGGTGACCTGAAAGGCATAATCACGATAGGCGCTGTTACCGTGGCCGCCAACCGTAATCCGTCGCCCAAACCAGTGATCATGCCCTTCGGTCATGGGCAGGCTGGACACATAAGCCAAATTCTCTTCCGACCGCAAGGTCTTGATGTAATAACCGGCCTCGGCGGCTCCGGCTGAGCTGCGCACTTCCTCCATGCGCAAACCATTGCCGCGACCAAAGGTCAGCCAGTAGACATTCACATCGGTGTAGCGGGTATCAATGCCCCGCCCAAAGAAAATCAGCTTGTCTGTAGGATCAAGACGGGAATCGGCCTCTCCAGTTACGGTTATGGCGACTTCTTTTCCGAAATTGAACAATTTGAGGGTGCGTGGGTCCAGTGTATCCACGGGCAAGCCCGCGTCGCGGAGGTCCTGATAAGTGAGTTCATAGATGCCCGTTTCCCGCACCAGCACTCGCCAGGAGGGCGTGGGAGGCGTCCATGCCCTCCCGATACTAGATGGATTGACGTCGGCCTGACGGAAGGTTCGGGCCTGATCATAGTTCACCAGAAGCTGGCGGAACAGAGCCTCGAAGGATTCAGGCTCGGTCACAGTCTCGCCCGATGGCCCACCCTCGAACTGCACTTCCACCTCCATCCCAGTAGCAATCAGGGCCTCACCTGTGGCCCGATCTCGTTGCACCAGGGGCAGCTCCAACCGCACGATACGCTGAGAGCGCATCCAACCCATCTCCACGACCCGAACCCCCTCCTCGGCCGCGGCGATACCGGACGCGAGGTCGCTGCACAGAGGCTGGGACAGGGTCAGGCGTTGGGTGGTCAGTGGGCGCAGGGTGGCCGAGATGCGAGCGCCAGGCGGCGCGCCCAGCAGCACCGGGCGCATGGCCGCGGGCTCACCCCCGACGACGAGGCGCTGGCAGGCGACGCCATCCACCTGCTCGGGTTGGAGCGCGACATCGTTCAGGGTGAGGCGCAAGGTCAGGCCCGTGGCATCGCTGCGCAGAACCTGGACCGCAGGCGGATTTCCCTCGGCGTGGGCTGAGGGAGGGGAGGTCAGGATGAGGATCAGAATCAGGATTGGGAGGAAGTAGTGTTTTTTCATGGGGGGAAGAAGAGGGAATGGTGGGAAGATGAATTGGCATGGAAGGAGAGGAATAGGCCAGGAAAGCGGGATAATCAATAGACCGAAAAACCCGTAAACCAGGACGCTCATATTGGAATTCACAACACTTGAATTACGTCACGCTGAGCGACCGGAGGGAGCGAAGCATCTAGCGAGCGAAGCGAGCGAGGTTGTGGGTTTTGCGCTTCGCTAGATTCCTCGGTCGCTGCGCTCTCTCGGAATGACGTTTCGCTGTCGCCTTTTCCATATGAGCGAACCAGGAAACCGAGGAGGCTGGCCGCATCTTTCCCGGTTTCTCCGGTCTACCGGTCTACCGGTTTACCGGTCTCCCGGTTTCCTTGTGTTCCAATCTACCGGTCTGCTCCTGCTCCAAGGGGCGCGGCCACGCCCAGGGGCTGCCACGTCTCACGCCCGTCGAGATGACGCACGCGAAGCCAGTATTCGTAGGACATGCCCGGCTCCACGTTCCGGTCAAAGCGCTGATAAAGGCCCGGTTCGCCCCGGGCGAAGATGGGCAGGGCGTTGATCGACTGGTAGGGGATCGCTGCGCCCACTTCGCGACGCATGATGTCGAAAGCCAGGACGCCTTGTTCATCCGCGGTGCGCCACATGAGCCGCACCGCGGCGGCTACGGGCGTTGCCTGGAGATGGGTGAAGGTGACCGCGGTGGGCGTTTGCTGACAAACCGCATCCGTCTTCGGCTCCAACGCGGGATCCCCGAACAATGCATATGTTTCGATCAGGTCGAGATAGGTGTCTCCCGTTTCCCGCCAAAGGTACGCCTTCGCGTACACGGTGGCGGGACCAAGTCGGGTGATATCCTCGTGGAACAGGGCTTTCATCAGCCCTTTTTCCAACACATCATGCCCGGTGGCCAGTCCCACACCCGATGAAGACCAGCTTGCTATGGCCCCGCGTTCGGGCAAACGCACCTGATATTCGCCCAGCGCATCTTGCATGGGATCTTGGAAGAAGCCCTCGTAACAGGTCATGCCCAACATGATGGGCAGGCAGGGGCCGTTGTCCAGATCATACACGTCGGCCTGGTCCCAGAGATGCTCTTTGGCCCAATAGGTCTTGGTGGCATGACCGACGTAGCTAACGAAAAGCGCGCCCGTCATGTTCAGGCTGGCTGCGAGCTGAGCCGGGCATTGGTCGGCGATGGCGGGATTGTCCACGTCGCAGGTCTGCCCCATGTAGATCTTTTGGATCGTGTACGCTTCGGGCACGTATTTGACAGTGTTCGTGGGAGGATCGTCGTAGCCGTCGGCCACCCGGTCGGAAAATGCATAGAAATTCCCGCCTCCGCCTTCCAAGTTATCGGAGACGAAGATGGTCTGATAGCTCCAATTGCCGCAGGAGCAGCCGGTCTCGTAGGCGATGATCTTGTCCACCATGGCCCGAGCCTCGTCGGGCGTGTTCGCGGGCAGTCGGCCCAGGGCCATGTCGGGCAGAGGATCGTTTCCAGCGATGGTGACGAAACGATTCTCCGCGGCCGTCTCTCCCATGGATGGGTCCACCAGGGCCAGGTAGGGTGGAATGAAGGTAGAAGAGGTGTTGCCATATCCCCGCATGTCGTAAGTGCCATCGCCCAACAAAGCCACGAATTGGGGTGCTGGGGGCGCCCAGTGGGCATATGCATAGGCCAGAAAGTCGCGAATAGCCTCGGCCGACATCATCCCGCCGTTGAACTGGTCGTAGATGGCCTGCACATCCACCAGGGCCACGGTGAATTCCGCGGCCCGATAGTCGGCCAGGCGTCGGGCCTCGTCCCAGAAATTCGCGTGGGTGATGAGGATGTAATCGGCGCGGTTGGCCGTATCCAGCAAGTCCGCGGGGGTATAGGGGGATGTCAGAGGTATGACCGGTTCGATGTGGTCGGGCGTGAGCCTACCCGCGGGGGTCAGAGCCAGATAGCGGCTTCCGTCCCCCGCGTCATCCCCGAAGGTGAGGGTGTATGGCCCCGCCCCCGAGATGGCTGCACCCGTGATGCGCTGAGGCGTCCGGAAATCACTGATATCATAGAGGGCGATGGCGCTGTCGCTGAACCCGCCCACCCGAAAGGTCTGCACGCCTGATTCAGCCGCGCGGAAGGCCAGCCGTTCCTCCTCGGCCACGAAACTATCCGCGTAGCTCACTTCGAGCCAGTCCACGTAGGCCTGATCGTAGGCTTTGCCGGTGTCGTTGACCAGCTCCACCCGGATGGTGTTGGCTCCTTCCAGCAGAAGGGATTGGGAAAAGGTGGTCGTGGCGGTGTAGTTTGCGTAGCCTTCCCACGGACCGGGATCGTCGTGAACGAGCGTATCGTTGACGTAGAGCCGCAGGTGGTGGGGGCCATCGTAGTAACCCAGCAGGCTGACGGTCAGGGTGGCGGTGTAGTCGCCGCCGGGCAGGTTACGGGCATCGAATGTGTAATCCCTCGCCCCGGCCTGGTCTGCGCCCTGTGCGCGGATCACTTCCCAATACCAGTGATCCACCCCATCATGGAAAGGATAGGCCGACTGATACCAACGGTTCATTTCTAGATGCACCGTGTGGGAAAACACCAGGGCATCCGGGCCGCCCTGGACCTGGGGGCGCTCGGTCATGCGCAGGCCATCGAGTCCACCATAGGTCAGCCAGTAGATGCTGGTTCCCGTGTAGCGGTTGGTAGGGATCAGCCCATCCTCATAGAGGGCATCTTGCGACCGACCATAGAACAACACGACATCGTCTGGATCGAACCGGCCATCCGTCTCCCCTTCCACCTGGATGGGGATCTCCGCGGCCTGGTAGAACATGCGCAATGTGCGGGGGTTCAATGCATCCACCGGCAAGCCCGCGGCCTGGAGGTCGGCGTAGGTGAGCTGATAGAGGCCATCGCCGCTCACGGCCACGCGCCAGGCGGGCGATGGCGGCGTCCACGCCACGTTGGCAGCCTGTTCGGGGCCGCGTGGCGCGTGATTTCCTTGCCCGAAGGCAGGAACCACAACCCACCCAATTCCCAAACCAAGCAGAATCAGGAGCAAAGCCAGACTGAGAGCAACTCGCTTGAACGCGATCAAGACACTGTCACCGATAGAGAATCCACACCCCCTCCGGCCCGTGGAAGACACAAACCGGAGAGGGGTGGAAAGAAAGCCCGAAGTCAGAACGAGAACGCCATCTCAACCAGCGCATCACCGCATGGAGATCACCCTGCTGCGCACCGTGACCTGGATGCTTTCCTCATTCACCGTGCGCCCGTCCAGGGTGACCACCTGGAGGAGATAGACGTACCGCCCCACAGCCAGGTTGGCATCGGTCAGGGTATAGACCCCGCCCTGGTCCATGCCCGACCATTGGGCCGTGACGAACTCACCCACGGGCTCGAACGCGTCGCTGGTGATCCGGCGACGCAGGACCTGGAAGCCCGCGATGTTCAGCTCGCTGACCGTCTCCCATCTCAGGGTGACATCCGGACCGGCCACTTGGGCCGAGAAGTCGGTCACAAAGAGCCCGGTGGGCTGGAGAATCTCGACAGGGCGGTCGCTGCTGGTGGGGCCTTGCAGGTCGTCGAGGGATTCATCGGGCGGTAATGGGCCGCTGGGACCATCGGGATCGGCTACGACGTTGTGGGCCGTGGCCGTATTCATAGTCACACCGCCGGGCTCGCCGCTGGTATCGGCCAGGGTCGTGAACCAGACCGTGACGATGGCCACGTTGCCCGGAGCCAGATCGCCCACCTGGTCGGTGAGATCGGTCCAGTCGATCTGCCCGTCGTCGTTGTTATCATCGGAGGGCGGATCTGCATAGTTGCCATTGCCGCCATAGCTGAGGTAGGTCGTGTCGTAGGTATCACGCAGGGGCAGTTCCACCAACCAGGTGTTGCCCGTGTTCGTGATGGTAATGGTGAAGCTGATGACATCACCCACCCGAATGGCGCCAGTGGTGTTCAGCGTCTTGGTCAGGGTGTAGCCCGAGGTGGGGTAGAAGCCGAAGTCGATGTTGGGATTATCCTCACCCGCGGCCAGGGTCACCGTGACGTCGTGGGTGACTTCATCACCATCGGAATCGATGGTGTCATCACCGCCGACCTTGGCAGGGCTGGCGTTCCACCCCTCCAGCGGGCCGCCGGGTTGGAAGTTGCTGGCATCGATGGTGATGGTATAATCGTCGGCCACCAGGTTGGTGAAGGTGTAGATGCCGTTGGCGTCGGTGGTGGTATTCACCGTGATGCCATCGGTAAGGGTGATGCTGACGCCTTCGATACCCGGTTCGTTGGGGTCCTGGATGCCGTCGTGGTCGATATCCCACCACACCAGGTCGCCCAGGCTGCCCAGGCTGGCCGTGGGCACAAAGCCGAAGTCCACGGTCATGTTGCCGGAATCATCCCGGTTACCATCCTGATCGGGGCTGCCATCGGCAAATTGTTCGTTGGTGGGCTCGCCGCCCACGGTCAGAGTGACGACGCCGCTGTGATATTGGCCTGGGCTGGGCTCGTTGGCGATGTTGGAATCGGTGTTGTCGTCGGTGTTGGGATCCGGTTGCTGGACCGCGCTGGGCTCGTACCCCGCAGGCGGTTCCACCTGGACGATGTAATCACCGGGCGGCAGATTGGTGAAGTGGTAGAGACCATCCGTGCCGGTAGTCACCGGTGCCACGGGGTTACCCGAAGCATCGGTGGTGACGGGATTGCCCGCGCTATCGAGGAGGGTGACAGTCGCGCCCTGGATCGCGGGCTCACCCACGTCCTGGATGCCGTTGTTGTTGTCATCCTGCCAGACGAGGCTACCCAAGGAGACCACCTCGACGAAGCCGAAGTCCACGGTCATGTTACCGTCTTCGTCGGGATTGCCGTCCTGGTCGGCGCTGCCATCCGCGAAGACCTCGCCGGTGGGCTCGCCGCCCACGGTCAGGGTGACGATGTCGCTGGCGAAGATGCCGGGGCTGGGCTCGCTGGCGATGTTGGAGTCGGTGTTATCGTCGGTGTTGGGATCCGGTTGCTGGACGGGTGTGGGACCGTAACCCGCGGGCGGGGTCACATGGACGATGTAACCGCCGGGTGCGAGATTGGTGAAGTGGTAGATGCCATCCGCAGCCGTGGTGATGTCGGCCACAGGGGTCCCGTCGATATCGTTGGCGGGGGTGCCATCGCTGTAGTACAGGCTGAGCACCGCGCCTTCGATGGGGGATTCCCCGACATCCTGGACGCCATCCGCGTCAGCATCAAACCAGACCAGGCTGCCCAAGGAGACCGGCTTCACGAAGCCGAAGTCCAGGGTCATGTTGCCGTCCTCGTCCAGATTACCATCCTGGTCGGGGCTGCCGTCCGCGAATTGTTCATCTACGGGTTCTGTGCCAGGCACCAGGGTGATGGGATTGCTCTGGAATACACCGGGCGAAACTTCATCCCCGATGTTGGAGTCGGTATTGTCGTTGGTATTGGGATCGGCTTCCTGTGGCGAGGTAGGACGCCAGCCCGCGGGCGGTGTCACCTGGACGATGTAATCGCCCGGCAGCAGGTTGACGAAGTGATAGACGCCATCCGGGCCGGTGGTGATGTCGGCCACGGGATTACCATCGACGTCATTGACCGGGTTGCCGCCCACATCCAGCAAGCGGACGACCGCGTTCTCGATGCCGGGCTCACCCGCATCCTGCACACCGTTTCCGTTGGCATCGACCCAGACGAAACTCCCCAGCGACACGGGCCGGATAAAACCGAAGTCCACGGTCATGTTGCCATTGGCATCGGGATTGCCGTCCTGATCGGGGCTGCCATCGGCAAAGACCTCGCCCACAGGCTCATCCCCCACCGCCAGACTGACCACACCGCTGTGGTACACGCCTGGGCTCGGTTCGCTGGCGATGTTGGAATCGGTGTTATCGTCGGTGTTGGGGTCGGGCTGCTGGGGCGGAGTGGGGAGGTAACCGGATGGCGGTGTCACCTGAACGATGTAATCGCCGGGCGCCAGGTTGGTGAAGTGATAGACCCCATCCGGGCCGGTGGTGACATCGGCCACGGGGTCGCCGTTGATGTCGGTCGCGGGATCCCCCAAGCTGTCCAGCAGCTTCACGACTGCGCCTTCAATGGGCGGTTCATCCACATCCTGCAAGCCGTTCACGTTCAGGTCCAGCCACACCAGGCTTCCCACCGAGACCGGCTCGATGAAGCCGAAGTCCACGGTCATGTTGCCGTCGGGATCGGGGTTGCCATCCTGGTCGGGGCTGCCGTCCGCGAAAAGCTCATTCACAGGTTCCAGGCCATTGGCCAGGGTGACCACGCCGCTGCGGTACACGCCCGGGCTCGGTTCGCTGGCGATGTTGGAATCGGTATTATCGTCGGTGTTGGGGTCAGCCACCTGGGGCGAAGTCGGGACCAGGCCCGCGGGCGGGGTGACCTGGACGATGTAATCACCTGGGGCCAGATTGGTGAAGTGATAGACCCCATCCGGGCCGGTGGTAATATCGGCCACGGGGTTGCCATCGATATCGTTCGCGGGATTGCCCCCGCTATCCAGCAGGGTGACGGTGGCGTTCTCGATACCGGGTTCGCCATCATCCTGGATACCATTGCCGTTCAGGTCGGACCAAACCAGGCTGCCCAGGGAGACAGGCTGTACAAAGCCGAAGTCCACGGTCATGTTGCCGTCTTCATCCGGGTTGCCATCCTGGTCGGGGCTGCCATCCGCGAAGACCTCGCCCGTGGGTTCCTGGCCCGGGATCAAGGTCACCACACCGCTCTCATACACGCCCGGGCTGGGTTCACCCGCGATGTTCGAATCGGTGTTGTCGTCGGTATTGGGATCGGGCTGTTGGATGGGGGTGGGAGAGAATCCCGTGGGTGGCGTGACCTGCACCTTGTAATCACCCGGAACAAGATTGGCGAAGGTGTAAAGGCCGTCCGGGCCGGTGGTAATATCGGCCACGGGGTTGCCATCCACATCGTTCACGGGATTACCCGCCGCGTCCACCAGGCTGACGACCGCGCCCTCGATGGGGGGTTCATCCACGTCCTGGAGGCCGTTGCCGTTGATGTCGTGCCAGACAAGGCTACCCAGGGAAACGGGGCGGATGAACCCGAAGTCCAGGGTCATGTTGCCGTCTTCATCCGGGTTGCCATCCTGGTCGGGGCTGCCATCCGCGAAGACTTCGCCCGTGGGCTCGGTGCCGGGGGCCAGGTTGATGATACCGCTGCGCCAGACACCGCCCCCCAGGTCGGTTTCGATGTTGGAATCGCTGTTGTCATCGTTGTTGGGGTCAGCCACCTGAGGCGGGGTGG
>DRQW01000049.1 GCA_011371305.1 Anaerolineae bacterium | reverse complement strand
GTCTACCGGTTTCCCGGCCTACCAAATCTATTTTCATAGCAGTCCAACGGCTGGCTTGCCAGCGCCGATACGGACGAAAATCGTGGGCGGTAACCCGGTACACCTGGAAACCAGGAAACCAGGGAAACCGGGCCGATTCGCTCCTCCACCCGGTCTACGGGTCTACCGGTCTCCCGGTCTACCAACTCTAATTTCATAACAGGAGGCGTTTCTTTTGACCACCCTCACCACCCATCCAGCCATGCGACACTGGTCGCGACGCTTCGCTTTGCTGCTGGATCGTTTTCAACCCTCGGAAAGTACGCTGCTGCTGATCCTTTCCATCGTCATCGGTCTGGTGACAGGCTTTGCAGCCGTGCTTTTCATCAAATTGATTGATTGGATTACGCAATTTTCGTTTGGGAGTATCCCTTCCGTCGTGGATTGGGGACGATGGTGGATCGTTCTGATTCCGGTTATCGGCAGTTTGATCAGTGGTCCCATCATTGCTTTTTTTGCCAGGGAAGCCAAGGGGCATGGTGTGCCCGAGGTGATGCAGGCGCTGGTGCTGCATGGCGGGCGCATCCGTCCGCGGGTGGCCGTGGCGAAGATCGCGGCATCGTCCGTGTGTATTGGCACGGGGGGTTCTGCCGGGCGGGAGGGCCCCATCGTCCAGGTGGGGTCCACCTTCGGCTCGACCGTGGGACAGCTTTTCCGGATGTCTAACCGGCGTATCGCCAACCTGGTGGCGTGCGGCGCGGCCGCGGGCATTGCGGCCACCTTCAACGCGCCCATCGCGGGGGTCGCCTTTGCCATCGAAGTGCTCATGGGCGATCTCACCATCGGGGTGATCAGCAACGTGGTCATTTCGGCAGTCACCGCGGCCGTGGTCAGCCAGGCCTTTCTGGGCGCGGATCCCGCGTTCGCCATCCCTACCTATGCCATGAACAGCCCCTGGGAAATCCTCTTCTACGTGGTGTTGGGGCTGTTGACTGGGGTCATGGGCGTCGTTTTCATCAAAACCCTTTATGGTGCCGAGGATATCTTCGATAACTGGAGGCAAGCGCCCATGTGGCTGCGGCCCGCGGTGGGCGCGTTGTTGCTGGGGCTGATTGGCTTTTTGTATCCCCCCGCTTTGGTCAAGGCGGGCATCGATCCCGAGCTTGCCCGTTTCGGATTGCCGATCATTCGCAATCTGCCCCACATCTTCGGCTCGGGATTCGAGACCATCGAAGCTGCGCTGACTGGCCCCCTGCCCTGGCTTCTGCTGATCTCCCTGCTTTTCCTTAAACTCGTGGCCACCTCCCTCACCCTGGGATCGGGGAATTCGGGCGGTGTGTTCGCGCCCGCGTTGTTCATGGGCGCGATGTTGGGCGGGCTTTTTGGCCTGGGGATCGACATACTCTTCCCAACCATCGGCCTCAACCCGGGCGCGTATGCATTGGCGGGCATGGCGGGCGTGTTTGTGGGCGCGGCACGGGCCCCCCTCACCGCGATCCTCATCGCCTTCGAGATGAGCAACGACTACAAGGTCATCCTCCCCCTCATGGCGGTGACCATTTTCTCCCTGGTGGTTGCGCATCGCCTCCATCCCGAATCCATCTACACCCTGAAGCTGGCCCGCCGGGGATTGCGTTTGCGCTTCGGGCGGGATGTGGATGTGTTGGACGGCGTGTTGGTCAGCGAAGTGATGACCAAAAACCCGCCTACCGTTCACGAAAACATGTCGATTCGCGAGTTGGAGCAGTATTTCCTCGCTACCCATCACCACGGAGCCATGGTGCTGGATGACCACGATCGTCTGGTGGGGATTGTTACCCTGCAGGATCTGGAGCGCTGCTTGAACGAGATAGCGCATTGCCAGGACCTGAGGGTGAAAGATATCATGACCCGCTCACTGGTGGTGACTTATCCCGATGAAACCATTGGCGACGCGCTGCAGCGGATGGCCGTGCGCGATATCGGCCGCATGCCCGTGGTGGACCGCGCGGATACGACGCGGTTGGTGGGCGCGATCCGACGTTCCGACATCACCCGCGCCTACCAGCGAGGTATCCTGCGTCGTGAGATCCTGGCGGAACGCTCTACCAACCTCCGGGCCAGCCGCAGCGGTGGGGCCGAGTTTTTGGAGCTCAAGGTGGAACCGGGCGCGCCCGTCGCGGGCAAAAAGGTGAAGGAACTGGATTTACCCGAGGGCGTCCTGCTCACCACCATCTTCCATAACAACGAGCACCACCTCATCCACGGTGATGACGTGCTCCAGCCTGGCGATTTGGTCTTGGCCCTGGCCGAACCCGACGCGGTGGACCAGCTCAAGGCCATGTTCCGCTCCCCGGCCCGCGAACTCCCCCTCAAGCCCGAAGTCGGGCCTTTCGAGTAACCCACCATGCCTCGGCAACAGCGGATCCCCCGCAACATCTGGGTGCTTTCATTGACCAGCTTCCTGCGCGATGTGGCCAGTGAGATGCTGGTCCATCTTGTGCCGCTGTTCCTGGCCAATGTGCTGGGGATTCGCACCGGGATCATCGGGTTGATCGAGGGCGTTTCCGAGACCACGGCCAGCGTGATGAAGCTCTATTCGGGTTGGTTCTCCGATAAGCTGGGGCGGCGAAAGGAGCTGACCGTAGCCGGGTATGGCGTGGCCGCGCTGGCCATGCCCCTGTTGCTCGTGGCCCGAAGCTGGCCCGTGGTACTGCTTTATCGCTTCCTCGACCGGCTGGGCAAGGGGGTGCGCACCGCGCCTCGCGATGCACTCATCGCGGATTCTATCGGGCCTGAACATCGGGGCATTGCTTTTGGGCTGCACCGGGCCGCGGATACGGGCGGCGCGTTCGTGGGGTTGCTGCTGGCCATGCTGGTGGTGTGGCGTACCCAGTTGGGGCAGCTTGCGCTGAGCCAGGAGGCCTTCCGCACGGTGGTGGCATGGGCGTTGATTCCGGCGACCCTGGCGGTTGTCGTGGTGGCCTTGGGGGTGCGCGAGGTCACCAAGCCCCGGGCGAAGGAAACGGCTCCCCCGCGGCTGACTCTGCACAACCTGGGGCGCCCCTTCCGCCGTTTGCTTGTGGTTATCGTCCTGTTCACATTGGGCAACAGCACGGACGCGTTTCTGGTGCTGCGGGCCCAGCGCGCGGGGGTTTCGGTCATCATGGTTTTGGCAATGATCGCGGGGTTCAATCTCGTTTATTCCCTGCTGGCCACCCCCGCGGGCGCGCTTTCCGACAAAATCGATCGGCGCCAGGTGGTCATCGGCGGCTGGCTGCTCTATGCCCTGGTCTATCTCGGGTTCGCCTGGGCCGGGAAGCCCTGGCATTTCTGGCTGCTCTATGGCCTGTATGGGGTCTATTACGCGATGACCGAGGGCGTGGCCAAGGCCCTGGTGGCCGATTTTGTGCCCGCGGATCGCCGTGGCGCGGCCTATGGCGCGTATCATGCCGCCGTAGGGTTGACCGTGCTTCCCGCCAGCGTGATCGCGGGCGTGCTCTGGCAGGGGATAGGACCGTGGTCGGGCTTCGGGCCGGCCGCGCCTTTTCTGTTCGGCAGCGCATTGGCCTTCTTCGCCTCGATTCTGCTCTGGACTTGGGTGAAATAAGATGTCCGTCCTTTTTGTCTTCGGCCTGCTCGTGATCCTGACCTTCATCGCCTATGCGACTTATCGCACCAATCAGGCGTTGCAAGTTTGGACGCCCGAGGAGAACCTGCTCCTTTCCCTCCCCGAAAACATCGCCCGATTCGTGTTCATCGCCCTGGGGGTGGGATTGGGCTTCCTCAGCGGGGAAGATTTCCACACATTGGGCTGGCAGCCCCTCGATCCCCTGGGCGATATCTTCATCGGCATCGGGCTGGGCGTGATCCTCCCCCTGTTGCTCTATTATCCCTCGCGCTGGATTGAAACCCATCATCCCGAATGGTATTCCGATATCGTTGTCAAGAGCATTCGGCCCCGACATCCGGGCCAGTGGCCCTGGGTGATCCTGGCCCTGCTGCCCGTGGCCCTCATGGAGGAGCTCTACTTCCGCTCCCTGCTGCTGGGCGCGTTCGCCCCCCATGTGAACATCGTTGCCTTTGTCATCGGCGTCTCGGTTATCTTTGGCCTGCTGCACATGCCCCAAGGGGAGTGGGGCGTCGTAGGCGTGATCCTGGTCAGTCTGGTTCTGAGTGTGGTGTTTCTGTGGCGGGAAAGCTTGCTGGTTGTGGTCATCGCCCATTGGCTTATGAACACCGTCCAGCTTGTTTTGGAAGCCTGGACGCGTGGTCAGGCAGACGAAAGCACGTCATAGGATCCCCTGTTTTTCTGCTGGAATGACCTCTTCCCCGGGTTGAAACCCAGTTACGGCAGGATGATCTTGCCAACAGGCAAGGGATCGGCGATGCGTTGGCCCGTGGCCGGGTCGTAGAAGCCCGCCAGTAAGGTGTATTCGCCCGGGGGTAGGTCCGCAGGCAGGGGGAGCTGGAAGCGGTCCGCGATCACATCACCCGGGCGCCACAGGGGGGAAGGGAGATAATCTCCGCCCGGACGATGGTCATCGGCCTGGGCCACCTTCTCGCCCGTCGCGTCCACCACATGCAGGAAGCTGTGCCAGAGGGCCTGAGGCTGCTGCACCGCGCGCCAATACAGGGTGATGCTCAGGGTTTCTCCGGCCTGGGCCTCGCCCGACCAGGCCACACCCAGCCAGCGCAGGTCGGGCGTGTAGGGCGCCTCGAAGCTGTTGGGTGGCGGGGGCTGCGGCCCGACCACCTGGAAAACATCCCCACCCGCGGGTTCGAGCTTATACAGCACCTCCACCCCGGGCATGGGCTTGATGAGATAGACGGGGCGGCCGGTGGCCAGCGCGCTTTTCAGCGTCATGTTCAGGTTCTCCCAGTCGGGCGTGGCCGCGATGAGGGGGAATAATCCCAGCATGCCACCGGCCCGATGCTCCATCTGCTGGAAGTAGATCAGGGGGACCATCTCATCCCGGTCGTTGGAAATGAGCAACGCGTTTTCGGGCAGGGGTTGGGCGAGGATGGCTTCCCACCGGATGCGCGCGACTCGATCCCCGCTGCGGTCGAACTGGGGCCGCCAGGTGGGGAACAGGGTCGCGGGTAGGAGGAGGATGAGCGCGGGGAGTGCCAGCCAATATCGCCGCCAGTTGGGAGCGGTGACCCGGGTCAACCACTCCACCCCATACGCCAGGCCCATCCCCAGCCACCCGGTAGCGATGAGATAGAGGGGAAGGTAATAGGTGTGGATATCGCCGATGCCGTAGAACAGGTTGAAAACCTGCAGAAACAGGAAGCTGACCCCGGTCAGGAGGAGCAGGGGCCATTCCCCTTCCAGGATGAGGGCCAGCAGGCCCAGGGCGATGAAGCCCAGCCCGACCCAGGTGAAGTGGGCGAGGTAGAGGCGTCCGGCCAGGGCCAGGGCGTCGGCCAGGGGCATTGCACCCAGAGCCGAGGAAAAGCCGATGCCCAGGATGAAGCGCAGGTTGCCAGCCAGGGTGTTTTCGAAAAGCTGCAGGGCGTAGTCGGGCGTGAGTTGGGGATAGAGCCAGGGGCTGGCGGGCGCCCGCAGGGGGATGTAGAGATAGAGCAGGAGGGGGGCCAGGAACCAGGGGGAAGCTTTGAACACGCCTTTGAGCCCAAGGCGGTCGGGCCGGGTGAGCAGGAGGAAGAGGATCACGCCTGGGATCAGGAAGAAGGTCGTGAGATGATGGGCCAGACCCAGGCCCAGGAGCAGGGCCAGGGGCCAAAGGGGCCAGGCGTCCCGGCTGCGCCCCACCGCCAGGGTCGCGCCCAGGATCGCGGCCACGAATGCCGCGTGCATGGTGTAAACCTCGGCCTGGGTGGCCTGGGCCCACAGGGTGGGGTTCACCGCGAAGACGAAGGTTGCCAGCGCGGCCAGCCAGCCCCCGCCCGAAGCCCATTTCAGCCGGGCCAGCAGGCGTTCCAGGGCCTCGACCGCGAACAAAAAGAACGCGGCCACGGCCACACCGCCCCACAGCGCACTGAACAGGTTGGCTCCCCATGCCGGATTGCTTTGGAAAAAGCGCTCCCACCCCCAGCCGAGGAGATGGAACAAAGGGTAACCCGTGGGATGGCTTACGCCCGCCAGGGGCAGGGTGAACTGGAATTCTCCCGCGTCGCCGTAGAGTACATCGGGCGCGGCCGTGAGCGCGTAGGCGACGAAGGCGGCAAGCGCGAGGAGGAACGCGTGAATGAAACGCATGAGGAGTGAAGAGTGAAGAGTGAAGAGTTAAGAATGAAGGATGAAGGATGGTGGGTGTTAAGGGCAATTTTGTTTGGTGGTAAGTAAGATGGAGGCAAGGATTTTTCGAATCTGCTGCGTTTCGTTTTGCAGATCCGCCATGCGGTCCGAAGGGACGATGTTTGCTTCCGTCAACAAATGCAGCCAATAAGCAGTTTCCAGAATCTCTTTATGGGCAATGGATATCTTCGCAATGAAATCGGCTCTGCTTTGTGCACCCTGAGCTTCATGGACATTGGCTCCCACCGAGGTTCCCGATCGCAGTAGCTGCTTGCCGATCACGCGACCGACGTCGTCTTTTTGAATGTACCGATAAAGTTTGATGATCCGTAAAGCGTAGTCTGATGTTCTTTGCACGATATCGGCTGACGACTTCTCCTGTTTTTTCATGTTTCATTTTTCATTTGATTTCGAAGAAATCGAACGCGGCGGCGAGGGGACGGAAGTCGCCCGAGATTTCGAGATACGCGTCGGGCGTGGCGAGGGTTTCCGCGGCCGTACCCGGCCCCGCGGCCACGATGCCCACCAGCGCGTGGGCTTTACCCGCGACCTGGTCGGGTGAGGTGATGGCCGAGCCCAGGCGTTGGAGGGCAGCCACCAGGTCGGGCGTGACGAAGTCGCCCGCGCCTTCACGCGTCGCCAGGATGACGATGCGGCCAGCCGGAAGCTGGTTCAGGTAGGTGACCAGCCGTTGGACTTCGTACTCGTTGGCCACGGTATCAAACCCTTGTTTATCCAGCACCTCGCCCGTCTTTTCATCTAGCAACGTGACGTTGTAACCCCGTCGGCCAAAGGAGGCGTCGGTGATGTTCCCTTCCGCGTCGGTGAGGGTGATGAAAGCCTGATCGAAGGCGTGTACCGCGATGTTCACCGGGCTTTGCACGCCCGTTTTGCCGATGATGGCCTGGTTCAGGCAATCGCGCGGGCGCTCCAAACGCTCGAATTCGAACCACAGGTGGTTGATGCCGGGTTGTGGGGTGATGGCAAGTTCGTATATTTCCCATTCGGGGAAGAAATAGAGGAGGTCGAGGTTCTGCCCGTTGAGGCTCAGCGTTGCGTACTGATCCACCTGGCCGGGGCAGGTGAAGGCGTGGGCGCGGAAACGCAAGGTGCGCGGGGCTGCGTCCTCGCTGCGGAAGAGGAGATGCGCGCGTTTGCCTGTGGCCCAGATGCCGTCCGCGCCTCCCACATCGGGCTCATCCCGGTCCCAGCCTTCGGCCCGCCACAGGTCGGTGTTCCGGGCGCCGAAATCCACCCGCAGGGGCAAGGGCGCGCCCGGCTCCACGCCGTAGATGCGGATGCGGCCGTCGTCGAGGATGGGTTCGGGCGTGTGGGGGATGAGGTCCAGTGCGAGCTGTTGGCTGGCCTGCCAGGTATCCGCGTAGGGCAGGCGGCCGGGCACGGGGGGCATGAGCATGAGGTAGCGCACGCCCCACAGGGTGATGACCTCATGGGCCTGGGCGCGGGCCGCGTTCAGGACCTCGGGGGCCGGGTCGTGCCCGGCTTGCACGCTGGCGATGGCCGCGACCAGAGGCAGGCGGGCGAAGTAGTCGAATTTGATGGGGGGATTGCGGGAGGTATTGCCCGAGATGATGGGCTTTTCGTGCGCGGTCATCCAGAATTGGGCCTGGGTGCGTTCCACCCCCAGCACGCCGAAGCTGTTGCGCCAGCCCATGGGGATCTGCCACACCGCGCCCTCGGGCAGGGTGGCGAGTTGTTGCACCGCGGGGGGAATGCGGGCGTCGGTGGTGGGCAGGGGCATGGCCGCGTGTTCGAAGAGCACCCCCGCGACCAACATCCCCACCAGTGCATATGCGCCCCAGCCGCGTCCCTTTCCCGAACGCAGCTTCGATAGGAGCCAGAACGCGCCCCAGGCGGCCAACACCGCCAACGCCAACATCAGGACGATGCTCCAGCGGTTGGCCGTGCGGTTGCCTTTGACAAAGGGGATGTAGTGGAGGATGATGAAGGGCAGGGGGATGGAGGTCTCCAGGCCGTCGAAGTTATAGACGATGCGCCCGTAGATTTGCAGCAGCGGCCCCAGGGTGAAGATGGCAGCGAGCAGGGCGGCTATCACCCATCCCCGTGCACGGTTCCACAGCCACACCCCACCGATGAGGGCCAGCCCCACCGTGGTGAACCCCAAGAAGACGGTGTTCACATCGTTGAAGGGGGCGGTGCCTTCTTGCACCGCGCGTAATCGAGCGGGCCAGTCCGTCCCCCAAAGGGGGTGGAGCGCAGTGGGCGTGAACCAGCCTGCCAGGTCCGCGGAGAGCTTGAGCGCGTCGCCCCAGCCTTTGAGCAGATAATCGGCCCGTAGCATGGCCCGCACCGTCTCCAGGAAATAGGGGAGCGTGAGGAGGATGGCCACGAGGCCCGCGAACACCAGGGCCAGCCATCGCGGCCAGGGGAAGGGGCGGGCAAAGAGCTGGTCGCGCAGGGGCCGGGCCAGGAGCAGACACAGGCCCAGGAAAGCCATGAACACGCCGTATTGCATGTCCACCAACAGGTTCAGTGCGCCGAACAGCCCGGCCATGCCCGCGTTGCGCCACGTGGGCCGGGCCATGGTCTTCAACAGATAGAGGACGAAATAGGGGAGAAAGACCCAGGATTGGATGTTGTAGTGGCCCAGGGCCAGGTAGATCATCCGGTTGCTGGCGAACGCGTAGATGACCGCGGCAATGAACGCAGCCAGGTGAAGGACCACCGGCCTCTTAATTTTCAATTTTTGATCTTCAGATTTCAACACCCATAAGGCCAGCAAATAGGCACCGAATCCCGAAAACACGCTATTCAGTAAGATCAGACTGTTTGAGGCGAAAGGCCAGTTGGCGGCCAGGCCCAGGGGCAGGGCCAGGATCGCGGCCATCAGGTTGTAGGAATAGAGGATCAGCTCCATGCCCAGGGGATAGAAGATGTTCTGACTGAAGAAGATGGAGCTGTGCAGGTCCAGCGCGGCGTGTTTGAACCACCACATGGACCAGATGAAGGTGTATTCGTCGTAGGCCCAGGTGTCGGAGCCGGGCACGCGGGACGCGAGATGCCGGGCCACGGGCCAGGTGAAGGCCAGGGCCAGGATGCCGAGAAGCGCCAGGACGCTGGCATAGACAAGGGAACGTTTGGGACGCATGATCGAGGTAGAAAATCTGGTAAAACGTGATGCGTGATGCGTAAGTCCTCACGTTTCACGCCCATTGCGCGGCCGCGCGCCGATACCGATGAAAATGACGAGGTGCGTAGCCTCGTAGTCTTGTAACCTGGTAAACCAGTAGACCAGTAAACCGGTAAACCAGGAAACCAGGAAACCAGGAAACCGGGCCGATTCGCTCCCCCACCCGGTTTCCTGGTTACCGGTTTCCCGGTCTACCAAATCTAAAACGATTTTCAAAACAGCGGGCAAACCGGGAACGGTCCGATCGTACCACAGCGCGAGGTTTTCCCCAACGTTTGTGATATACTTTGGCTCATGCACATCCTTTATTCTGTTCAATCTCGGACGCATCCCGGCCAGGTTCGCGCCAACAACCAGGATGCCTATGGTGTGATCCTGGATTGGCGGAAGAAGCTGGACTTGACCGATGCCGATCTGCAGGAACGCGGCCATCTGTTCGCGGTGGCGGACGGCATGGGCGGGCATGCCGCGGGGGAGGTGGCCAGCCAGTTGGCCATCGAAACGCTGTTTCGCGAGTACTATACATCGACCTGGCAAAGCCCGAAAGCCAACCTGGAAGCTGCCATCGCCCAAGCCAACCGCATCATCCTGGAGGAGGCGGAGGCGCACCCGGACATGGCGGGCATGGGCACAACCCTGGTGGCCGCGGTTTATCGCCCCGATGATGGGTGGCTCATCGCCAATGTGGGGGATAGCCGCGCTTACCTGTTTCGGGATGGGCGCATAACGCAATTGACTCAAGATCATTCCTGGGTGGCGGAACAGGCCCGCAGCGGCATCCTCACCGAAGAACAGGCGGCACATCATCCCTTGCGCAACGTCATCACCCGTTCGTTGGGGGGGGATGCCCAGGTGCAGCCCGATTTCTTCGAACGCACCGCCCGCCCGCGGGATATCATGTTGCTGTGCTCCGACGGGTTGAGCAACCTGGTCACGGCCAAAGAGATGGCGGGCCTGCTCAAATCCTATCCCCTGGATGAAGCTGCTGAAAAACTGCTGGCGTTGGCCCTGGAACGAGGCGCACCCGATAACGTGACCTTCGTGCTCGTGCAGTTGGTGGGAGACAAACAGCGTCGTTCGCGATCGATATTGCCCTGGTTGGCTCTCATCTCGGCCGTGCTGATCCTGAGCGGCTTCCTTTTCTGGACATATGCCCGGCCACAACCGCCTGTAACCCCCACATTTCCCGTCGTCTCCCTGGCCACGAACACCCCCATTCGCCAGCCAACGCCGAGCGAGCCATCGGCAACCACGGCCATCTCCTCACCTCCCGCGACTCCCCTCCCAACCCAACGCGCGACTGCCCCCGTTCCCCAACCCATCTCCCCCCTCAAAGTCCCTACATTGGAACCTGCCGTTGTGGCTGCGCCGGTGGTTGTGGCCCCTGTCCCCATCACCACAACCATCTCTGCCAGATTCATCTTTGTGCAGGGGCCGACCGCGATCAAGCGCAACGGGATAACCAGGGTCATCATCACCCACCGAGACCGGGATACCAAGAAGCCTTTCGATTATGTTGCTGAGTTTCCCCAAAATGCCTTCCCCCAGATATTGGGCGCGGAGCTGGGAGCCTTGGTGTTGTCGGTGGAGCCAACTACGGGGGCATTTCGTTCGGATAACGCATGGTTTCTGGCCCCTATGGGGAATCTGGGCGGGATGTTTGCTGTTTGGTGGCCGCCCGAAGCAGCACCTTTGGTAGAAAACCAAACCCAGGTGATCCTCTACACGGTGAATGGCCAGGGGGGTGGCGACAGTTTGGGGATCGATGCACTGCCGGGGGAAGAAGGCGCTCCCATCGCGGTGCTGGGCTGGTGGCAAAGGTCGCTTGATGGCGATTTTTTGCTGTTCCAGAAAAAACAGGTCTTTGATTTCGATAAAGACGAACAGGGCTATCTTCCCAGACCATGACGACCTCGACACGTGATCGTTGGCAGCGCTGGGCGATTTTGATCCTGGTCCTGTGGGCTGCTTTTGCGCTGCGGCTCTATCGGTTGGATTATCAGGACATTTGGTGGGACGAAGCCCGGAACATCGATGTGGCCACCCGTCCGCTGGCCGAAATCGCGACCGCGCCCGAACTGGATATCCATCCTCCCCTCTATTTTTATGCCCTCCACGCCTGGACGCGCGTGGCCGGAGCGAGTGCGTTTGCCACCCGCTTTTTGAGCCTTTGGTTTGGTATGCTGACCGTGGCCCTGGTTTTTCAGTTGGGTCGTAAAATCGTGCCTGGTCAGGGGCGAGATGCGGGGATGTTGGCGTTGATCCTGGCCGCGTTTGCGGCCTACGGCCTGGCCGAAGCCCAGGAGACCCGGATGTACACCATGGCGTGGGCGCTGTTGGCCGCGGGGATGCTGGCGCTGTGGCGGGCCCTCGACGCGCTCCATGCGTGGCAGCGGTGGCTCCTTTTCGCCGCGCTGGCTGCGGCCGCGCTGCTGACGCACTATAGCGCGGCCTTCATCCTGGCCGCGTGGGGAGGATGGTTACTGGTTTGGGCGCTGAAAGGCCCGGACCGCGGGCCGCGGTTGGTGCGATTGGCGGGAACGGGCGTGGTGGTCATGCTTTTGTTCGCGCCGATCACGCCCATCGCCCTGCGCCAAATTCCGGGCTACAAGAACCCCAACCTGGTCCTACCCACCCTGGGCGGCTACCTCAGCCAGCTCTATCGGGCCTTCACCCTGGGGGAATTTGTGCCCGAGCCTGTGTGGCGGATCGGCGCTTGGGTGTGGGGCGGGTTGATGGTAGGGGGCGCGTTGTTAGCAGTGATCAGGAATCAGTTATCAGTATTCAGTAGGGCAAAGAAAAATCCCCAACGTTGGCCACTACCCCTTGGACGCTGGACGCTTTTGGCGACCTGGCTCTTCGGAGGGCTTGTCATCTTCTATCTGGTGCTCGTCTTTCGGTCCGCGTTCAATCCCCGCTATATCAGCTTCATCCTGCCCGCGCTATGGGCATTGGGCGGATGGTCGCTGCTGGGATGGCGGCGGCTGGCCCGTCCCTTGCCCTGGCTGGCTCTGGCCGGGATACTGGCCCTCACCCTTCCCTCCCTCCGGGCCGATCTTTTCGATCCCGCCCATTTTCGCGAGGACATGACCGGGGTCATCAACTACCTGCAAGCCCATGCCACCCCCGAGGATATCATCCTCGTGGACCAGCGCTATCCCTTTGGCTTCTACTGGGAACGTTGGAACAACGATTTCTATGGTTTCCCACCCGCCGAACCCGCGGATCAAGCTCCTGCCCAATACCTTTTCGTTGACATCGACCGCATCGATGAGCGCCTGACCGCGCTGGCGGGCAGCGCGCAGCGGGTGTTCTATGTGACCTGGTATGAATCGGACATGGATCCGCGCGGCGCGGTGCCCGCGCTGCTGGACGCATACGGCCAGCGCGTTGATGAGCAGGTCTTTCGGGGCTACACCGTGCGGGTCTGGCAGATGCAGCCCCCTACCCGTTTTCAGCTTCCCCGCGACTTCATCTCTCTGACCAGGGTTTGGGAGCCGGGCGTTATCCTGGCCGCGGGGGATTGGTTCGGGCGGGAACAACCATTGCCGGTGGGGAAGCCCATCCTGGTGGCTCTGCGCTGGCAGGTCGAACACCCCACCGAGCGCGCGTACAAGGTCTCCGTGCGTTTGAAAGACGCGTCGGGCGCCACCCTGGCCCAAGACGACCGGCTTCTGCTCAGCAACCGGCATCTGCGCACCCCCGCCTGGGCCCCGGGCGAGGAAGCCATGAACGTCTATCTGCTGTCCTCACCCCCGGGGCCGGGCGACTACCTCCTGACGGTGGTGCTCTACGACGAGGCAACCCTGGAGCCCGCGGTCACCTCGGGCGACTGGCTGGCGGAAGTGGAGATTGGCGTGGTAAACGTTGGGAATTAAGCGTTGATAACGAGCTCACACCATGAAACGCAGGACAAAGTTGGTGAAATCGATGAGGTCATCCAGATGGTTTTCAATGACATCCACCATGATACGGATATCCAGTTTCTGATACTGATGCCCCAAAACATTGCGAAACGCCACCATCTTCCCCATTCGCATGGCGAGTTCCGAGGGGATGATGCCGTTTTGAGCCAGCAAAAGAAAACTTTCCCGTGAATCCTTGGGCAACCCCAATTTCCTCACCTTAATGACGTGGTTCGCCAGATCGATGGCCTGCTCGCACGCTCGTTGTAAATTGGCTGCAATGGCATCCTGCCGCAGAAAATCTTCTGTGAAGGGTTTATCGCTGGGGAGGGCGTAGCAAATCTGGATTTGCCTGACGCATCGCTCAATGCTTTCCTAATTTGTTCAGGACGATGTCATCCATCAGCCAATAAACCTCCCTGTAGCCAACGCATCTTCGATGATTTCGGCTCGTTCTTCGTTCAATTTCTGATAATAGGAGATGGTCAACATCTCGAACTCATCCGCGGCATAGGCGTTCGCACAATAAATTCGCCTGTCCGCCATGATGACTTCCTTGCGTAGCACGGTGGGAGCTAGGCGCAGATTGATCAAATCAACCTCTCTACCCAACGCGCGCGCTAAATCGAGGTGCAAATCGCTCAACGCCAGCGAGCCTGCCTCTCGGGCCTGTTCCGGCGGCAGCAATAAGGCGATATCGACATCGCTGTCGGGCCGCTCGTCAGACGTAGCGTAAGTCCCGAACAGGTAAATGGCCTGGACATCGGGATAGTGTTGCACGACAAGGTCGATAATCTGGTCGGATGCTTTCATGGGGGCCTCTTTGAAATGGGCTTGACCGAATTATACCTTATTTTCCCTGTTTGTGCGCTTTCGATTTGCGTAACCTGCATCCGCCTGTGATACTCTAACCTGAGAGAAATCGTAACCGCTAACGTACCCCGGGTAACAGACCACAAAGGACACTAACTTGACAATGTCACATTACCTCATTCCGGGGGAGCGAAGCGACCGAGGAATCTAGCGAAGCGCCCTTCGGGCTGGATTTTTCCTCTCTTCGGTCGTCGGAATGACGTAGTTGGACGTAGTTGGAGGAAATTTGACATTGTCGAACTAAGAACACGAAGAAAAAATGTATAAATTGCCCTTTGTGTCTTGGTGTTCTTGGTGGTTTCCGGGTATGGATCTTGGCAGTTACGAGAAATCCCCTTTTCTCACACGCAACCATGACCGAAGCGCTTTCTCCCAAAGACGCGGCCCGTTTGATCGCGGCCTTGCGCAAACACCATGAGATCAGCCATCAACGGGTCGAGGGCGGCGGGCTTTCGCCCGAGATGGCCATGTTGCGCGCGTGGCAGGCGCAGCGTCTGGCCCGCACCTATGCCGACTTCCTGGCCGATCCCCGATACGAGCCCGCGGGCCGCTTTTTCCTGGAAAACATTTACGCGCCCAAGGATTTCAGCCAGCGCAACGCGGATATCCTCCGCATCCACGAATTCATGTCCCGCTTCATTCCTGCGCGGGCGCTGCGCACCCTGACCAAAGCCATCGAGCTGCACAACCTCACCGAGGAGCTGGACGCGACATTGCTGGACGTGTTGCTGAACCAGGTTGGGGTGACCGATAGCATTTCGGAGGAGCAGTACGCAGAAGCGTACCGGCTGTGTGATAATTACGATGATCGGGTGAAGCAAATCGACATGGTCGTGGAGATCGGCCGGGACTTGGAAAAGCTGGTGAAGCATCGGGTCATTGGCTGGACATTGCGCCTCG
>DRQW01000048.1 GCA_011371305.1 Anaerolineae bacterium | reverse complement strand
GGACACTCCCTCATGGCCACGCAATTCGTCTCCCGCGTGCGCGAGACCTTCGGCGTCGAGCTGCCCCTGCGCACCATCTTCGAGCATCCCTCGGTGGGCGAGCTCGCGGGCGAGGTGGACAAACTGCGCGCGGAGCAGACCGAAGACCTGGCCGACGTCGCCGACCTCCTCGACCAGCTCATGTCCCTCTCCGACGAAGAAGTCGAAGCGCTTCTAACGGAGCACACGGATGAACACGGAAAACACGGATAATTTTGTGTTCATCCGACTAAAAAGGGATGCTGAAGATGCGTTATTCTGATCTGACAGACCAGATAATCAAAGCGTTTTATCAGGTTTACAACACGCTTGGCTATGGTTTTCTTGAGAAAGTGTATGAAAATGCCCTGGTCATGGAATTGCGTGAGTCTGGTTTGAAAGTAACTCAACAAGCGACGATTCAGGTTTTTTATCGCGGTCGAGAAATTGGCGTCTATCATGCCGATTTACTTGTTGAAGATTTGATCATTCTTGAATTGAAATCAGTTCGAGCATTGGCCAAAGAACATGAGGCGCAACTGCTCAATTACCTGAAATCAACACCTTACGAGGTTGGACTGCTCTTGAACTTTGGTCCGCGACCACAGGTCAAACGCAAAGTGTTTGATAATGACAGAAAAGGCGCAATGAGTTGGACAGAGCCGAATCAACGAAACGAAAAAGTAAAAAATAATCCGTGAACGCAGTCCGTGTTCATCCGTGTTCTCCCAAATAGCCACCATGCCCGACATCCTCACCACCCTCATCGAAAACTACGCTTCGCTGGACCCCAAGCGCCGGCAATTGCTGGAGAAGCTGCTGGCCCAACGCGGCATCGCCCTGGAGGAGAAGGTCATCCTGCCCCAGCCGCGGGATGGGAGCCCCTTCCCCCTCTCCTTCGCCCAGCAGCGCCTCTGGTTCCTGGAGCAGCTTGAGCCCAACACCGCGCTCTACAACATCCCGGTGGCGGTGCGCATCACCGGCCCATTGGATCTGGACGCGCTCCAGCGCAGCCTGGACGCGATCGTCGCCCGGCATGAGAGCCTGCGCACGACCTTCGCCACCCGCGGGGGCGAGCCCGTGCAGGTCATCGCCGACGAGATGCGCCTGCCCATCCAGCAGGTGGATTTGAGCGACCTGGACCGGGCGCAGCAGGATGCGCGGGTGCAGCGCCTGGCGTTAGAAGAGGCGCAGAAGCCCTTCGATCTGGAGAAAGGCCCGCTGGTGCGGTTCAAGCTCCTGCGCCTGGGCGATGAGGAGCATGTGGCCCTGCTCACCATGCACCACATCATCGCCGACGGCTGGAGCATGGGCGTGTTCATCAACGAGCTCGGGCGCTTCTACGACGCGTTCACCCGCGGGAGCGAGCCCAACCTGCCGCCCCTGCGCATCCAATACCCCGACTACGCGGTCTGGCAGCGCAAGCTGCTGCAAGGGGATCGGCTGGAGCAGGAGCTGGCCTTCTGGCGGGAGCAGTTGGGGGACGGCGGCTCCCCGCCCCTGGAGCTCCCCCTGGACCATCCCCGCCCGCCCGTCACCACCTTTCGCGGGGACCACGTCCACTTCGAGATCCCCGCGGCCATCGCCGAGAAGCTGGTGGCCCTGGCCCAGGAGCACGAGGCCACGCCCTTCATGGTCCTACTGGCCGCGTACGACGCCCTGCTCTACCGTTACACGGGCCAGGACGACATCAGCGTGGGCACGCCCGAGGCCGGGCGGGGCCGCAAGGAGCTGGAGCCCCTCATCGGGTTCTTCATCAACACCCTGGTCATCCGCGCCTTCATCCCCGAGGAAAAGCCTTTCACCGACTTCCTGGCCCAGGTGCGGGACACCGTCCGGGCCGTGTTCGAGCATCGGGAGCTGCCCTTCGAGCGCATCGTCGAGGAGATTCAGCCCGAGCGCGACCTCAGCCGCAGCCCCCTGTTCCAGACCCTGTTCACCTTCCAGAACGCGCCCACGGGCAAGGTGCGGGTTACCGACCTCACCTTCGAGCCTGTGGACGTGACCACCGGCACGGTCAAGTTCGATCTCACCCTGACGCTGGGCGGCGGCCCGGAGGGATTTCACGGCGCGTTCGGCTACAACGTGGATTTGTTCGAGCGGACCAGCATCGAGCGCATGGTCCGCCACTTCCTCGTCCTGCTGGAAGACATCGTCGAACACCCCGAGCGCCCCATCTCCCGCCTGAACATCCTGCCCGAGGATGAGCGCCGTCGGGTGCTGGTGGATTGGACGCCCGCGCCCACGCCCTTCCCCGCGGACAAGCTCGTCCACCAGCTTGTGGAGGAGCAGGCCGCGCGCACGCCCGACTGCCCCGCCGTCATCCAGCCTGCGTCGGGCGACCGGCCCCAGCGCGTGCTCACCTACGCCAAGCTGGATGCCCGCGCTAACCAGCTCGCCCACGCGCTCATCGCTCGCGGGGTCGGGCCGGAGGACGTAGTGGGGATCAGCATGGCCCGCTCGCCCGAGATGCTGGTCGCCATGCTGGGCATCCTCAAGGCCGGCGCGGCCTATCTGCCCCTCGACCCACACTACCCCGAAGAGCGATTGCGGTACATGATGGAGGATGCGGGCGTGAGGGTGGTGATCAGTGATCAGTATTCAGTGTTCAGTTTTCAGTTTTCAGAAGAAGATGGACGGTCTGCGGAAGAACTGAACACTGAACACTTGGCCGATGCTTCCCACACCGACATTGCCTTCGCGTCAGCGCCCGCATTCCAGATACTTCATCTCGATGAACTGAACACTGAACACTATCCCGATGAAAAACCGGCCATCTCTCTTCACCCCGAGAATCTGGCATACGTGATTTATACCTCAGGCTCAACGGGCCAGCCCAAGGGCGTGGAGATCGCGCACCGC
>DRQW01000047.1 GCA_011371305.1 Anaerolineae bacterium | reverse complement strand
GTTTTCTGGGGCGAAGGCGTCGGTATGCGAGAGGCCGACGCCTTCATTTGTTTAATCCAAACGCGGTGACGCGACACCTGTCGGGATCGGTGACGATGAGCATATTCGCGCCCACCGCGACCCCCAAGGTACGGTTGAATTGTCCCTCGTCTATGCCTTTCATGCCGACTTGGCCCAGCGGGCGCAACCCCGGTTCGAAGATCAATACCCGCGCCTGTTCCGGATCGGTCAGGAACAGGCGTCCATCCGGCAAGGCTGCGAGATGGGGGGATTCGACCGTGTTGGCCTTGGGCCCGGCCGTCGTGCGGCTGGCACCGGTTTTTGGGTTCAGCACCCACACCACGCCCGCCACGGGGTCCGGGACGTAGAGGAAGCCATCCGGGCCGAGAATCACATCGGTGGGCTGGCCTCCCTCTGTCGGTCCTCCAAACGCAGCCAGAAAAGCCCCTGTCTCATCCGCCTGCACTATCCGACCACCCCCCGTATCCGCAATGTAAAACATTCCCTCCGGTGAGACATCCAGCCCGCGCGGGTGGTATAGAGCCAGGTCACGGCCAAGTTCATCCTGGAACTCGCCCTCTTCCCACAGAGCGACCACGCCCCTGGCCGCGTCCAATACCGCGATGCCCTCATCGGGCGTGATGGCCACATCCACTGGCTCGATAAATTGGCCGGGCGCCTCCCCTTCCTCCCCCCACGCGTCGAGGAAAGCCCCTTGTGCGTCCAGCACCACGACGCGATGATTGCCCGAATCGGCCACATAGACCCGACCATCCTCATCCACGGCCACGCCCGCGGGGTGTTGCAATGCCCCCTCGCCCGTGCCGCATGCTCCGAACGCCCACAACACGGGCCAATCCAGGCGGGGGAAGCCATCCAGCGCTTCTGCGGTGGGGACAGGCGGCAGGGTTTGGGGCGGCATCGGCGGCCCGGCGGGCTCCAGCCCGGACGGGACCTGGGGTTCGCGTTGGGGCAAAGGAGGCAAGCCCGCGGCATCGGCCATGGGGCCTTCGACCGGGCGCAGGAAGCGGCTGGGGAGGAGGGTCTTCGCACCGCCGGGGGGTTGCCACCACAATTCCATAGCCCGGGAGCCCCCCAGGTCGCTATAAAGCACCTCGATATCGTGCCAGCCAGGGGAAAGCGCGATCGCGCCCTCTTTGTATTCCGCGCCGTGCTGGCCGCTGTTATCCACCACGAATTCGCCATCGATGAACACCAGCGAGCCATCATCGGACCGGGTGCCGAAGATGTAAACCCCTTTCACGGGCGCGGCAACCTTGCCCACCCATCGCACCGAATAGGGGGAGAGCATGGCATTGTTGGGCGCGATAAAGAGATCCCGCTGGATAAGCACGGGCTCGCCCGTCCAGTCGGGCGTGCGGAAGTAGTAACCGATCAGCCCGTTGGATGCACCGGGGAGGGTGTAGAAGGCGCTGGCGGGGATGGGCTGGAGCTCGGGACGGCGCGGCGTGGCCCAGGCCAGTTGCAGTGCGCCGGGCTGTTCTCCGGCTTGGTATTCCAACCGCAGGGCCTGGAACCCGGCCGCGAGGAAGCGTGTGACTTCCCCCACACCATCCTCCACCGCGATGACCTCCTGGTCGTCGAGATAAAGCACCGCCCGGGCGCCGTTCGCGGTCAGCCGGAAGTGATAATCTCCATGGACGGGGGCCAGGAGCGCGCCCTCATAAACCGCGGCGAAGGGGGGAAGCAGGGGCTGCGTGTCGGCCGTGGTGAAGTCGAAATCCAACGCAGGGACTTTTTCCTGACGCACGGGGGGTTGGGACCTATCCCTCCCCGCCCAGTAGGTGACGGTCAGGCCCTGGGCCTCGGCAAACGCGGCTGCGGGGATGCGAAAGCTGAGAAACAGCGGGCGGCCATAGCGATCCTGGTGGGCCTGGAACACGCCGGTGGGGTAAAGCTGCTGCAGCATGGCCAGCAGTTCCTCCTCCTTGGGCTCCAGGATGAAGAGCGCGTCGCCCGTTGGGGGCTCTCGCAGGGGGATATGCTGGCTGGGGTTCAAGGGAATGAAATGACGTTCGCCCGCGATGAAACGGATGGCCGCGTGGCCATAGTACTGCGGATCGAGATAGATGATCAGATCTTCGGGTTGCTGGGCCAGAAACTCACCGATGGCCGATTCCTCGGGGCTGTACGCATACCACACCGCGGGGTCCACGGCTTGCACGCGGAAATAGGTACGGAGATTCGAGCCCATCACGAAGATGGCCAGGGCTGTGAGCAGGACAAAGAGAGGTCGGGTGCGCTTCTCCCCGAACGCTTTCCGCCACGCCAACCATAAGGCGGTGAACACCACCGCGACGAGGAGATAGATGAGGGGGATCAGGCCGATGGGCCGCCGCGCGTTGGGCGCTTCGTGGGCCACGGTAAGCACGGCCAGGCTGGCCACGCTGCCGAACCAGAGCAAATAGAGCGCGGGGAGCTCCTTCCAAAACCATCGCACAGCCCAGAGCAGGCCCAAAACGAACAGCACGCCCACGGCCGCGTGGAGCATGGGCGCGCCGGGCAAGTTGTTCAGCGCGGCCATATCGCCCTGGACGTTGAACATGAGGAGCACCTTGCGCAGATTCGACCACACGGGCGCGTAACTCCCCGCGGCTTCCACATCCCGGAACACCGAGATGCGGTTCATGCGGATGAGGAAAACCGACCAGTGGCGGACCACGTACGCGGCCAATGGCGTCACCGCCACAAGGAACCCCGCCAGGAACATCCCCATGCCCTCCAGGTCCCGGCGCCATCGTTCCCGATGGGTGAGGAGCCAATAGCCGAAATACGCGGCCATGAAGAAGGGAATGACGCGATAAGCCGTGTACGTGTTCAATCCCAGTGCCATCATCCCCCCAGCCCATGCCCACCATCGCCGACGGCCCGTCTTCAACGCCTTGATGAGCAGCCAGATTTGCAGCGCGAGGACCAGCGGTACAAGGATCAGCTCATAGACAATGCGGCTGAAGGTGATATGCCAGCGGTCCGCGGCCAGCAGCGCGGCCGAAAGCAGCGCGATGCGCTGGTCGTAGAGCTCGCGAGCCAGGGCATAGAAAGCCAGCACCGTGAGCACGCCCGCGGTGGCCGAGACCATGCGCATGGTGGCGACACGCTGCCCAAAAAGTTCGATGTAGAGGGCGATGAGATAGGTGAACAGGGTGGCCTGGCCTTCGTTGGTCTCGGCATAGGGGATGTAGGGCGCGCCAGCCAGCCATTTTAACGCATCCAGGCCGTTGTTGGCTTCGTCCGATTGCAATCCGTGGGGATAAAGGTCCAGGGCATAGAAGCGGGCAAGCGCGGCCAGGAGCAGGATCAAAGTCAGCAGGAAGCCAAGGGTTCGCACGCGCAACACCGGAGGGAAGAAAGGCTGGGCGGCCCGGGCCTCCGCTTCCGGCTCGGGCGAGGGCGCATCCCACCAGACCCCCGCGAAGAACAACAGCATCCCCCCCACCCAAACCCAAAATGCCCAACCGCCATACTGCTCCCGGGCGAAGCCGCCCAAGGTGGCGACGAGGACCAACCCACCGCCCGCGATAGCCGTCCCCCAACCGAGCCGGTCCCACCCACGTCGCGGGGGCAACGTGGGCCAGGCCCGCGGGCCCGCGGCCAGCCAGGCAAACACGCCCCCTGCGAGCAGATAGAGGATGATGCCCGCGCGTAAATTGCCTTCGCCCAACCATCGCTGGGCAAAAGCCGCGAGGAGGAGTGCAATCAAAAGGCCGAGGAGAGATCGCATGGGCGTTTGGCAGGCACGGGATGGGGTATTCGGTTTTCAACAGGAGACCCGTGTGACGTCAATCGTGGGCGTGGGGCGCGGGGGGAATAGACGCCGCGTTGCGCAGTTTGCCCGCGAGTTGGGCGGGATGATGGATGAGCACGGGCATGCACTGGGAACAGATCCAGGCAGATTTGCCGTCGTAGCGAAGGGAAATGAGGGGGATCTGGTCTTCGGTGCGCTGGCAGTTGAGGCACCGATAAAGGGTGTCGGTCATGGAAGTCTCCTTGAGCCAGTTTTGAAAATAGAATGATCGCTGGTTGCTGAAGGATCGCAAAGCCAAGGTTGGACGAGTCAGCCATGGTGCGTATTGCGTACTGCGTATTCCGTCCAGCCGTCGCCACGCAATACGCAATACGAAATACGAAATACGAAATACGAGATCAGCTTCCCGCGCCAACCTGGCCGCGAGGCATTTTCATCGGTATCGGCGCGGGCTTGCCCACCGTCGGACTGTTATGAAGCTATCGCCAATTTGATGCGACTTTGTGGATGACGTACGCTTCAATTTGCCGTGGATGACGCTGATGCGATGGATCGATACGGGTTCTTTAGCTGGGGCTCACGCCAAGGCGCTAAAGCCGCGATGAAGGGGGCATTGGCGCTGGTTATCTGATACGGCGAGGATCAAGGCCGGGAAGCCATGGTCGCGAATACGCGATGGGGGACCTGGAGAGGTTCTTGGGGGAAGTGTTCACGCAAGAGACGGGCCAGGTCGGCGTCGAACGCGGCGATGGTTTCGGGCGATAGGCCCGCGGCGGCCACGCCCGCGCTGGCGCGAATGCGTCCGCGCCAGCCTTCGTGGGTGTAGGGCACATCCACATCGAAGGAGAAGGTCTCGATGCCTGTGAACCCAGCCAGGGCCATGTCGGTGGGCCAATCTCGGTAGATGCCCGTACTCCCCGAAAGGGCCAGAACCTCCAGATCGGCCCAGGGGGGATTGTAGCGGATGATGAGTTGTTCGGTGGCCTCGACCACATTGCCGGGGAGGGGGAGCCAGTCGAAATGGGCCAGGACGAGTTTCCCGCCCGGTTTCAGCACCCGCGACGCCTCCGCTGCCG
>DRQW01000046.1 GCA_011371305.1 Anaerolineae bacterium | reverse complement strand
TAGGAGTTAAAGCACCATGGAAATCACCACCCAGATGGTCAAGGAATTGCGCCAGGCGACCGGCGCCGGCGTTTTGGATTGTCGTAAGGCCCTGGAGGCCGCGAATGGCGATTTTGATAAAGCAGTGACCCTGTTACGCGAGAAAGGCTTGGCCGCGGCCGCGAAAAAGGCCAGTCGCGAAGCCAAAGAAGGGCTTATCGGCTATTATGTGCATCCCGGCGCCAAGATGGCTGCGATCGTCGAAGTCAACTGTGAGACCGATTTTGTGGCCCGCACGCCCGAATTCCAGCAGCTGGCCAAGGACCTGGCCATGCAGGTCGTGGCCGCACATCCCCGTTGGCTGACGCCAGAGGATGTGCCCGAGGACGTCATCGAAGCGGAAAAAGACATCTACCGCAAGCAGCTGGCGGATGAAGGCAAGCCCGAGCATATCATGGACCGCATCATCGAGGGTAAGCTCAAAAAGTTCTATCAAGAAACTTGTCTGATGGAGCAGGACTTTATCAAAAATCCTGAGGTCAAGGTCAAGGACTTGATCACAGAACACATTGCCCGATTGGGCGAAAACATCAAAGTCCGCCGCTTCGCACGCTTCGAAGTGGGGGCCGAAGAATAACAGCCTCAGAAGCCTGGGAATCGATGATTTCCAGGCTTTTTTGTAGGCGGAAGATGTCCTCGTAAGTTTGCTGATAGGGATGAACGTCACGGCGAATAGCTCGGTAGCCCCAGGAGGAGCAGGAGGCCGGTCAACTACGGCCACGTGCCGATACCGATGAAAATGCCTCGCGGCCAGGTTGGCGCGGAAAGCCGATCTCGTATTCCGTATTGCGTATTGCGTGACGACTGGATGGAATACGCAGTACGGAATACGCACCATGGCAGACTCGCCCAACCTGGGCATTGCGAACCTTCAGCGACCTGCGATCATGCTATTTTCAGAACAGGAGATTCATTCGCGATGACCGACTTAAAATACCATCGGATTTTGCTCAAGCTTGGGGGCGAGGCCCTGGCCGGGCCCCAAGGCTTTGGCATCGATCCCACCCAGGCCGAGATTCTAGCGGCTAAAGTCAAGGCGGTACACGATCTGGACGTGCAGGTGGCCATCGTTATAGGTGCGGGGAATCTGTGGCGAGGCGCGCAAGGGCTGGCCCACGGCATGGAACGCACAACCGCGGACCACATGGGCATGTTGGCCACGGTGATGAATGCGCTGGCCCTGCAGGACGCGCTGGAACGCGCGGGGGTGGTCACCCGTGTGCAGACCGCCATCGAGATGAAAGCCATTGCCGAGCCCTACATTCGGGGCCGGGCCGTGCGCCATCTGGAAAAAGGCCGGGTGGTGATCCTGGGCGCGGGCACAGGCAACCCTTATTTCACCACCGACACCGCGGGCGCATTGCGGGCCATGGAGATCGACGCGGAAGTGTTGATCAAAGCCACCAAGGTGGATGGCGTGTATGATGGCGATCCGAAAGTGGACCCCCACGCCCGGAAATATGACCATCTCACCTATATCGAGGCGGTAAATAAGCGCCTGAAAGTCATGGACAGTACGGCCATCACCCTTTGCATGGACAACGATCTCCCCATTATTGTCCTGAACCTCTGGCAGGAAAACGCGCTCATTCGCGCGGTGCGGGGCGAGCCCGTGGGCACGATAATCACCAAGTAGGTGTCTGCGGAACGGTTCGCCGATACGGACGAAAACGGCGGGCGCGTAGTTCCGTAACCCGGGAAACTGGTAAACCGGGAAACCAGGAAACCGGAGAGACCGGGGAGACCGGGCCAACTCGCTGACCCGCCCGGCCTACTAGTCTACCGGTTTCCCGATCTACCCAAGCTATTTTCGCAGGCACCATGCGCGGCCACGCGCCAATACCGATGAAAATGCCTCGCGGCCAGGTTGGCGCGGGAAGCCGATCTCGTATTCCGTATTCCGTATTGCGTGACGACTGGACGGAATACGCACCATGACAGACTCGCCCAGCCGGGGCTTTGCGAACCTTCAGCAACCAGCGTTCCTGCTATTTTCAGAACAGTTTTCCAAACCGTCATTCTTTTTGTACAATGGGAATGTTGCCTTCCCTGACGAAATGATAATTCCATGCCGTTCATAGAGGAGTATGAGCTATGTCCAACGAAATCATCGATGAAGTCAAATCCGAAGCCCAGGAACGCATGGAGGGAGCGATCCGAGCCCTCAAGCATGATCTCGCGGCTATTCGCACGGGTCGCGCCTCGCCCGCGCTGTTGGATCATGTGAAGGTGGATTATTACGGCACGGCTACATCCATTAATCAGCTCGCGGTCGTCACCGTGCCTGAACCCAGGCTGCTGGCCATTCGGCCCTTCAGCCCCAGCGATATCAAAATGATCGAAAAGGCCATCCTCAATTCGGACTTGGGCCTGAATCCCACCAACGATGGCAAAATCATCCGTCTGGTCATCCCCCAACTTACCGAAGAGCGGCGTCGTGAGCTGGCGAAGCAGGTGAAAAAACGCGTGGAAGAGGCGCGGGTCGCGGTTCGCAACGTGCGCCGCGATGCCATCTCCGATCTCCGTGACTTTGAAAAGGAAAGCATGATCACTGAGGATGACCTGCGATGGGGCATGGATGAGATTCAGAAACTGACCGACGAATACATCAAGAAGATCGATGAAGTCGGCGAACAGAAGATCGATGAGATTATGGAAGTGTAGGAAGAGATGATGTCCGGATTGTTCAGTCGTACTCCGAAATCAGAAACCGATGCGGTCTTTGAGCCTCATGGGGTCATTCCCGTTCATGTGGGCATCATCATGGACGGGAATGGTCGTTGGGCGCGGGCACGGGGCCTCCCCCGCGCGGCAGGCCATCGCGCGGGAACAAAGAACATCCGCCGGGTGTTACGAGAATCGGTCCGCATTGGGATCAAAGCCCTGACAGTGTACGCGTTTAGCACAGAAAATTGGGCCCGCCCCAAAGAAGAGGTGGATCACCTTATGCGGCTCATCAGCCAGAGTATCCAGGAAGAGTTGGATGACCTGGATGCCAACGGCGTGCGTATTTTGCATAGCGGCCGGCTGGAAGGCGTGAATCCCAGGCTGCAGGAGGAGATCCGTTACGCAATCGAACGTACCCGGCATAACGACACCATTGTGCTCAACGTCGCGTTCAATTACGGGGGGCGGGCGGAGATCGTCGATGCCATCAAGAAGATCATCCAGGAGGGGATTCCCCCCGAGGCGGTGACGGAGGAGGTGGTATCCCAACATCTCTACACGCCTGAGTTGCCAGACCCCGATCTTATCATTCGCACTGGTGGCGAGTTTCGGCTTTCTAACTTCCTCATCTGGCAGGCAGCCTACGCGGAGTTCTATTCCACCCCGGTCTATTGGCCCGATTTCGACGAAGCGGAGCTGCGCAAGGCCGTGGCGGTCTTCCAGCACCGGGATCGCCGTTTCGGCAAGATCAAAGATACGGAGCGGTAACCATGCTCAAACAGCGCGTCCTTTCCGCGATAGTGCTTATCCCTTTGGTGGCTGTTATAGCCTGGCTGGGGGGATGGTGGTTTACAGGCTTTGTGGCTTTGTATGCGGGTGTCACCGCGTGGGAGTTGCTCCGTTTGCTGGGCATGAATGATTTCGCTCAACCTGTGATGTGGTTGGGCGTGCCCGTGGCCGCGATATTAGTGGTGGAAGGTGGAATGCCGCAAGATCCCCTACGCCTTCAGGCATTTTTGGCCGGGGTGATCCTGGTAGGGATGGTGATCGCGCTGTTTCTCAACCGCCCCAATGCCCCAACCGACTTGCTCCTGACCCTGGGGGCGGCCATCTATCTGGGCATGACGTTGCGCTTTCTGGCCCTGATGCGCACCCGGCCAGAAGGGCTACGATGGTTGATTGTGATGGCGGTGACGGTGTGGGTGATGGATTCGGGCGCGTATTTCACGGGCCGGGCCTTTGGGCGACATAAGTTCTGGGAACGGATCAGCCCAAAGAAGACCTGGGAGGGCTTTTTCGGGGGGCTCATTACCGGTGCAATTGCCGCTGCGTTGATGGTCGCGTTTCTGATCCCCGGCGGCAGTTGGTGGAAGGGGGCTTTCCTGGGGGTGATTGTTGGCGTGGTCGGCCCTTTGGGCGATCTCAGCGAGTCGTTGTTCAAACGCCAGGCGGGCGCCAAAGATTCCTCCAATCTCATCCCCGGGCATGGTGGCTTTTTCGACCGCATCGATTCCTTTATTTTTGTGGCCCCGGTGATGTATCTGCTGCTTCAGTTTGCTGGTTGGTAAGCAGCGATGTCAGATGGGCGGCAAACGCCGCGTGGGCTTTGGACGCCAGCCCCTGTTGTAACACGTCCAGCATTTTTTTCAAATCCCCGGTCAACAGCGCCTTGGCATCCAGCCACAGGCCCGGGAAGACCTCGCTGTGTAACACACCTTGTTCATCGGGGGTCAGGTTTTCATAGACGCCTTCGCGCAGGATGAACCAATCCAGCCGGCCTTCATACATCTGCAGTGCGATATACTCCTGCACGCCGGTGCGGGCGTAGACCCGCTTTTTTACATGCATGTCGTAAGAGGCACTGCTGGCCGCGATCTCGAAAACGAGTTCAGGGGGCCCGGCCAGGAAATCATCCTCGGTGACGTGCGAACTCCCACCCAACTTCTCATCCAGCCGCAGGAGCGCGTCGGGCTGCACCACGTTTTCGTTGTCCAACAACACAGTGGTGTTGTCGGCCGCCAGCACGCCAGGGGTGTGCGCGACATAGATTCCGACCCAGGTATTAACCATCAGATGAGGAACGCCATGGTTGCGAAAGTGTGTGGGCGATGGTATATGCACGACTCCTTGGATGAGTTCGGCTTTTTTGATCTCAGGATGCGCGCGGTATCGCCGCTCGAATTCAGCCCGGCTGAGACGGTCGCCCGGAGCCAATGGCGGGCGGGTGTCCGAGGGAGTCGATGTCAGGATGTTGGGTTTAGGTGCCGTGGGGGAGATTCGCACACTCATAACGCCTCCGATTTGCCACGTGATTCCGATGCTCAAAGTATATCATGGATCGGGATGCATGTCATCGCCGCTATTTTACCTCAACATAAGGGCGGAGTTTCTCCAGCTTGGCTTCGCCGATGCCTTTGACGCGTAGGAGATCGTCCACCGAACTGTAGGGGCGGCCTTCGATGATGCGTTTGGCCATGGCGGGGCCGATGCCGGGAAGGCTTTCCAATTCCTCCTGTGTGGCGGTGTTCAGGTCGATGGGTTTCGATGGAACGTCTTCCTTGTCTCCGGCGAAGCGGTTCGCAGGAGCGGGATCATCTGAGCGGATGGGAGGGGGTGGACCTTGAGATTCGGCTTGGGTGGGGACGTAAATTTGTTCGCCATCGGAAAGGGGATGCGCAAGGTTAATGGCGATCAGGTCCGCGTCTTCCCGTTCCCCGCCCGCGGCCGCGATGGCATCCACCACCAGGCTATCGGGCGGGAGGCGATAGACGCCTGGCTTTTGCACCGCGCCGCTGACGTAAACCCGTAGGGGCGCGGGGGTGGGCGTCGGGGTGCGCTCAGCAACCAAACTGGGGTCTGGGCAGAGCGTGGCCTGTACCAGGTCATCGGGGGGAAGGATTTCGATGGGCTCGGGCGTAGGTTGTCGTATCCCAAAAAGCGCATATCCCACGAAAAGTGTCAACCAAAAGAAAGAGGTGGCGATGATGGCCGGGAGATGTGGTCGCACATCGGGCATGATCGCCTCCTAATTGGTTTCAGCCTGCCTTGGGGTGAAGGTCTTTATTCGTGGTACGTGGGCCCCGTCATCAGCTCCATCATCCTTTCGAACACATGGGGAAATTCCCGGGCGTTTTCCAGCTGGGTAGCGACATCCATTACCGTGAATGTGTTTGTCGATGTCGCGTAGGTACGATCATCGATCACCACGGTTTCTGCCCGGATGGGTTTCGATGCAAAAGTGCGCTGGAGGTGAACGCGTCCACCTTTGTCCACTTTCAGGCGAAACATGCCGGCCGCGTCCTCCCGTGTGGCGATCAATGTGTCGTCGGTCAAGACATCCCATCCTTGGGATTCCAGATATGGGCGTAGGGTGTGAAAGGGGAAGTTACCACGGCGTTCAACGGGCATGAGGATAACCAAAGCCTCGGCGCAGGTTGCGAAAAGGTAACAAGTCAAGGCTGGGGCGAGCCAGTACCTGGCGTATCGATCAGCTTTTTCGCCCTAGCTTCCAACGTCAACATGATTTTCATGGGTATCGGCGAGCTTGCGTTCATGTCGCCTGTTGGAACGAGTGCGCATGAGAGATTATAAAAAAGCGTGGAGGGATTGACAAGCAGATATGGACAGACCAATCATAGCATGAGTGACGATTTTGGTTTGCCGTTCATGGAGGATTCCCGGTATAATCTCTTATCCACTGTACTGAAAATAGCGTTGGTAAACCGGGAAATCGGTAGACCGGGTGGGAGAGCGAATCGGCCCGGTTTCCCTGGTTTCCTGGTTTTCAGGTATACCGGGCTACCGCCCACGATTTTCGTCCGGATCCGCCGCGGGCTCGCCCGCCGTCGGACTGCTTTGAAAATACATATCTCACGCCAAGGCGCCAAGGGCGCAAAGGGAATAAGGTGTGCAGGTGGCAAACAGCAGGTGGCAAGTGACGTTGCGCAGGTCACCTGCCACTTGCAAACTTGCATACTTGCAAACCTGCTTAGCGTCATTGCACCTCTGCGTGAGATTTTCATCGGTATTGGCGCGTGGTCGCGCGTGGTCCCTGCTATGACCCCAGCAGAAAACAGTCCTCCCGTCATTGGCATCCCTGTAGGTCAGGGGGAAAACGCCCGTGGCGCGAAATTGTATATCGTGCATCAACTTTATTTGGATGCGATCTATCGCGCAGGGGGCATTCCCTGCCCGGTGCCATTACATCTGGATGAACTCCATTACCGCGAGATATTTCGTCGGATGAGCGGTTTGTTGTTGGCAGGTGGGGAGGACATTGATCCGCGGTTGTATCACGCCCAGCCCAAGGAGGTACTTGAAAAGGTCGATCCGGATCGGGATGCGGTCGAGGTCATGCTGGCACGTTGGGCAGTGGAGGAAAAGATGCCCATCTTGGGGATCTGTCGCGGGCATCAGTTGTTGAACGTAGCCCTGGGAGGCACGCTTTATCAGGATATTCGGGAGGAGATGGGAATTGCAGAGGTGCATGATATGCGCGGTAAAGGCCCGAACTTCCGACAACAGCGCCCCCATCTGGTGAAGCTGGATCCGAACAGCCGAATAGCCAAAGAGTTAGGTGCGGTGTTGTGGGTGAACTCGTTGCATCATCAGGCTGTGGCCAAGCCAGGCCAGGGGCTACGGGTGATCGGGATGTCGCCAGAAGGTGTGATCGAAGCCACCGAGCTGGAAGACCATCCCTTTGCGGTCACGGTGCAATGGCATCCCGAGATGTTGCATGACGATGTCCAGATGTTGCGGTTGTTCCGCATTCTGGTAGAAGAAGCCAGGCGTTTTCGTGAATTGCGTCCCGACTGCAGGTGTTAACAGCCATGGTGGATCGCGATGGAGCCATTGGTGTGTTTGATTCGGGGGTGGGCGGGCTTTCGGTTTGGCGAGAGATCGTGCGGTTGATGCCCGATGAGCACATCCTCTATCTGGCGGATCAGGCCCGTGTCCCCTACGGGGAGCGGGCGCGATCGGAGGTGGAGCGATTCACCCATGCGGGGGTAGCCTGGTTGCTTTCTCAGAACGCCAAGGCTGTGGTGATTGCTTGCAACACCGCGTCCGCGGCCGCGCTGGATAGTTTGCGGCAACGATGGCCCGAGGTGCCCATTGTGGGTATGGAGCCCGCGGTGAAACCCGCAAGCCAGCACACGCGCACCGGGCATGTGGGGGTCTTGGCCACGCCAGGCACATTGCAGGCCGATCGATTTAGCAACCTGGTCGAACGTTTCGCGAACGGGGTACATGTGCATACGGTGATGGGGACGGGTCTGGTGAGGATGGTAGAAGCCCATCAACTGGATGGGAAAGAGGTGGAAGCGCAATTGCGAGCTATCCTGGCCCCGGTGCTGGAAGCCAATATCGACCATCTCGTCCTGGGCTGTACGCATTTCCCCTTCCTTGCGCCCGCGCTTCACCGGGTGCTGGGGGATGGGGTACAATTGGTGGACCCCGCACCCGCGGTGGCCCGACAAACCCAGCGCGTATTGAAGCAAGCAGGTTTACTACGCGCATGTAAGGAACCAGGTTCCTGGCATTTTGTGACAACGGGCGGGCTGCCTCGCTTTCAGAATTTGGTCACTCGGTTGATAGCGGATGAACTGACAACAGAGCGGCCCGTTGTTTTTCAATCCCTCGAGCTGCCAGATGCTCGGGCGGGATGGACAGACGGTTATAACCGTTCGGTATCACGATAGCGTGAGGAGGCAGTGCGCATGGAGCAAAGATCAGCGTCATTCTCCGGCGCCATGGATGCGTCGGATGAGCACCGAGGCAAGACCACCGTCGATTGGCAACAAACATTGCTTTCGCTTCCCTTCTTAAGTGGCGAACAACCGGGGCCCTTTTTCCAACAGTTGGTAGCATTACTTCCCCTGGGGGTGGCGGTGCATATGAATGGCATCATCATGATGGTGAACCCTGCCGCGATGGCCATGTTGAAGGCGACCCGACCGGAAGAGGTGGTCGGGCGTCGTGCTATCGATTTGGTTCATCCTGATTTCCGTGAGAGTGCTCTAAGGCGCATTCAACAGCTTCTTTCACAACCTTTCGACGCATCGGTTCCCATCGTTCCCTTTACAGAAGAGACCTTGTTAACGGTGACCAATGAGCCCTTCGAGGCCGAAGTGGCGGGCATTCGCATGAAGCCTACCGAAGAGGGAACGCCCATCCTGGTGCTTTTTCGGGATATCACTGCGCAAAAACGGCAGCGCCGGGCATTGGAAGAGAGCGAGGCGCGATTTCGACGCCTGGTGAGCCGATTGCCCGACGGCGTGGTGATTCATAAAAATCGCAAGATCGTCTTCGTCAACAATGCTGCCGTGGAAATGATGGGGGTCGAGGGGCCTGAAGCGCTGGTAGGGCATTACATTCATGAGTTTTTGCTGCCCGAGGAGCGGGAGTATGTGGATCGCCGGATTCAAAAACTTATGGAGCAATGGGAAGCATTGCCTCTTTCGAAAAACCACTTACGCCGCCCCAACGGAGAAACTTTTTTGGCCGAGGTGCGAGCCTTCCCCTTTGAGGATGGTGGCGAAAAAGCAGTGCTGTTGGTGGTTAGTGATATCACCGAGATGGAGCGGATGCGGGTTGAGCTAGAAAAAAACGAAAAGAAATTCCGGTTGCTGGCGGAATTGCTTCCGGCCATCGTGTATATCATCGATTCCAAAGGACAGATTGCTTATATGAATCCATTCACCCTGGAAGCGTTGGGCTATAGCCCCGAAGAATTGCGGGACATCGACTTCTCAACCATCATCGATCAGGATGATCTGCTTGAAGGGATGAAGGCATTCCGTTCTTTGGATATCGGCGAATCGACGTATTATGAACTCAGGGTGAAGGATAAAGGCGGGAGGCAACACTGGATAGCGGTCTGGACCACCAAGACTGTCATGGAGGATGATGTCATCGGGTTGGGGGTGGCCATGGACATCACCTGGCGTAAAGAGATGGAACGGGCGTTGAAAGAGCACGCGCACCAGTTGGTCAAAGCCTTGGAGGATGAACGCCGACGGATTGCCTGTGAACTGCATGATGAAGTGGGACAGCAGCTTATCGGCATGAAGTTTTCCATTGAACGAGCGTTGCGCCATACCCAATCGCCCACCGCACGCAACGCGCTGAAAGACGTCATCCAACAACTGGGCAATCTAACGGAGCAGGTCAGGGAGCTCTCCCTTTCCTTCCGTCCCGCCATGTTAGATAACCTGGGATTGCTTCCCACGCTTCTCTGGCATTTCAAACGATTTTCCGAGCGAACTGGCATTCAGGTTAA
Organism: Anaerolineae bacterium; assembly: GCA_011371305.1. Classification (GTDB taxonomy): domain Bacteria; phylum Chloroflexota; class Anaerolineae; order J102; family J102; genus M2005. Next base: position 16,061 of record DRQW01000046.1, on the reverse strand, counting down.
GTTCAATCACACCGGGCTGGATGAGGTAAACCTGCCCCAGCCCTATGCCATCACGGTCTATCGTGTGGTCCAAGAGGCGTTGACCAACATCGCCCGTCACGCGCATACAGAAGAGGTCCATGTTGAGGTCTTGGTCACTAATACGCAGATGATCCTGCGTATTCAAGATGAAGGCATTGGTTTTGACCCCGAAGAAGCCTTGCGCGATTTCCAATCCAGCGGCTTGCGCGGGATGAAGGAACGCGTCCATCTGCTTTCGGGCCATTTGGATATTCAAAGTATGCCCCAACAGGGCACGGTCATCACCGCGACTATTCCCCTTCCCAATTTCCATTCCTATGCCTATGAACCGAGATAAACGCATCAGCGTCTATCTGGCGGATGACCATGAGATCGTGTTGAAGGGCATTATCAGCCTTTTCGAATTTGAACCCGACCTCCGTCTGGTGGGCTACACCACCCACAGTGGGAACGTGGTTCCCGCGGTGGTGCAGTTGAAGCCTCAGGTCTTGGTATTGGACCTGGGTATGCCGGGCATACCGGGCGGGGAACTGATCCGCACCTTGCGATCCATCGAAGGGTTACGCACCCAAATTGTGGTCTTCACCATGCACAAAGACATCAGTTTCGTGGTTCAGGCGTTGGATGATGGTGCATTAGGCTACGTGATCAAGGATGCGGATTCATTCCATCTGATCGAAGCGATTCGGGCCGCGGCCCGGGGGCTGGTCTATCTCAGTCCACCTTTCAGCGATGAAGATTTACGGGAGTATCGAGAACAGTTGCGGATGAGTAAGATGGGGATCGATTTGTACGAAAAATTGACTCCGCGCGAACGGGAGGTGCTCCGTTATGTGGCGCAAGGATATACCAATCGAGAAATGGCGGAGATGATGCATCTTTCTGTGCGCACGGTGGAAAAACATCGCTACAATATGATGAAGAAAGCGGCCTTCAAAAATCGTACCGAAGTGATTCAATTCGCGTTGCGCAGAGGACTGATTTTACCTCCGGACGCACCAGAGACATCAAGGCAACAGCCATGATTCACATCATCTACACCGGTGGCACCATTGGCATGGTCCAGCGCGAGGATGGCGCGCTGCAGCCTGCGGCCATCGATGACCTGTTGAAATTCGCGCCCGAGCTGGCCCAAGTGGCTTCATGGGATTATTGCCAGCTGGATCCACCGCGCGACTCGGTGGACCTAGGGCCCGAAGACTGGCTGCGCCTTGCCCGGCATATCCAAGATCGCTATGACCGATATGAGGGCTTTGTCATCCTGCATGGCACCGATACGATGGTTTATACCGCGGCCGCCCTCTCTTTCCTGCTGGAAGGGTTGCATAAGCCGGTGATCCTCACCGGCGCGCAATTACCCATCGGTGCGGTGAGGAACGACGCACGCAATAACCTCATCACCGCCATGGAACTGGCTGCCAGCGGGCATCCCCAGGTGGCCGAGGTGGGCATTTACTTCAACGATCGGCTGTTGCGGGGCAACCGCGCGGTCAAGACATCCATCTTCGCCTTCGACGCGTTCGATTCACCCAACTTCCCTCCTCTGGCCCAGGTGGGCGTTTCCATCCGCTTCCCCAGCATCCCCCCTCTCCCACCTCGCCCGGAGCAACTGATCGTCCATCAGACTCTGACCCCGCGCGTCTCACTGATCAAGCTTTTTCCTGGCCTCACGCCCCAATTGCTCCATGCCCTCATCGATGCACCCATCCAGGGGCTGGTCATCGAAACCTTTGGCAGCGGCAACATCCCCGCCACGCCCGGCCTGATCGATATCCTCGCCCGGGCCATTCAGGAACGAGAATTGCTGGCAGTGGCCATCACCCAACAACTGCAGGGCAGTGTTCAGCTGGACGCGTATGCCGCCGGACGACGGCTGCAGGACGCGGGGGTGGTATCGGGGCAAGATATGACCCCCTATACCGCGCTGGTCAAGCTGATGTTTTTGCTGGGGCAGAAGGACCTTTCGTTTGAAGCGCGCCGCGCGCTATTGGCCCGCAACCTGCGCGGGGAGCTCACGCCGCCCACCGAATTTATTCCCGAATCACTCCCGACATTTTCTCCAGCGCGTCGCGGTCCAGAATCGTGATCCGGCGGTAGCCAAGCTTCACCCAGCCCGCCTCGCGAAAATCCCGCAAAATCGCGCTGATCGTTTCCCGATAGGTGCCTAAAATATCGGCCAACCCCTGATGGCTGAGCCGGATCTGGTCCGACCCAGCATAGCGGCTCTGTCGAATCAGCTCTGCGGCCAGGCGTTCGGGCAGCCAATGATAGGCTACCTCCTCCAGACGGTTTTCCACTTGCACCATGCGCATACCAAAAGTGCGCAACAACGCCAGCCGCAACACAGGGTGTTTGAGCAGCAATCGTTTGGCATCCTCGGCTTTCAGCTTCCAAAGCACGCTGGGTTGGATGGTTTGGGCGCAGAAATTCAGTCGCGGATGTTCCAACTGCAAGATAGATTCCTCGCCAAAGATGCTCCCCGGCCCGATGACCGCGGTCGCCAGGCGCCGCTGTTCACGGCTGATGATCAAAAGTTGCACCAATCCCTCGCTCAAGATATAAAGATACTCGTCGATCTCATCTGGCGGCGCGATGCATTCCCATGGCAGCGCATGGACCACCGTGATGGCATTCGCCATCTCCTCATCTTCTTCCACCAGCTTGGCGAGCAATTCCCGCAGTTCTTCGTCAGAGATATGGACTTGGTTCTCCGAAGTTGTAGATAAAGTCATAAGGACAACGCTTCCTAGAGGAAATGCTGTTTGAGTAAACAGGATGCGCTCACGCCCGGAACGGCCTGGTTCGCGCGGCCACGGTGCGTGACGGATTTTTATTGTATCGAATTGTAAGAGGAATTGCAATTCTTTTTTCCCCTGGGACGCCCAACGTCCGCTTTTGTTAATCACCTGTCTGGCATCGAACCCTGTTCCCTGGAGTGGCACCAAAATGGCTCGTTTCGCGATGTTTGAAGGTTTGGTCTATGATGAATATGGCCGACCGGTCGAAACCGGTTGGGTCGGCCCCGATGCCTGTTATATTGTGGATGATGCCGGTTTTCGGCGCCACATCGATGCCGTCGAGATCGACCGTCAGGTCCTGCGCTTCTTCAAAGAACGGGTGATGGCAGAAAAAGATTTGGTCATTCGCGCGTTGTTGCAAATAATGGGGAAGGACGACATCTTTGCGAAGACGGCGCTGGAGTATCAACTCGCGCATATGGATGAAAATGTCGATCAAATGATGCCGCCCCAAGCCCGGGATTGGCTGCGTTCATTGGGGTTTAAGATCATTATCGATGTCCAGGGACATCTCATCGATATCGAGATGCCCGAGATCACCGATCCCGACGGCTTCCCCGGCATCGACGGCTTCGGCGAATTGTAGGGTAGCATCCTTCCCTCGCCAAGCTTTTACTAGGCCCCGGACGAAGGAGATGATATCCGCCTGCCGCCATTCGGGCGTAGTAACCATGGGGAGGTCCACTACGGCCGCGGCCGCGCCCGCGCGGCGATACGCGGGCAGGGCGCGGGCAGGCAGATTCACGCCCGGGAAAAAGTGGATGTCCGGATGAGTCTCATGGAGTGCGTGAAGATGCCTTGGGCCCAGGATTTCGGCTGGGAAGAGGAATTGAGCCCGCGCTCCCGCGGCCCGGGCCTCCACGACTTCCGCGCGCGAAAACACCCCGGGCAGGCACACCAGTTCCCTGTCACGGGCCTCTTTCCAAACATCCGCCCGGAAGGTGGGGGTGATGACGAATCTGGCCCCGGCCGCGGCCGCCTCCCGCACATCCTGAGGGGAGGCCACGTTGCTCATTCCCACCAACATGTGTCCATCCGTGCGCTCCCTGAGAATCGCCACTGCGTCCAATGTCACGGGGGCATCGAAGACTACGGTGGTAGTCAACGCGGGAGAACAGACCAACGCATCCGCGATCTCCACCAACGCGTCCTCGCCTGACCAGGCATGGAGCTGGATGATGACTTCCGTATCCAATAGCCAGGCGAGGGTTTGATCAGGATGATCGGGATAGGGATGGAAGGACATGGGCAAGATTCCGTATTCCGGGTGCCGTTATCAGCACGGTTGCGGTGGCGGAGGAGGCCAGGGGCGTGGAACATGATGCGAAAGGTCTCACGTCGCACACTGCCCGGACGCGCTGGGTGTTACACCCGACAAATCGGTGCCTCAAAACTCCCGTTGCAACACGCCCGTGAGACACCCGATCGCGCCTGCGGCCTTGGCCAGTTCATCCACTTGGACGGTGAGACAGGTGATGCCAAGTCGTTCGTAGAAACGTTGGGTGATGGGATTGCCCGCGGGCATGAGGATGTGCCGGGGCGCTAGAGTGACGAAGTTCAATGCGAATCCCTGGCGGAGTTCCGTTTCATCGGGAGCGAAATGGACCGTGAAGCCGTTGGTTTTGAGCGCCCGCACCGCAGCGAAGGGCACACGGCCAGGCCAGGCGATGGCCAGATCCCGATCCACAATGCGCAGCGTGCCCATGAGATGCATCGCGCCGTAGGGCAGGCCCACGGGAATGGCCTCCACATCCAGTTCCGCCAGCGTGGCGGCCACCTGCATCTGCCCCTCAGGATTGGTGCGCAGGCCATCAGCTACCAGGACGTACTTGGGGCCCAACCACATGGCATCCGCGCCCTCGAAGGTGGCCCGACCGTGGACGCTACGCAGGATAGGGATACCCAGTTCAGCCAGGCGACGGGCGATGAAGCGTTCTTCTCCCGCGCGTACCTCGGAAGCGGGCCGGGCGAGGATCGCGCCTGCGGGGGTCATGAACAAGAGGTCGGCCACGAACATCAGGTTGGGGGGTGGGGTGCCATTGGGTTCGACATAAAACACAGCCACGCCTGCATCGCGATAGGCTTGGGCCAGCGCGTCGTGTTGGGCCTGAAGCCGGGGTAGATCCACAGCCGCAAGCATTTGCACCGCGTTGGGGTCCTCGGCCAACACTTCGGGGCCGGGGCGATGCAATAGCACTGCCTTCAACGGACGCCATTCGCTGTCCTGCCCGCATGCGGCCCACAGGGTGCCCAGTTCTTCACGCGTGCTGGTCTGTCGAGGCTGCCAGCCTTCGCCGCCGTAGGCTGCAGGTGGGGTGATGCCACTCATTTCCAATCGATCATCCTTGCCCGGCTGAAGTCGAAGTCAAACTGGATGCCTGCCAGGGAGCGTGGTGCGAAGGGGCGCTGGTTGCTCCCATCGCTGTTCATGATCCACATCTCCCATTTGCCCCGTCGGTCGGTGAGGAAAAGGATGAATTTGCCATCGGGCGAGACCGCGGGCGCGACATTGTTGATGGGGCGGTCGCGCAGCAAGGGCGGGCGTGTCAGCGCCACCGGGCCGGTTCCATCGTTGTTGTATCGCCAGATATTCCAATGATCGCCATCTTTGCGGCTGACGTAGATGTATTTGCCATCGGGGCTATAAACCGGAGCCCCCAGGTAACCGTATTCCACCAGCAGCTTGGGCGGGCGATTGTCCTGAGTATAGGCCACGGCGATGCCATCCCGGGTGAGGTGCAGCACCTCCGGGTAGATGGGATGGTGGCGGGGAGTGTAAACGATCTGATTGGTGGGCAGATTTCTGACGCTGGTTCCGTTCACGGCGGTGGATGCCAGCGAGGTGATGAAGAAATGCACGACGGGAAAATCCCAGATGCAATAGGTGCCGATGGGTGGCGGATAGGTCCAGCAATCGTTGCCGTTGAATTCCTTGCGGATCTGTTCATCGGTGGCGCAGCCCAAGGGGGTATCGCGACAGTAGGTATCTTTGACGACGAATTCGAAAATGAGGTTTTGGCCGTCGGGCGTCCAGGTGGGCGAACGGGGTTTATCCGCGCCGATGACCATGCGTTCGCCACGCCCGTCGGTTTGGATAACCCGCACGGTATCGCCGTTGCCACCCCAGCGCGTGAAAGCGATTTGTTTTCCATCGGGGCTGAGCGCGGGGTCCAAACCACTGGTGAGCTTGCGTAATCCCGTCCCATCCGCGTTCATCACATAGATGCTGCCGCCGGGGCGGTCCTGAAAGGCGATGATGCCCTTAGGCGTGGCCGGTTTGGGCACGCCGGTCGTGGCTTGGTCGATGACGGGAAGGTCTTCAATGGGGACTTGACTGTCCAACCAGGGGGCCGCGGCCCAACCGATCATCCCGTCCTCGGTCATGACCTTCAGCCATTGTTGGTTGTCGCTTCGTCCCAACACGCTGACGATTTGCCCCGCGGTCAGGGCCCCGATGATGGATTGATCTACGCCCGGCCCCGCACGGAAATTCAGCTTGCGTGCGGTGACCGTGGCTTTGCCCTGGGGAGATAACTCGGGCGTGGATGGGCTCTCCTCGGCTCCATCTACCACCGGGATCTCGGCTGGGTCCACGTAATATTGCATTTGTGAGGCCAACACCCAACCGATGATGGGGTCTTGATCGGGGTTGGGTTGATAACGTACCTTGAGCCAGATGCGGTCGGGGGAAGCGCCCAAGATATCCAGCCGCTGGCCCGCGCGCAGGGTGTCCAGGATGTTGCCCGCGGGTTCGGCGCGTAGCCGCGCCTGCAAGGTCTTCACATAGGCCCAACCGGCGATGTCCGGCTCGATGGCCGCAGGGGCTTCCACAGGCGTTTCGCCGATGTTCGCGCCCATTTGACTCGGGCCAGTGCTGCCAGATTCGTTTATCGACGTGGGAGTCGCTGCGGTGACGGGCGTGGGTAAGACGACCTGTGGCCGCTTGGGAATAGGCAGCGGGGTGGGAACCACGGGAAGCGCGGGGGTGGGGATGGTGGAGGTGGGTTGCGCGCGGTTGCAACCCGCCATCACCAGGGCGATGAGCAGGATGAAAAGGGCGATGCCCCAGGGTCGTAAGGTCTTCATAGATGTGGGCCAATCGTGTGGGTTCGGGTTATTCGTAGCGAAGTGCATCGATGGGATGAAGCTGGGCCGCGCGCAACGCGGGATAAATGCCAAAGAACAGCCCCACCAGCAGGCTGAACCCCGTCGCCAGCAAGATGGATTCCAGCGACACGATCGCGCGCAGGTCGTCGGAAAGGCTGGCCAGGATTTGGGCGCCGATAAAGCCCAAGATCATGCCGATGATGCCACCGATGAGGCTGAGGACCATGGCTTCCACCAGGAATTGCAAGAGGATGTCGCGGCGTTTCGCGCCGACGGCCTTACGCAGCCCGATCTCCCGTGTGCGTTCAGTTACCGAAACAAGCATGATGTTCATGATGCCAATGCCACCAACCAGCAGGCTGATGGCCGCGATGCCCCCCAGGAAGGTGGTGAGCACCCCGGTAATACTGCCGAAGATGTCCAGGATATCGGCCTGGTTGATCACGGTGAAATCATCTTCATCCAGATAGGTGATGTTGTGTCGTTCCCGCAGCAAGTCTTCGATGGCAGCTTTCGTCGCAGCCAGGTTTTTTTCATCATCCACTTTGATGAGGATAAGGGAGAGAGTGGGCTCTCCACGGGGGCTGCGCAGATAGGGGAAGAGGCGCTGTTGGGCTGTGGTGAAAGGCACAAAAACCAGGGTATCGAAGTTGCCAAAGCTGCCTCCACCCTTTGCTTCCATAATGCCTACTACCCGGAAGGGCACGTTATTGATGCGAATCGTCTGGCCGATGGGATAGACATCCGCGGGGAAGAGTTTTTCGGCAACGTCTTTCCCCAACACGGCCACGCGCCCCTCACCCACCACATCATCTGGCTGAATGAAGCGCCCGACCGCGGGATAGAAGTTACGCACAAAGGGATAATCCTGATTCGTGCCCGTGATGGTCAGGTTCAGGGTGGTACGGCCATAACTAACGTTGGCCCGGCCATCCGCTTCGGGCACCGCGGCCACGATGTGGGGCACGTTGAGGGGGTCACGGATGGCCATCCAGTCGCCGTTGGTCAAGGGTTGGCTAGGACGGCGGGTGCGGGGGTCGCCGGGCTGGGCGTCCTTCAGGCTGCCGGGGATGACGATGAGCAGGTTCGAGCCTGCGGATTGAAGCTGTTCCTGTACCAGGGCCTGGACACCCTGGCCTACGCTCATCAATGCGATGACTGCGGCCACGCCGATGATGATGCCCAGCATGGTGAGGATCGATCGCATTTTGTTGGCGGTCAGCGCGCGGAGGGCAATGCGGAAGGATTCAACCAGGTTCATACACCGGCCTCCTCACTCACATCCGCCATCTTCCTCGCGTCTGCATCCTTTGGGTGGGGTGCTTCGGGCGTGGAAGCGCGCTTGTGGTTGAGCAGGTCGCGCGCACGTTTATCGTAAACGGTCTCGCCCGCGCGTTTGGGGTTTTTCACGGGCGCATCGCTGATGATGCGGCCATCCCGCAGGCGGACGATGCGCCGGGTGTGCTGCGCGATGTCGGGCTCGTGGGTGACGAAGATGATGGTGATCCCCCGGGTTTCATTCAATTCCTGGAAGATGCGCATGATTTCCGCGCCCGATTTGGAATCCAGATTGCCCGTGGGCTCATCCGCGAGGATGATGTCGGGGTTGTTGACCAGCGCGCGCGCAATGGCGACGCGTTGTTGCTGGCCGCCAGAGAGTTCGTTGGGCCGATGATGGATGCGATCCTCCAATCCCACCATTTTCAGCGCCTCCAACGCCCGTTCCCGACGATTCCTGGCTCCCGCGTAAATTAGGGGCAGCTCCACGTTCGCCAGCGCGGACGTACGGGGAAGCAAGTTGAAGTTCTGGAAGACGAATCCGATCTTTTTGTTACGGATCTCTGCCAATTGATCATCATCCATACTGCTGACATCAATCCCGCCCAATCGATACACGCCGCGGGTGGGGACATCCAGCGCGCCCATGATGTTCATCAGGGTGGATTTCCCGGAGCCGGAAGGCCCCATGATGGAAACAAACTCACCTGGATAGACGGTCAGCGAGACCCCGCGCAACGCGTGGACTTCGATTTCGCCCATCTGGTAGATTTTGACAATGTCTTCCAGTTCGATGAGGGGTTGGGTTTCCGCCATGGATCAACCACCTCCGCCGAAGAACTGGCTGCGCAGGATTTCGCCCGAATCGACGCGGCGGACTGCGAGTTGGTCCCCTTCCTCCAGCCCGGAGACCACCTCGCTGAACTGTTCATTGCGCAGGCCGAGGACGATATCGACTCGGGTGGGCACGCCGTCGATGATTTTTTCAACATAAGGTTGGCGTGTGGTCTCATCCAGGCGGATGACCCGGTTGGGGATCACGATCACGTTTTCGGCCTGGGCGGTGATGATGGCCACGGTCGCGGTCATGCCGCTGCGCAGGGGTTGATCGGTGGGGTCGAGGTTAATGATGACCTCGTAAGTGGTGATAGCGCCCCCGCCAACGGGGGTGGTGTTGGCCACTGGCGCGATGCGGGAGACGACGCCGGTCAGTTGCGCGTCGTTCAGCGCATCCACGGTGATCAACGCGGTCTGGCCTACCTCGATCTGGCCGATGTCCAGTTCATCTACGTTGAGTTTGATGTGGAAGCCCTCGGGATCTGCGATAATCATAGCGGGCAAGGCGGGGTTGGGGAATTCGTTGGCGCGAATATTGATGACGCCCACGACGCCATCGATGGGTGAGATGAGCTGGGCGTTTTTCAGGGCCAGCTCCGCGGATTCCACGCCGATCTGGGCTTGTTCCACCTGGGTTTCCAACACGGCCAGATCGGCCTGGGAGGGGCCGTTGAGCAGGCGGGCCAGAGCGGATTCGGCTTGGGCCACGGCTGCGTCCGCGGCCGCGATCTGAGCCAGGGCCTGGGCTTTTTCACTTTCGGTGGGCGGGGCCAGGGTCACTTCCAGGTTCGCTTTGGCTACTTCGTAATCGATGGTGGCCTGTTGCAGTTGGATAGCTTGGGGCAACATGCCCGCGTTGGGCTGGTCCGCGATTTCGTTGTAGGCTTCCTGGGCGTGTTTCAAGGCGGCTTCGGCCCGTTTGAGCTGGGCTTCGGCCACTTTCCGTTGCGCGGGTGTGGGGCCGGCCAGCATGGCTTGGTACGCGGCCCGGGCGGCGTCGGCCTGGGCCCGTGCCGATTCGAGCTGGGCCCGCGCGGCCGCAATGTCGCTGTCATCCGGGGGCGTCTTCGCTTTGGCCAGGTTGGCCTCGGCCATCTTCAAGTTGGCCTGAGCCTGTTTCAGTTGCAGTTGCAGTTCGTCATCTTCCAGCCGGGCCAGGATCTGGCCTTTTTTCACTGGATCGCCGATATCCACGAGGATATCCGCGACCTTGCCCGTGCCTTTGAAGGAGAGTTTCACCTCCTGTGCGGGCTCGATGACGCCGGTGGAAGAGACGGTGGCGTAGATATCGCCTTTGGTGACGGTGTAGATTTCATAATCGGGTGGAGGTGGCTCTTTTTCCTTGGCTGTGGCCTGATAAGCGAAGATCGAGCCACCGATGACCACGGCAAGCACAACGAGCGCGATGATCCATTTACGCATGGGCGAATTCCTTAGGAGAAAGGGAGTAAATACGGGATGAGTTCAAGTAGGCATGTCGATGATGGTTGCATTTTCCTATACGTTTCTCCGACCCAAATGGTTGCATCATCCCATCCCTAACCATTTTGGGATCAGCGTTGGGAGCAGGCGGACGCCGAGTTGGATGAAGGCATAGAGGCCGGTCACGAAGAAGCTGCTCCCGCGGCCCAGTTTTCCCACAGTGCGAAGGAGTAGAAAAATGAGCACGAGATGCCACAGGGTGAAGAGATCGAGGTGGGTTGCAGCGATGAAGAGGGGGTTTTTCTGGTCGTCCGCGATCTTGCCCGATGCGAAGAAGTAGGATAGGCCGGGATATCGGATAAGGGTGCCCGAATACAGGTTAAAGATAAGTTGGGCGATAGGGCGCAGGGCGAAGGGTATCCAGGCCCAGGCTACCGCGGCCCACAGGCTGTTGGTTTTGATGGCTGTGCCAAACAGGGCGATGCTGAAGTAGAGGATGAGCATCGCCAGTGCCCAAGCAAAGGCCAGCCCCAGCACGGTTTGCACGGCATGGGTCATGAGCAGTGTGGTGGGCTGGGTCATCCGCTCGATCGCGTTCCGGGCAGCTTCGGCCTGTTCGGGCGTCATATTACTGAGTTGCAGGGCCGCGATTTTTTTCGCCCGCGCCACCTGCAAATCCAGCGTCAGCCCCACGTGCAGGATGGGCGTGAGCAGAGAAAGCAGCACCGGGAACCACCAGCTATGGACCTGAACCGAACTGACTCGCTTCAGAGCCTGACGGGGTGCCGCGATGATGTCTCGGAAATTGATCAAAAAATGGGCGGGTTTGGGGGCAGGGCTGGTTGCAGTCATGTTGAATTCACATATTCACACAAAGCACGATGTGTGTCCCCTTCGACGCCTTCACACAAGGATGCGCGGGGAAAGCATGTTGTGGATGAGGAGGTATGCCGATCCTCAACCGCCATCCTTCCCCTTTCGGTCGAGGCAGGGTCCATCCATCTTCATTCTATCATAACTCCATACCAGAAGCCATTGCGCCACGTGTATGATCCATCCCCTCGTCAGGGAATCACACGGCTTTCTCGCCATCGCAAACGTGATCCAAACAAAAATACCCGCGGCAGGATTCGAACCTGCGACACCTTGCTCCGGAGGCAAGTGCTCTATCCACTGAGCTACGCGGGCGCCTATACCACAACATATTGTGGTTTGCGGCACAGATGACAACTACATATTGTGGTTGGTAGGAACTTGGAATGATTCTAAAATCAAGGGGTTAAGCGGTTACTCGCGGGCATTTTCGGGGTATGAAAAAAGCCCACGGCGGCTCGCTGTGGGCTTGGGTTTGGCTTCGAGTTCTGTTAGAATTCTCGTAGCCCCGCCGCTGCGCCCACAGCGGTTGGGGTTAGCCTCTGGCTGGTGCGTCCACACCTGCCAGGGGCGTTTTTGTATGTCGTGGCTCGATTGTATCACACCCGCGCGTGGGTGTCAAACGCGCTCATGACGACAGCTTCACGCCCTCGTTTGCTATCTCGGCCTCTTCCACGTAACGGGCGGGCATGGCCAGGCTGGCCCAGCCCCCGGCCTGCTTCAGGCTCAAAACGTCCGTGCCATTGCGAGCGGCCTGGGTGGCCCAGTAGTGACGGCAATCGTGGGCGCTCAGGCCCTGGATGCCCAGGCGCTCGCCCAGCAGGCGGACGCGCTTGGTAATGGCGCGGGTGGTCATGCCTTTGTCTGTTAGCTGGCCCCCGCGCTTCGAGGCCCGCAGTAAGGGCGCTTCAGGGTCGCTCGCGTCAATCTCCGCCAGGTAAGCGACCAGGGCGCTCACGGCGTCCAGGGTCAGGCGGTGGGTCTGCGTTTTCTTCACCTTCTCGCGGTAGAAGCGAAGCTCCCACGCTTCCAGGTTCACATCGCCCACCTTCAGGCCCGCCAGCTCCCCGACGCGCAGGCCGTGGTCAAGTAGCAGCGCCATCATGGCGGCGTCGCGTTTGGCCTGGGGCGTATCATCCGCAGGGCGCTTCAGGATGGCGGCGGCCTCGGGCGTGATGCGCACGGGTTGGGCCTTCTTGCGCCCGATGCGGGTTGTCTCGCGCTTGGCGTCCAGGTTGGCGGCTTCTTTGTGGCCGTAGCCTCGCACGTTGGCGATAAGCGCGGCTTCGGTGTTGTCCAGCACGCCCGCGGCGTGGGCCAGCTTGGCGTAGGTCTTCACGGTGGACAGCTTCACGTTAACCGTGCCCACGGCGTAGCCCTTGGCCAGCATCCAGCGCACGAAACCGGCGACAAGGCCCCAAGTGATGCCGCGCCACGCTTCGGGGGTTGTCTGCAGGGCGTCTGCGTCGGGCGGGTCAGGGATGCCCGCCTCTGCCAGAAAGGCGGCAAAGGTGGCCAGGTCGTCCCGGTGACGGCGCACGGTGCGGGGAGCCTTGCGTTCCAGGAAGTCGGTGAAGACGGCGGCGCGGGCGTAGGCGTTGGCAGCCTGTCCGGCCAGGGCCAGGCCCTCGGGGACCGGTGCGGGGGTAGAAGATTGGGAGGGGATGATAGCCTGCATGGCGGCCTCTTTTTGGTAATTAGTTCCGACTTGTATAAAAAATCAGTACCATTATAACGCCCCAAAACAGGGTTGTCAAGGGGGTTTTCGGCTCCGGACACAACCGCGACGGTTCAAGATTATCCCCGGCGCGGCGCTCGGTGACCAGAAGCGCCCACCTTGCGCAAGTCAGGCAGTTCCGGCTCTTCTGTCAGCAGGGCGCGCAGGGGCTCCCACTCCCAGGCCAATGCTTCGGCCAAGTCGCGCAGACGGCCAGGGCTCGGGCGCGGCTGCCACGCCAGGCGGGCCAGTTCGGCCAGCAATTCATCCAACTTGTAGGCTTGCAGACGGGTGTTAGTCATGGGGTTTCCTCTCTGGGGCGCTCAGAAGCCCGTAGCGCGATTTTCCGCGTCTGGGCATGGTTTGAATGCCCTAAGTCCTTTTCGGCGCTCTCCGCGCGTCTCACGCGGTCAACTTGTCGGCCTGGGCCAACATCTCGCTCGCCAGGGCCATGAGCGCCCGCCAAAGACGCGGCCCGGCCTCTTCTTCACGCCAGCCCAGCGAGGCTAACAGGACGGCGGGGGACGTTCCCGGCTCCGCCCGCAACGCGGCGGCCTCGATTTCCGCCAGAGTCTCGCTTACCAGCGCGTCAAGATGCGGCGCGGTGCGTTCCGTCATGCGTTCACGTAGCCGCTCTTCTCTCTCCGCAATTCGTTTCGTCAGGTCAATAATCTTCACCTTTCACCTCTGGGATAGTGAGGGGGCTCACGGTGATGGTTTGGGATTCCAACGCTTCCAGCGTGGCCAGGCGCGCTTCCAGTTCTTCCAACCGCGCTTCCACGGTCGCCAACTCCCGCACCTTCAGCAAGTGAGTTACAACCGCATTGGCCGCGGCGCGCTGTCCTGCATTTGCTTCCCCGCGCATGGCTGCGTCCAGCGTGTCCACGGCTTGACGGGCCAGCACGGTAAGACGGCGGGAGATGTCGAAAATCACCCGCCCCTCCGCCTCGCGCAGGGCAGTGATAAAGTCCGGGTCGCGTTCCCATCGGGCCAATGTTGAACGGTTGACGCCTACAGCCTTCGCGGCCGCGCTCTTGCTGGTATGGGTTAACAGGGCTGTGATAGCTGCCCGTTGTTTTGGCGTCAGATTTTTTCCCGTTGCATTTTGTGGCATGATCACCTCCCGCATGAAACCCGCAGGGCCGGGCAGCCCCGCGGGCGGTCTCATGCTCTACAATCGCACTTGGTAAGCCTTCTCTGAGCCGCCCAGCGCGTCACGGCGGGCGTTTCCTGCAGCCGTGGACAGATGCCCGGCGGCTTCCCTCACAGCGGCGGCCTTCTCTTGAGCGGCCTTGACGCGCTCCCGCTCGGGGGCTGACAGGATGGCTTCTGCGCTTTGCAGTTCCTGCCAGCCCCGCGCGTTTCTGTCCATGTCGGACAGGCGCTTTCGCACCGCGGCCAGATAGGCCCGGCGCGCGACCTCATCCCCCGCGGCCATGATGGCCCGGGCGCGGTGTGGCATGTCTCGGGCGGGAAAGCTCTCCGCTTCCAACGTCAGCAGGGACAGGCGGGGCGAGAGGCGGTCAACATCGATGATACTCATACCACCCAGCAAGGAGGCGGTGTCATCCTCCCATGCCTCGATGGCCTCGATACGCTCCGCCTCTTGCCACAGATTCTCGGCCAACGTCACGGCCTCTTCGATGGCCCCTTCCAGGGGCGCGGCCAGTTCGCGCAGACGGCGGCTCATCTCGTTCTCTGAGTAAATGGGCTGCCCGTTTCGGTATAACCTGGCCACGGCGGCCTCCATCTCCTCTCGCGCCCGCTCGATGCGGCGGGCCGCGGCGTCTGCCTTCGCTTTCGCTTCTTCGTGATTCATGGTTCACCTCGTGAGTGTAAAAATGGACAACTGCCCGACTTGCGGGCCAGTCTGGGGTTGGCAATTCAGTGTTTTTCTGGCCATTTTGAAGGGTATGAAGGGCGGTGACGGGTGTGACGGGGGTGACGGATGTGACGGATGAACGCGCAAAGTTCCCTTACGCGAGGGAATTTTTGGCCCTTAGAAGTTCATTTTTGGGTTCATCCGTCACCCTTTGCGGCGCAAAGGTTCAAAAGTAGGGGTTTCGGGCTTTTTAATGGCTCGAAGTCGGGGTATTGGGTGACGGATGGTGACGGATGGGGTGACGGATGGAAGGAGGGTTTCGTTCCTCTTCTATGCTTGGAAGTATGACTATCCGAAGATTTTTCGCTTTTTGGGTGACGGATGGTGAGGGATGGGTGACGGATGAAAACGCCTCAATCAATCCCGTCGGCAAGGCGAATTCCAACGTAGAAACGGCTGCCTTTCGAGCGTACATACCCGAAGCGCTCCTTCATTTTCTTGGCAAAGTCCTGCTTCCGAATGGGCTTCTCTCCCTCTTCTTCGCACCATGCGAGGTAGGCGTTATGAATCTCTTGCGCCCGCACGCGTGCGCCATCTTCGACGATGCACGCTTCTTCAATGAACCGGGCCACGGTATCGTTTTCCCGTCGATAAGCCTCGGTGGCGAGTTTCACGCTGTCGGGCGGGTCCAGGCGTTGCCCGCGGGCGATGAAGTCCATGAAGCCGCGCACGGCCCAGGCGAGAATACCGGGAAGTTCTTCCAACAGCTTGTCCTTGAGTTCAGGGTCTTTGCGCCGTTCGCCCTCCTTGGGGTCATCCACGAAACGCACCTCGAAGGGCAAGAGTTGGATTCTGTCCCACAAGGCGATATAGTCGCTCTCCGCTTGCGGGCGGAAGTTGGCGGACAGGATGAAGAGATGGCTCGGGCGAAAGGTAATGGGCCTCGCTGCAAAAGCGGGTCGGGCTGTAATCGGCCCGCCACCCGTCACCATTTGCACGGTGGCCACGTTCAATCGGTCATCCCGTTCGATTTCATCCACCCATGCCAATCGCTTCCCGCGTAGCGCGGCAAGGTGGGATGTGTGGCTCCCCTCGCTGCGGCGGCGGTATTTGACGGCCACCTCCTGCGGCACGCCCCCCGCCAAATCAGGCCCGAGAAGCTCTTGGAAGACGCCTAAAATCATGC
>DRQW01000045.1 GCA_011371305.1 Anaerolineae bacterium | reverse complement strand
TTGGAGAACGCAGATGAACGCTGATAGAGGCAGATTGACGCAGATAAAAAGAAAAAATCTGTGAAAATCATCTGCGGCAATCTGCGTTGCGAAGCATCCGCGGGTATCTGCGTTCCCATTTTCGTCGGTATCGGCGCGGGGTGGCCCGCCGTCGGACTGCTATGAAAATAGGTTTCGGATCAGGATGAGGATTGAGGTCGTCAGGACAACGTCGAGCGAGGCGCCAACGGGCGTGAAACGTGAGGCCTTACGCATCACGCATGACGCATTACGACGTCGGTTTCCCGCGCCAACGTGGCCGAAAATCATTTTCGACGGTATCGCCGCGGGGTTGCCCGCCATCGGACGGCTTTGAAAACGAACATCCGCGTTCCCACTTTCCTCAAACTTTTCAATGAACCCACGAGACAAGCAGGTTTTCCGAAACTGGTGGCTGACCCTGGGAGTGATCCTCCTCCTGGCGCTGGTCATCCGCCTCGCGTTGATTTTCATCTTCCCCCAGGCAGAAAACCAGATCGGCGATTCCCAGGAATTTGACCTGCTTGCGCGCAACCTGCTGGCGGGGCATGGCCTCAGCTACAAGCCTCCCTGGCTTCCTTCCGCGCGCAAGACCCCCCTCTATCCCTGGCTGCTGGCGCAAACCTACTGGCTGTTTGGCATGGGCCATTTCATGCCCTTGTTGGTCCTGCAGGCCGTGGCCGACACCCTCCTGGCCGGGATGCTGGCCTGGCTGGGGTGGTGGGCCTGGCGCGATCGCCGGCTGGGGCTGTTGGCCGCGGGCCTGTGGGCCGTGTATGTGCCCGCGGCGCAACTGGCCGCGCGGCTGTTGGCCGATTCGCTGTTCACGTTTTTGCAAATTTCGGGGATTTTTTTCTTCATACTCATGACCCGACACCTGCAAAAGCCCATGCGGGCATGGGCCTATGCCGCGCTTGGGGGTCTGTTGCTGGGGCTCGCCACCCTGGCCCGGCCCACATCCCTCTATTTTCCCATCCTCTTGGGCCTGGCCCTGGCCGGTTGGTGGGGCTGGGCGAACCACCAGAAAGCCCCCGCCTTCCCCCGCCCGAGCCACCTGGCCGGGCCGTTTCTCACCCTGATGGTCGTCATGGGCCTGGTGATCGCCCCCTGGTTCGTGCGCAATTACCGGGCCTTTGGCCAGGTGGTCATGGGCAGTACCCTGGTGGGATTCAATTTCTTCCAGACCCATTACCGTCTGGATCAGCCCGACTACTGGCGATTGCCCGGAGTCAAGGCTTCGTTGCAGGCCATCCATCAGCTCGCGGACGAACAAGGGTTGAATCTGAACGAAGCGGAATTATTTCAATTGGGCATGCGCTATGGCCTGGAAAAAGTGAAAGCATATCCCACCCGTTTTCTGCTGCTTTCCGGCCTGCGCACGCTGCAGCTTTGGTTTAATCTGGGCTTCACCTGGCATCCCTCCAAAAGCACCCTGGCCTTCGCGGCCATCAACCTCGCCCTTTTGCTCATGGCCGGATGGGCCGAGTTACGAGCCTGGCGCCGGCGATGGCAGTTGTTTCCCCCAGGAGGTGGCCACCCGCTGGTCATCCACCTGACCGCCATGCTCATCCTGGCGTATTACACCTTCAGCCATGCTGTGGTCATCGCCGCGGGCCGCTACATCATCCCGGCCATTCCTTTGCTGATCATCCTGGCCGTGGGCGCGTTTTGGGCGCCGCAACAGGCACCCACCCCGCGAGGGGAAAGCTAACCCCGCCCAGCGCGCCTGGGTTGGCTCCAAAGATTTCCGGAGGTGTCGGATATGTCGAAGATGGTGTAAAATGGGTTTCTGCTTCTCGCCCCATGTTCTCAACCCAGCCCTTACCTGAACCATGAACGCTTCGACAGCCCCCACCCGAGCTCAATTGGGCCACGACGTGATCATCCAACCCCACGCCGTGGTCGGGCTGGTCTATCGCGACGATTGTGGACCTGCCCGGCTGGGAGACCATGCCATCGTGCGGGCCTTTACCGTCATCTACGGCGATGTCACCATCGGCGTGGGATTCAAATCGGGCCACCACGCCCTGATCCGCGAACACACCCGCATCGGGGATTATGTGCTGGTAGGCACCGCGTCCATCCTCGATGGGCATGTGATCATCGGCGATTACGTGAGCATCCAAAGCCAGGTGTACATTCCCAGCCATACGACCATCGGCAGCTACGTGTTCATCGGCCCCAACGCGACCCTAACCAACGACAAATACCCCTTACGGCAACGGGAAACCATGAAGCTGGAAGGCCCCATCCTCGAAGACCACGTCACCATCGGGGCCAATGCCACGCTGTTGCCCGGTGTACACATCGGGGAAGGAGCCATGGTGGCCGCGGGCGCCATCGTCACCCGCGATGTGCCACCGTGGAGCCTGGCCGTGGGCGCGCCCGCGCGTATCCTCCCCCTTCCCGACCATCTCCGCGAGCCCAACATTCCCATCTTCGGCCCGCGATCCACCTCTTCCTGAACATCTTTTCACCCCCCGCAGCCTCCCATTCACCTCTTTTTCACATCCTTTTGCTATACTGAAGATGGCTTCGCAACACCCCAAGCCACCCTTCTCCCAACCTATCTTTGATCTCGAGGTGCTCTCTTGACCCAACCTCTCCGAGCCGCAGTTATTGGCGTGGGCACGATGGGCGCGAATCATGCCCGTGTCTATGCGCGCATGCCTCAGACCACCCTGGTGGCCGTCGCGGATATCGACGAAACCCAGCTCGATCGGGTGGCCCGCACCTACAAAGCCCGCCCTTATGTGGACTACCGAGACATGCTGGAAAAGGAGCAATTGGATGTCGTGACCATCGCCTTGCCCACCCATCTGCACCATCAGGTCGCCCAAGAGACCATGGCCGCGGGCGTGCACACGTTTGTGGAAAAACCGATGGCCGACTCGGTTGCGGCCGCGGAAGAAATGATCCAAACCAGCAGGCGGTATGATGTTTTGTTGGGCGTGGGGCACATCGAACGCTTCAACCCCGCGGTCATCGCCCTGAAAAAACGGCTGGAGGCCGGCCAGCTCGGCCAGATCTATCAGATCCATGCTCGACGCATCGGCCCCTTCCCCCCCCGCATCAAAGACGTGGGGGTGGTCTTTGACCTGGCGACCCACGAACTCAACATCCTGGAATATCTCACCGGCTCGGGGATCCGCAGCATCGCAGCCGAAGTGAAACAGACCCTGCACGATAGCCACGAAGACCTGGTGTCCAGCATCCTCCGCTTCGATAACGGCGTCATCGGCATGATCGACATCAACTGGCTGACGCCCACGAAGATCCGCCAACTGACGGTGCTGGGCGAACGGGGCATGTTCCTGGTGAACTATCTGACCCAAGAGCTCTGGTTTTATGAGAACCGGTCCGCGCAGGACCACTGGCTTGGCCTGGTGACTGTGGGGGTTTCGGAAGGTGCGGTGACCAAGTATGAGCTCACCCGGGTCGAGCCCCTGCGCGCGGAGCTGGAAACCTTTGTCGAGGCCATTCAGAAAGGTTACAACGGCCTGGTAAACGGTGAAGAGGGGTTGCGCGCGGTGTTCCTGGCCGAACAGGTGTTGCGGGCCAGCCACGAACGCCAGATCGTGACCTTGCCACCCTACACCCCTGTTCCCGCCCGCTATGGAAAACGCGCTCGACCGTCCGACGCATGAAGCCCCGCCCCAGCCCCCCGCGCGGCCTCGGGTGTTGGTGGTTTTGGGCGCGGGCGGGCACACCCGCCAGATGCTGCGGCTGGTGGATCTGCTCGGCCCGGATTATGTGTACAGCTACGTGGTTCCCGATTACGATCCGGTCTCGGCCACGAAAATCCGGATCCCCGGCCCGGTGTATCGCATCAAACAACCGCGTGAGAAAAAACATGGGCGCACCGACGGCCCTTTGCAGGTGATGATGAAGATGCCCATCGCGCTGAAAACCGCCTGGGATATCCTGAGCGATGCCCAACCCGACCTGATCGTAGGCGCGGGGCCAAGCCTGCAGATCCCTATCGCGCTGGTGGCCAAAGCGCGGCGCGTGCCCCACATCTTCATCGAAACCGCATCCAAGATCGAATTCCTCAGCTTCACCGCCCGCATCATTTACCGCCTGCGGCTGTACGACCGGTTCTATGTCCAGTGGGAATCCCTGGCGGAAAAATATCCACGGGCCCGGTATGCGGGGAGGTTATTGTGATCTTCTGCACCGTGGGCACGACCGAGTTCGATGATCTGGTGCGGGCGGTGGATGAGCTTGCCCCCGAGCTGGGCGAACCGGTCATCTTCCAGATCGGGCACGGGCGCTATGAGCCGAAGCACGGCGAGTGGTTTCGCTTCCGGCCCGATATCACCCCCTATTTCCAACAAGCCAGCCTGGTGATTGCCCACGGCGGCTTCGGCACCACGGTCGATGCGCTTTACGCGGGCGCCCGGCTGG
This sequence comes from Anaerolineae bacterium, assembly GCA_011371305.1. Taxonomy (GTDB): domain Bacteria; phylum Chloroflexota; class Anaerolineae; order J102; family J102; genus M2005. The sequence goes on along the minus strand of DRQW01000045.1, from coordinate 3,162 downwards.
TGAGCGTGCCCAATCCCGACCGATTCGACAAACACCAGGAGCAGATCATCCGACAGTTCGCCGCGGAAGGTTATCTCGTGCCCTGTTTCCATCTGGACCGGCTGGCGGAGGCCGTCGAGCAAGCGCGCACCCAGCCCTTGCGGCCCTATGATCCACCCCAAACCACCCTGCATCTGGAGATTCGCGAATTCCTGAACGCCCGCCGTCAGGGCTTCTCCAGCACCACGTAGATATTGAAGGTAAAATACTCCCGCAGAAAGGGAACCCGCGCGAATTGGGCGAACAATCGGGACAGGGGCTTTTCACTGCGGTTCGTCATCAAAGCAACGATTTTCAGGCCCGATTGCGCGAAAATGCGTTCGTAATCGGCCAGGGCCAGGCCGTTCAGGCCCAAATCCGCCAGACTGCGAAGGTCATCCCGCCGCCACCGCGCTCGCACCCGGGCGACCAACGCCTCTTCCCCCAACATGAGATGCCGCCAGGGAATGCGGGATTGCGAATAACCGTGGTCACCCAGGGGGCTGTTGTAGAGGGGGCCGAACCCCGCGTAGATCCGCCCGCCCGGCTTCAGGCGTTTTTTCATCTCGGCCAACATGCCTGGCAGGTCGAGGATGTGTTCGAACGTATCCTTGGAGACAATGATGTCGAAAACCTGGTCCTCGGGATAATCTTTGAGGTCCTGGCAGAGAAAGGTGACCCGATGGGCCACGTCTGGGTGATGCTGGATGAGGTTGGCACTGGCAAACTCGATAAGCTGACAGTTCAGGTCCAGCCCCACCACCTGCGCTGCTCCCGCGCGCGCCAGATAGATAGCCATGCTGCCGTGGCCGCAACCCACATCCAGCACGCGTTGGCCGGTGAAGTCGGGCGGGCCGCCGAAGCGCCGCCAGAAACGGGGATTTTCCCACGTTCCCCGGGCGAAATAGTCGAGATCGCTTTGTTTGAGCTCCATGGCTCCATTATGCCATACCTTGGGCCTTGTCGTTGAAACACGCCACCACCGACCGACATCTGCCGCGCAACGCCAGGAATTTTTATGATATATTTCATAAAAATTTGACAACTCCGCAGGCAATGCATATAATGGCCTCGCACCCTCTGGCTTTCCAAGCTGATTTTGCGATAGAATGTCAGGTTGCATTCGCCGACATCTCACCCAAGACCCACAAGCCCTCACGAGGTCAGAACCCTCGACGTCTTGGCGTGAGATTTCTCTTGTGCATTGGTGGGCACAGGCGAGAACGCCCACCCGCCGATCGCCATCCGATTCCATCATTTCTAGGAGCGAGGTTTCACGTCCATGCGCGTTCTACTTGTCAATCCCCGGTTTCGTCTTCCCATCGACACCCGCACCAGCCCCCATCTGGGCCTTGCCTATTTGGGCGCTGTCTCTGAAGAACGCGGCGATGAGGTCGTCATCTTCGACGCAGATGTGGAGGAACAGCCCCTGAGCGAATTCGTTCAGGAATTCAAACCCCATCTCGTAGGCATCACGGCCAACACGCCCCAGGTGAAACAAGCCTGGCGACATGCCAAGGAGATCAAAAATGTGTGGGATGTGCCCATTGTCATCGGCGGGCCGCATCCCAGCGTCGTTTCAGAGGATTTGGATTTTGAGTCCCTGACCAAAGGCCCCATCGATATCGTGGTGCGGGGTGAGGGCGAAGCGACGTGGATTGAGATTTCGAATAAGGTGGAGGATTTTCTGCGCCACCATCCCACCTTCTCCACCGCAGAACTCATGGACCCGGCCAAGGGCATCTGGAAAGACGTGCTGGGTATCACCTACAAGACCAGCGATGGGGAACTGCACCGCAACCCGGATCGGCCCGCGATCCCCGATCTGGACAGCCTGCCCTGGCCCGCGTACCACCTCTTCAAGATGGAGCGGTACACCAACCTGCAGCCCGCGACCGACGCGGTGGATGGTTCCAAGAGCTTCAGTATTCTCACCAGCCGCGGCTGCCCGTATCGCTGCACCTTCTGCTCCCAGTCCATCATGCCCGTGAAATGGCGCAGCCGCACGCCCGAAAATGTCATCGCCGAATGGGAGCATCTGGTTCACGATCTGGGCGCGCAAGAAATCGGCGTGCTGGACGACAGCGCCAACATCCGCAAAAAGCGGCTCCATGAGATCGCGGATCTGCTCATTGAGCGCAAGCTGAACCATGTGCCCTGGATCTTCGTCAACGGCATTCGGGCGAATCTGGTGGACCGGGAATTGATGATGAAGCTGAAGAAGGCCGGGCTGAAGCGCACCGCGTTCGGGGTGGAAACGGGCAACCCCGAGATCCTGAAAACCATCGATAAACGCATCGATCTGGACACCATCCGCGAGGCTTTCAAGATCACCAAAGAAGCGGGCATCGAGACCATCGCCTTCATGATCATCGGTTTGCCGGGCGACACCCGGGAAACTATGCAGGATACCATCAACTTCGCCATCGAACTAGACCCCCTCATCGCCAATTTCAGCATGATGACACCCTATCCCGGCACCGCGGTGTGGGAGCAGGTGAAGCGGCATGGTCGGTTGTTGATCCAGGACTGGGAGGATTATGTGTTCTTCGAGCAAAAGGCGCGATTTGAGATGGGCGACCTCACCGCGGAGCTGATGGAGGAAATGTATCGCAAGGCCTATCGCCAGTTCTACCTGCGCCCGGGCCCCATCTGGCGGCGGGTGAAGAAGAAGGACTTCTGGGTGAATCTCCCCCGGAACATTCGCATTGCCATGCGCACCTTCCTGCCCAAAGCCGAAAAGACCGGCCTGCGCAAGCAAATGGAAGCCCAGGCCCTTTCTTGATGAACGAATTGTCATCCTACCCAGGCCAAACATTCAACGGGCTTTCATCTTCCTGTGTTAAACTGTTCTGAAAATAGATTTGGTAGACCGGGAAACCGGTAGACCAGGAAACCGGGTGGAGGAGTGAATCGGCCCGGTTTCCTGGTTTCCAGGTATCTCGGGCTACCGCCCACGATTTTTGTCCGTATCCGCCGCGGGCTTGCCCGCCATCGGACTGCTTTGAAAATAGCATGATCGTCGGCTGCGGAAGGATCGCCAGGCCGACGTTGGGCGAGTCGGCAAAGGTTCGTATTGCGTATTCCGTATTCCGTCCAGTCGTTACGCAATACGCAATACGCAATACGGAATACGAAATCGGC
>DRQW01000044.1 GCA_011371305.1 Anaerolineae bacterium | reverse complement strand
CTATGCTCACTGTGCAAAATCTGAACGTTCAATACATAACCGATGAAGAAGGTCAAAAGCAAGCTGTTATCATCTCCATTGAACGGTTCAATCAACTACTCGAAGACATCCAGGATCTAGCCGTCATTGTTGAACGTAAGGAAGAACCTACGATTTCCCACCAGGAAGTGCGCGAAATTTTGAAATCTGATGGCATTTTATCAGATTGAATGGAAACGCTCGGCGCTGAAGGAATTCCGACGGTTGCCTTCGTCTGTCCAATGGAGGATCTCCTGACGGGTTTGTCGTTTTAGGAGGAGAAACATGCAATTCACCACCTGCGTGCTTCATGTCCACGACATGGCCAAAGCCCTGGCCTTTTATCGCGACATTTTGGGGCTCCCCGTGCGATACGCTTTTGATGAATATGTGGAATTCGACCTGTCGCCCGCCACGTTGGCGCTGCACCATGCAGCGCGGCCGGAGGAATCCACCCGCGGGGCTGGGCTCTTCCTTGTGGTGGAGGATGTGGACGCCTTAACCGCCAAATTGCAAGCAAAAGGCCTCTCCCCCACCCAGCCCCTGACCGACCAGGACTTTGGCTATCGCACGGTCATGTACATAGATCCCTTTGGAAATCGTGTGGAACTGGCCACGCCATTACCGTAGTATCCATGAACAACATGGTGGCAATCCAAGAAGTATCCCGAGAAGAAATCCTGCGATGGCTGCCCGCCATGCTGGACATCTATGCCCTGGTGCATGGCCTGCATGCCCGCGCGATCGCGGAACGAGAGGAGATTATGCGGCGCCACTTTGGGCGGCGGGGCTATCAGGGGTTCATTGCGGTGGATGGGAACCGACTGGCGGGCTTTTCCTATGGCTACACCGGGGACCCGGGGCAGTACTGGTACGATAAGGTATGGGCAGCCATGACACCGGAGCAGCGGGCCGAATGGCTGGAGCCCGAGCACTTTGAATTCGTGGAACTGGCGGTACATCCCTACTATCAAAGGCGGGGAATCGGTCTCAAGCTCCACGACCTGCTCCTTGAAAATCGCCCCGAACCCGTGGCTTTGCTCACCGTCCGGGCCGACAATGCGCCCGCCCTGGCGCTTTACCGAAAACGAGGCTGGATGGTGGTGTTGGATGACTTTCACTTCGCACCTGGCGGCGCCCGCTACCTGGTCATGGGGAAACCCCTCGCCCGAGACAAACCATGAGCTACCGGATCTTGACCGATGAGGATGTGAACGCCCGGCGCACATTCGCCATCCACAGGGCCATCGACGCGGTGGTGCAAGCACTCATGGCCAAAGCCACGGGGAACCTCGTGGCGCCGCCTCGGTTCTCCGTGCATGTGGACCAGGGCGCGTTGGTGTTCACAGCCGGGGCAGAGACCCAATACACCCACACCTTGGGATTCCGGGTTTACGACACGTTTCCTGAGAACACGCCCGAACATACTCAATTGGTGGCCGTGTTCGACGCCCGAACCGGCCGCTTCAAAGGGCTTGTGCTGGGCAACATACTCGGAGCCATCCGCACGGCCGCGATCAACGCCATAGCCCTCAAGCACATGGCCCGTCCCGACGTCACTTCCCTGGGCATTCTAGGAACCGGCTTTCAGGCACGGTTCCATCTTCGTGCGGCTATGGCCGTACATTCATTTAAGCGGGTAATCGCTTACAGCCCGACCCCTGCCCATCGCAACGCCTTCGCGAAGGCGATGGCGCGTGAAATCGAGGTCCCCATTCGGAGCGCATCCTCGGCCGAGGAGGTCGTCCGGGAGGCCGAGGTGCTCATTTTGGCAACGACGAGCCGATCCCCCGTGTTTGACCCCCGTTGGTTACAACCTGGAACCCACATCAATACCATCGGGCCGAAGTTCAAGGAGGCTCACGAGCTGCCGATGGCAGTCGCGCAAGAGGCCGAAACCATCGTTACCGACTCTCTGGCTCAGGTGGATGCGTACGCAAGGCCGTTTTTCCTGGCGGATACCCCGGATCGGGAACGGATGGTGGAGCTGTGCGACGTGGTCGTTGGCCACCAGGCGGGCCGTTTATCGCGGGAGGGCCTGACGCTCTTCTGTTCCGTGGGACTGGCAGGGACGGAAGTCGTGGTCGCGGATGCTTTGCTGGCGGACACGGCGTGAATGGAACCTTTGATGTGTGTAACTCGCTAACACCCATGGCTTTGGCCAGACATGGCGTTATCCTTGATCTCTGGCCTCCCCGCTTGGGAGAAAAAAGCAAAAGGCCGCAAGCAGCGATGCCCCGCCACTTGCGGCCTGCGATTAGCTAACTGTCTCGGTCTGCGTTATTCCCGATACAGCCGTACACGCCGGTTAGGCTCGCGACCATAGGAATGGGAGATCAGGTTGGCCTCGCGGGCGAGCTGGTGTTGCAGTCGGCGCACCTCGGGCGGTTGGGGCGAAAGCTCCACTACGGGCGCGCCCGCCAGCACCTTCTCCACCCCGCGCATGGTCTCCTCAATGGCCAGGCTCACCGGATCCGCGGTGTCCACCCGCAGAGCGAAGATGTCGGCCAGCAGGGTTTCCATCTGATGCACGGTGTTGGAGCGGAGCACGTAGATGGGAATGCCTCGTTCCTCGGCTTCGCTAATGGGTTGCGGGCGCTTGCGATAGTAATTCTTCAGGGTGATGACCACAGCGGCACGCCGCAGATCATTCACGATCTCGATGGGCACACCCAGGTTCTGCGCCGCGGAGCGCAGGCGGTTTTGACCAATGCCATACGGATAGATACGGACGGGCCGCACCGCGCCGCTTTGTTCATCGCGCGCGGAGGTTCGATTGAAGGCGTAACTTTGTTCATAGCGAGAGCGGCTGGGCAAGCCTGAGCGGTCTTTCTTCAGCGAATCGCCCTTCTCGATGATGATCTCACCCTTTTCGTTGCGATAGCGAGTCTCAGGCTTGAGGGGGCGATCCCGCAGGATCGCGTCCACGGCCTTGCTCACATCATGATGCACGATGAGATGCTGCCGGTCCACGATCTCGATGAGCACGTCGAAGGTCGGAGGAGAACGGCGTTCGAGGACAGACTTTTGCGTGCCCCGCCGACGGGCTTCCTCATCCGACAGGGTGACCGACTCGATGCCGCCCACCAGGTCGGAGAGGGTGGGGTTGAGCAGCAGGTTGGCCAGGGTACGACCATGCGCGGTGCCGATGAGCTGGACGCCCCGTTCCGCGATGGTGCGCGCGGCCTCGGCCTCCAGCTCGCGACCGATCTCATCGATGACGATGACCTCGGGCATGTGGTTTTCCACCGCCTCGATCATGACCTCGTGCTGTTCCGAGGGCTTGCGCACCTGCATGCGGCGGGCGCGGCCAATGGCGGGGTGGGGGATGTCGCCATCGCCGCCGATCTCGTTGGAGGTGTCCACGATAACGACGCGCTTGCCCTGATCGGCCAACACGCGGGCGGCTTCGCGCAGCAGGGTGGTCTTGCCCACGCCCGGGCGGCCCAGCAGCAGGATGCTCTTGCCGCTGGTAACGATGTCCTGGATGATGTCGATGGTGCCATACACCGCCCGACCGACGCGGCAGGTGAGGCCGACGACTTTGCCCTGGCGGTTGCGGATGGCCGAGATGCGGTGCAAGGTGCGGGTGATGCCCGCGCGGTTATCATCGGTGAACTCGCCAACGCGTTCGATCACGTAATTGATGTCCTCTTCCGTGATCTCCCGGTCGAGGAGGGTGCGGTCGGCGTCCACATAGCGGGCCTCGGGCTGGCGCCCCAGGTCCATGATGACCTCGATGAGCTCCCCTTCGTGGCCCAATTCCCGCAGGCGAGCGCTGATCTCGGGCGGGAAGACCGTCAGGAGTGCGTCGAGATCGTCGGTGATTTTCAGTTGGGTTTGAGGAGTGATTGTGGAAATCGGTTGCTCGATCATGTATGGTTGTTGGTGCTTGAAGTTTGATTTAAGATGGTTGGTCCGGCGGTGTCATGTCGGTGGAGATGACGCCGGGAAAGGTGGTCTCGATAAGAAGACGTGTTTTGTTGGTGGCAGGTTCCTGAATGCTGACAGTGGTGTGCTTGACAAAACGGGTGAGTTCGGTGAGGTCTTCGAAACCCAGGGCGTGAAGGGATGCGCCCAGCGCGCTCTGATAGCTCCGTACCGAACAGTAGATAGGAAGGCCATTGGCCCGAATGGATGTCAGCCCCTCGCGCAGAAGCGCCTCGACGATGTCTCGATCCATGGGATTGCCCAGATAGCGAAGCCAGACGCCACGTTTGCCGCGGCTCCAGATCAACGCGGCCTCGACAATGCCAGCACGCTCGAATACAAGCCCCTCCTGATGGCCGGGCTGCCACCAATTTTGGAAGATGAGGGTGTGGCTGGTCTCGTGGTTCTTGAAGTAGGCGCCTTCGGACTTCAGGACCACGGGGGGTGTGAAGCGGTCGGCTAATCGTTGAAGCGCGAGGCTATCGGATTCCCGCTGGGGACGGACGAAGGACGCCAGGGGCGTGGCGTAGGTTTCGGGCCATGCGCGCAGGCGAAAAAGGGTTTCGCGCACATAGGGCGCGAAACCACATTGGGCCAAAAGGCTGCTGGCCTCACCCTGCGCGGGAAGACAGGCATACAGCCGTTGGATTCCAAAGTCCCCCGCGTGTGCAACTAAATGTTCCAGTAACGCCCGCCACGTGTGAGATGCGTTAGGGTCAACATCCAATGCGGGGGCGATGTAACACGCCTCCGCTTCGGCGCGGCCCAAACGCTTTCTGGCTTGAACAAAGCCGTTAGGAAGCTGAGAGTCGTTGGTTTGACGGAGAATAAAAGTGGCCGCTCCGCTCCCGTACCAAGGCATCGGTGAACCTAAGGCCATCCACAATGGCCAGCGCGGTTGAATCAAGTGGCGTTCCAGATACAGGGGAACGCTTTGTCTGGCCAATCTTTGTAAAAGATAGCTGTCGCGAAGTCGAAAGGAATGAATCAAGGCACGGTTAGCTTGGGAGCGACTGGGAGTGGTTGCATCCTATATTTTACCAATTTTGAGAGAAAAGAACAAGCTCGCTTTATGGTGAGTGTATTTCAGCCTGAGTCGTGGCTGGCAAGCCGTTCGGATGAAGTCGTCACCTGGCAGGCCTCGGGCCAATGGACGGTTTTCGTCATCCATTTGTTCAAGACGCGTCAAATAAAAAAGGCCCGCCGAAGCGAGCCTTAGCCTACAAGAAGGGGCAGGTTACCAGTTCTTGCGGAAAATTACCGAGAAGGAGTTATGGAACAGTGTGTTCCCGCCGCCACCATCCGGGCAATTGGCTTCATCGGTGAATGCCGAATGCAATGCCTGGGTGATGTCGGTGCTCGCGGGGTTCACGCCATCTTCGGAGATGTAAACCACATATTGGGCGTTTTTAAACATGTCGAAGGTGACGCGCCCGTTCTCCGGCTTCATGATCCAGAAATCCTTTTGCTCGGTGCGTTTCTTGGCAATCACCTGGCCCGGGTTGCCCGCCACGGCCTGAATGACCCAAATGCCGTTCACACCGTTGCCGTTGGCATCGACGACTTTGACGTAGATGTTGTGTTTGCCGCGGTTTTCACAGGGGCTCAGCCGTCGCACCTCGACCAGGGTGTATTGCTTGGCCGGTTTGGGGGTGGGGGTGGGCTGGGCCGGAGCGGCCGCGGCCGCGGCCCGCACCACAGGTTTGGGCGTGGGCGTGGGGGGCACGGGCGTGTTGGTCGGCGTGGCCGTGGGGGTGTGGGTCGGCGTGGCCGTGGGGGTGTGGGTTGGCGTCGGCGTGACGGTTGGGGTGTCGGTGGGGATGGGGGTATCGGTGGGCAGGGGCGTGTAAGTGGCCGTGGGCAGCGGCGTATGGGTCGCCTCGCGCTTGGCCAGGGCCATGGCCACCGGTTGCATCACATCTTCCTCCGCCACCGCCACCCGCGGCGCGTCGTTTTCGGTCACCGGTGTTTGCGAGGTGTTGTTCAAAGCCGTGACCACGGTCGCGGGGATGGCGATACCCAACAGCCACACGATGAGCAGGATCAGCAGGGCCAGACGCCATTTAGCTCCCCGGGAGAGCCCGCCAAACCACATAGCCAGGGAATCGAACATGCCCGGTTTCGCGGGCTGGCGTTGTGGCTGAAGGGTGGGGACGGGCGCGGGAGCCGCGGGCTCCATGGCCCGGGTGGGCGCTGCCACCGGGGCTGGTGCGGGAACCGGCGCGGGCTGGACACCTGCCGCTTTTTGCTGAGCCAGCCGATGGAGCTTGCGGCTGAGCTCACGGCTCATATTCAAGCCCACGATGGGGTACTTGAGGATGAGCGCCTCCATCTCCTCCCGGGTCAGCTCCCAGAATTCGCCATCGGTTTTGGCGAAAGCGGTCTCGAGATGGGGCTCACCCGAGAGAATGGCGGCTTCGCCGAAGAAATCGCCATCCCGTAGGATGAGGGTTCCCTCAGGCCCACGCAGTTCGACGACGCCTTTTTCGATGATGTGCAAACGGTTGGCGGGCGCACCTGCCTTGTAGATGATGTCCCCGGCCCGATAGCGGGCGGGAAGCAGGCGTTCCGCCACATCTTCCAGCTGTTCCACGCTGAGGCCGCTGAACAGGCTGATCAACCGCAAATGCTTTTCGACAAATGCGTGACCCGCCGTGCCCAGCCGGTCTTTTAGCACCCGGTTGAGGGCGACACCAATGGCCGGATACGCGTTGACCAGTGCTTCGAAGTCGGACCGGTACAGGGCCCACAACACGGTGTTTTCCGCGGCCCGGGCGCCTGTCGAACGGGGTTTGCCCGTGAGCAGGGCCATTTCGCCAAAGAAGCCGCCCGCGCTGATACGGGCCAGAACCTGGCCTTTGCGGCTGACGCTGCCGACGATCTCCACTCGGCCTTTATCCACCAGATAGAGTGCGTCGCCCACGTCCCCTTCCTTGTAGATGATGTCATCCGCCGCGACCGGTCGGACCACAAGCCGTTGGGTAACCGCTCGCAGGGTGTCATCATCCAGGCCGGCGAAGAGGGGCAACGCGCGCAACCGTTCGACGGCCAGTTCCTCGTCGCTGACGGGCAGGGGCGTCCGCAAGCCTGCACTGAGATGGGGGATGAATTCGGGGTGGTCGGCGGCCATGGTTTCGAACGCCGCCCGGTTCAGCTTCCAGAGGGTGGCGTCGGTCTGGGCCAGCGCCGTGGTGTCATAGGGCCTGTGGGCCAGGGTCGCGGCCAGCCCCAAGACATCGCCCGCTTTCAACGTGCGATCGGCCTCTTTGGACCGAACCTGAACTTCGCCATGCTCCAGGATGAAGAAGCCATCGTTGGCGTCTCCGGCCTGGAAAATAACCTGACCCGCCTCGAAGTCCTGGAGCTCCAGGTGGGCGGCCAGTTCTTGCAGTTCCTCATCGGTCAGCGCTTGGAACGCTTCGGCCGGGCGCAGGCGATTCTGGATCAGGTGCTTTTCCAGTTGAATGATGCGCGAGCCGAAGTTGCGCGAGAGTTTGAGACCGATGGCAGGATGGTCCTGGATGATCTGCTCCAGGTCCGCGCTGGTCAATGCCCAGGCATCGGTGTCGGTGGTGGCTTCAGCGGAAACAGCGCGTCGGCGTCCTAAAAAGACGCCTGATTCGCCGAAGGTGGCGCCAGCGCCCAACGTGGCCAGGACGACCGGGCCCACGCTTAGGCGCACGCCGCCATGCTCGATCAGATAGAAGGCGGTGCTGGCATCGTCTTCGGAGTAGATAAGCTCATGCGCGACGAAATGCTGCAAACGCATGTGCCTGACGATGACCGCCCGCTCTTCATCCGTCAAGCCGGCGAACAGCGTAGCGCGTTTCACGAAATCAGATATCACGTGGCGTTTCTACCTCCTTGTTTTGACCGGAAGGGCTAGCCGTGCTTACCCTTCGGGCCAGGATACCCCGAAGCAACCTCCGGGGGAAATCGGGGTAAGCTTACCCCAGGTTGGGCAAAAGCTGCAAAAATGAAAGAACGTTCATCGAGTCGATGGTCTGGGTTCAGTACGTGCGCTGGAAGGTGACGTCCCAGGAATAGTGGCCACGACAGGCGTTGGCATCGCGCAATGCCTGGCAACTGGCCGCGTCGTGGCAATAACCAGCAGCGATCAAGATATCATCCGGGATACGATGGGGATCGGTGACCATGCCATCTGCGGTTTCACTTTGTACCTCGCGGCCGTCCACATCCCGCACGACTCGCAGGCCGTCACCATCGCCCAAGATCCATTCCGCGATGCCCGGGCCTTTGGAGCCAGTGACCTGCTCCACACCACTGTAGATGCCGAGGATGGTGACACCGTTCAAGGGCTGACCACTGGCATCGAGCACGATGGCACGCAACTGGCGTTTTTCGCCGCAGTGGAGTGAAGGTCCATCGAACCATCCGCCGTTTTCCTGGGGACCCCACAGCCGCACGCTTTTCACCACGAAGTCCACCGCGGGTTTAGGTGGCGTGGTGGGCGTGGGCGGGGGCGCAGGGGTAGGCGTGGGCGGCGGGGTGGGAATGTTGGCCGCGACGGGAATGCCCAGGGTGTCGCCCAGGGTGGTGACGATCTCCGCGAAGACCCAGCCCAGTGCCTCGTTAGGTAACCGAATTTGCCACCAGCTTCCGGATGGGTTCTGGCCCACGATCTCTGCCTGTTCCCCACCGGCCAACGAACCGATAACCGGGTAGTTCGTGCCCGGCCCGGAGCGGATATTGACCGCCTGGTCGGTGACGACCATGGGTTTGGGTGTGGGCGTGGCCGTAGGGGGCGGCGTGGCTGTGGCCGTTGCCGTGGGGGCCTGGGCCACGGCCGCGGGGGTGTCGGTGGCCTGATGCCCCGTGACGGGCGCGGGGGTAGGGGTTGGTGGCGGGGTGTTGGTCGGGGTAGGCAATGGCGTAGGGGTGGGGAGATAAGGCTTGAGGGCTGCTTCAGGCACCCCTAAGGCCAGGGCAAGACGAGCCAGCGCCGCCAGGTAGGCTGTGGGCGCATTGTTTTTGGCTGCGCGCTCCAACACGCCCTCGACGAGCAACGCCTGGTTGGGCATCTCCAGTTGGGCAAGCTGGGCGGTGGCCTGTTCAAAATCCCCAGTAGCATCATACCCCAACGCCACCAAGGTCACATACTGGTCTTGTGCTTCGCCGGTCAGTTCACTCAATTGTGTTCCCTGGGCGCGCGTAAGAAACTGGGAGCCTACCCACAGCCCCAGCAAAAACCCCGCGAGGATACCGACCGTCGCGATCAGCCAAAGGCTGGTCTTTTCCTTTTTCATATGGCGAGGATGGATGGTGTGCAGTGAAAGCGCGTCGGCGTGAGAGGGTCCGAGGTGTCAGGCCAATGTCGGGCGAGTTTCCGATGGGAGGTTGCCGGGCGGGGTGGGCCGGGCAAACAAAGAGCACATCCTATGCTTTCACGGATGCGCCCATCGAGAAGAAGGACACAACAATCGACGCGATTGATAGGCTGAAGGGCGGTAGATAGCAAAACAGGAGCCGAGAAGAGCGCTTGTGCCGTCCGAAGATGCGTGTTCGGAATGAAGCCATCTCTCTGGCTCCTGTGTCATGTGTGCTATAATGAGAGACGAATGTTTTTTGAAAAAGCGTATGGCAAACAAAAAGGTGCCGAAGGTGGGACTCGAACCCACATGAGCCTAATGCTCAACGGTTTTTGAGACCGTCGCGTCTGCCAATTCCGCCACTTCGGCATCTCCAACTACCTAGTATAATCACTTCCTGGCCGTTCGTCAAGCCCTCATGGATGAAACGCAACTCATTGCTGCAGCACAAAAGGGCGATCTCGCTGCGTTTAATCAGTTAGTGCTGCGCTATCAGAATCTGGCATACAATGTGGCCTATCGCATTCTTGGGGACCCTGATCTGGCCGCGGATGCCACCCAGGACGCGTTCATCAAAGCATATAAAGGAATAAGCAGTTTCCGGGGTGGGGCTTTCAAGCCCTGGATGCTTCGCATTGTGACGAATACTTGTTACGATTATCTGCGATCGGCCAAGCGCAAACCTAGCGACAGTCTGGACGAGACTATCGAGCACAGTGGGGAAAGCTCGCCCAGGTTGCACGATCAAGGGGAAGGCCCTGAACGTTATGTGGAACGCCAGGAGTTGAATCAGATGATCCAGTGGGCTATCGGCCAGCTTAATGCCGATCAGCGGGCCGTGGTGACCCTGGTAGATATTCAAGGATTTTCGTATGAAGAGGCTGCGGATATCCTGGGCATTTCCATCGGCACGGTGAAATCTCGGCTCAGTCGCGGCCGGGCTAAATTACGCGACATCCTGCAAACCCATCAGGAACTTTTGCCTGCCCGATATCGTTTCCCTACTAGAGCCAGCATGGAATCGACCAGCCAATGAATTCATCCCACTTGATTTCCGACGAATTGCTTTCTGCCTATCTCGACCGCCAGGTCTCGGAGGTGGAGCTTCGCCGCGTGGAAAGGGCATTGGCGGAGGATCCCACCTTGCAGGAGCGGTTGGAATCGTTGCGGTCTGTGGTGCATCTGCTTCAAAACACCCCTGCGGTGGTAGTACCCCGCCCTATGACTCTCAGCGAGGGGCAGGTGCTGGCCGCGGGTGCCTTTGTGCGGGGCGTCCAACAGCCGGGCTTTTGGCAACGTTGGATACCCAGGCTGACTCCGCTGGCCACGGCCATTGTGGGTGTTTTCTTTGTGCTCTCGCTGACGATGCCTCAACAGGCTATGCGGGCAATCCCTCCTGTTGCACCTGCCATGCAAGCAAGCCCTGCAACCTTCCGCGCGGAGGCCGAGGTTGCGCCTATGGGGACGGAACCCCAAGCCTTGACCGCTCAGATGGACGAAGCGCCAGTGCCCCGGGGGCGGTCTATCCCTGAAACAACCGCGGCATCGCCCTCCGGGCGCCAGCTTCCGAAGGGGCCGAGTGAGAAATCGGCCGCGGGCAAGGAGACTAAGGCCACGGAAGAAGCCTATGTCACGGCCACAGAAACCCGCCAGGCTTCCATCCCGGCGTCTTCCCCGATCTGGCCTCGTTCTTTGGTATCGTGGGGCTTGGGAACGCTTTTGGTCTTGCTTAGTTATCTCACCTGGCGGGTAACCATCTCGCCGCGGCGTCGTGGATGACCAATCTTTTACATTGCCAGGAGATTTGACAAAATCTCTCCGGTTGAATACAATACTTCATGCAATTGTACGATCCACCGTAGCTCAATTGGCAGAGCAGCCGGCTGTTAACCGGCTGGTTCCTGGTTCGAGTCCAGGCGGTGGAGCTG
>DRQW01000043.1 GCA_011371305.1 Anaerolineae bacterium | reverse complement strand
CGGAGTTTGCGGCTGCGGCTGGGGTGGCGGAGGCGGCCCAGGGCCTGGGCTTCGATCTGGCGGATGCGCTCGCGGGTGACGCCGAACTTGCGCCCGACCTCCTCCAGGGTGTAGTTGTAGCCATCCACCAGGCCGAAGCGAAGCTGGAGGATGCGCACTTCGCGGGGGGAGAGGGAGGCGAAGATCTCATCGATAACCTCGCGCAGAAGCTGGCGGGAGGCTTCGTCGGTGGGGGATTGGGCGTCCTCGTCGGGGATGAAGTCACCCAGGTAGCTGTCTTCCTCCTCGCCCACGGGCATCTCCAGGGAGAGGGGGCGCTGGCTCACCCGGATGACCTGCTCCACCTTCTTGGGGGAGACGCCCAGGGCTTCGGCGATCTCCTCGGTGGTGGGCTCGCGGCCCAGCTCCTGCACGAGCTGGCGGCTGGTGCGGGTGAGGCGGTTGATCTGTTCGTACATGTGGACGGGCACGCGAATGGTACGGCCCTGGTCCGCGATGGCCCGGGTGACGGCCTGGCGGATCCACCAGGTGGCGTAGGTACTGAATTTGTAGCCGCGGCGGTAGTCGAACTTGTTCACCGCCCGAATCAGGCCGATGTTGCCTTCCTGGATGAGATCGAGGAAGGGCACGCCCCGGCCCACGTACTTCTTGGCCACGCTCACCACGAGGCGGGAGTTGGCCTTGATCAGGTGTTCCTGAGCCCGCTCGCCGTCACGGACCACCCACAGCAGGTATTCCCGCTCGATGGGGTCCTCGACGCCCTCTTCCAGGCGTTTTTGGGCCAACTGGCCGCGCTCCATGCGCTTGGCCAGCTCAACCTCTTCTTCCGCGGTGAGCAGGGGGACGCGGCCGATCTCCTTCAGATAGAGGCTGATGGAGTCATCCATCTCGATCTGGCTGAGGTCGATGTTTTGATTGACGCCTACGCTCTCTTCCTTGACGACCTCTTTTTTCTCATCCTCTGCATCTTCCTCATCCAGATCGAATTCGACAAGGGTTTCTGGAAGATCCGCGTTACCCTCTTTCATTTCCCGCACTTCGATCCCGTGATCGAAGAGGGTGAGGAAAATATCTTCCAGCAACTCCATATTGGATTCGACCTCAGGAATCGCCTGCATGATCTCATCGTAAGTGACGGAACCGTTCTCTTTGCCGGTTCGCAGCAGGTACTCCAGAGGCGTTTCGCCGGGCTCCATGAGGGGAGCGTTTTCTTCAACGGTTTCCGGTGCTTCCTGGGCTTGGTTCTCGATTTGCTGTGCTTCGAGTCGTTCTTTCATAGCTTTCTTTGACTGGGTCACAGACGACCTCCTGATGATGATAACGGGCGATGAGGCAGTCGCTGGAGAGTAAGATGACCGTAGCGGGTGAAAGGTTTCCGGCCCGAAACCCACCGCGGGCACTTTATGCGTTCCTGCGCGCCCCAGATCGCCGTTGCCACGCCGAAAGGCCATCAGCGTGATGCCTATTTATTGACGATCGGTTCGCGCCATAAGTTCCGATAAGCAAACGGGCGAGGCAGACCCCCAGTGTTTCACGTGAAACGCTGGTGCCTAACTTCCTGGCCGTGGGAAACGAAAATCCGCAATGCCATCCTGCACCCGCCATGTCTCTTCACACCGAGGGCAAAAATAGCCCGTTTCCTTCGCTTCCAAACCTTGATTCCCACACTTCGGGCACTGGAAAAACCCGACCGCGGGCGTGTGGGGTTTGGTGCTGATGTTTTTGGTGAGGATGCTGGGGCTGAATTTGAACACCGCCCCCGGCCCGGCGATGGCGTTATCGATCCGGGCCAGTAGAGCGGGCGAGACCCGATGCTTGATGGCCGGGATACGGAAGTGCGAGATGGCCAACTCCGCTTCGATCCGAAAGCCCGCCTGTTCGAGCTGCTCCCGCATCCAGCCGGGATGGAAGTCGAAGTTGAGGGGGACGAACTCATAAGGTTCGGCATCAAAAGGGTTCCAGGATTGTTTGCGCAACAGGTAACGGGCGATCGCCTTGGCATTACGCTTGTTCGCAAACTCCATGATGAAGGTGCGACCACCCCCGAGCACGCGGTGGATTTCTGCCAGCGCCACATCAATGGCCTCCAGGTGATGGGCCACCCGGATCATGACAACCACATCGGCCAGGTTCGCGACGAAGGGCAAATGATACACGTTCGCGGCCACAAATTGATAGCGGGGATCATCCCCAAACCGATCCCGGGCTTCGGCTAGCAGCGAAGTGGAATAATCGACCAGCACGATCCGTTCGAACCGGTCGTACAGGTCAGCCAACCGCCCGAAACCAGCCCCCACCTCGACGAGGACGTTTCCGGAAGAGGGCAACAACCGCCGAACCGCATGACGTTCGGTCAGGTCTTCAAACTCTCGGCCCTGCCCTTCCCAGAAATCCGTCTTGTAAGAACTCCCTTCGTAATCGATGATCGGAATGGAACGCGTGCTCTGTGCCAATGGGACCTCGGATGGTAGTGCAAGGATGCGGTTCCGCAAAAACGCCTGTTTCACATGAAACACCTGGGGCGAGAAGGCGCGAAACTTAACATATCTTAGCAGAAAAACAGGCATTTGACAACCCCTTTTGGGGATTTTTTTGAAATCTGATATAATGATTTTTTGAGATAGAGCCAAACAAGATAGCCCGATGGCGGGCAACCTCACGCCGATACAGACAAAAACCTCACGCAAAGTCGCAAAGACGCTAAGTAGGTTTGCAAGTATGCAAGTTTGCAAGTGGCAGGTGGCCTGCGCAACGTAACTTGCCACTTGCCACCTGCACACCTTATTCCCTTTGCGCCTTGGCGCCTTGGCGTGAGATCGATTTTCATAGCAGTCCAACGGCGGGCGAGCCCGCGCCGATACGGATGAAAATGGCGGGCTGTGCAGCCCCGTAACCGGTAAACCAGGAAACCTGGAAACCAGGGAAACCGGGCCGATTCGCTCACCCCGGTCTACCGGTCTACCGGTTTCCCGGCCTACCAAATCTATTTTCAAAGCAGCCAGGTGCTCATGGCCAGGATGACCAAGATGCTGATGGTGGCGCCGATG
>DRQW01000042.1 GCA_011371305.1 Anaerolineae bacterium | reverse complement strand
GTAGCCCGATTGCGGACGCTGACTGCGCAATTGCAATCCCAACTGGATGAACTTCCTCCCGACCGGTTTCCCCAGTTCCCCATCACACCGCCGCACATCACCATAGACCACCGCTAACGTGGCCCTCACGCGGCAAAAGAGGGGTGTTGGGGCCAGCATCTTAACGATTACTGTTGGTTATCTCTCCTGGACCATAGCGAACAGCGGCAATTTTTGCTACAATGAAATCGACCACAGGCTCCCAGAAGAACCCCCACTGTCGAGCATCATTCTTGTCTCGAACACACTCTCAAAGAGCGCGTCATGGCTATGTCACTGAAAGCCGTCGAACTTGAAGGTATGATTGACGAAAATCGCCAATTGAAAATCAAAGGGGATCTACCGATTCAGGGTCCTCTGCGTGTCCGTGTCATCCTGTTATATGCTGATGAAGCTGAGGATATCGATGAGGGAGCATGGCTGTATGCTGCTGCGCGCAATCCAGCTTTCGCTTTTTTGAAAGACGATTCAGAGGATATTTATTCTTTGCAAGACGGTCGACCTTTTTATGACGACGAAGCATAAAATAGTGCTGGTCCCATTCCCTTTCGATGATTTGTCAGCAACCAAAGTGCGACCT
Organism: Anaerolineae bacterium; assembly: GCA_011371305.1. GTDB lineage: Bacteria > Chloroflexota > Anaerolineae > J102 > J102 > M2005. Next base: position 3,167 of record DRQW01000042.1, on the reverse strand, counting down.
GCAGTGTGTCTCACTTCCCCTATCGGCCCTTACCGTCATGTGATCCTCGCATTTATCACCAGTCGCGTGCCCGAAGCATTGCTCGAAAGTGATTTTGTCATTGACCGTCGCGCCAAAGGTTTCGATGTTACCGGACTCAAGGTGACTTCTACGTTGCGACTCCACCGCATGATGACGATTTCTACTACATTCATTTTACGAGAGCTTGGAGAGTTGCCACCAGAAATGCAAAATGAAGTTGAAAAACGGTTATATCGGTTGTTTTTTGAAAGCTAAAGCCGCTTGGCCTTCTGTTGCAGGGCGTAGAGGAAGTTCAGGGCTTCCAGGGGGGTCATGGTGTTGATATCCACCTTTTCGATTTCCTCGCGAATGGGATCGGGGCCTTCGCTGAACAGGGAGAGTTGCATCGCGCCTTCGCCCACATCCAAAGCCTCCCGCTCCCGGCCCGCTTCCTCCAGTTCCCGCATGATCTCATTGGCCCGGGCGATGACCTGTTTGGGCAGGCCCGCGAGCTGGGCCACGTGGATGCCGTAGGATTTGTCCGCGCGGCCGGGGCGGACTTCATGCAGGAAGACGACCTGGTCGCCGTGTTCGGCCACCGCCACATGGAAGTTGACGATCTTGGGCAGGCGGTCTGCCAGCGCGGTGAGTTCGTGGTAGTGGGTGGCGAAGAGGGTGCGGGAGCCCAGTTTGGGATGGCTGTGGATGTATTCCAGCACGGCCCAGGCAATGGCCATGCCGTCGTAGGTGCTGGTGCCTCGGCCCAGTTCATCCAGGATGAGCAGGGAGCGGTCGGTGGCATGGTTGAGGATGTTCGCGGTCTCGATCATCTCCACCATGAAGGTGGACTGGCCGCTGTGGATCTCGTCCTGCGCGCCGATGCGGGTGAAGATGCGGTCCACCAGGCCGATGCGGGCCGCGTCCGCGGGCACAAAGGACCCGATCTGGGCCATGAGGGTGATGATGGCCGTCTGACGGAGGAAAGTCGACTTGCCGGCCATATTCGGGCCCGTGAGAATGACAATGGCCCGATCCGGAGCCAGATGGGTGTCGTTGGGCGTGAAGGTTGTGCCCTCCAGGGTGAGTTCGACCACAGGATGCCGACCCGCCCGGATATCGAGGACCTGATCCTCGGTCAGCTCCGGGCGCACGTAGCGTCGGTCCACGGCCACCTCGGCCAGCGCGGCAGCCACGTCGAGGTGGGCCACTACGTCGGCCGCGGCCAGCAACCGCGAAGCCATCTCCGCCAGTTGCTGCACCACCTGTTTGTAGATGCTATTTTCCAGGTCCAGCAACCGCTCCTGCGCGTTGAGGATGAGGGATTCGTATTCCTTCAGTTCAGGGGTGATGTAGCGTTCCGCGTTGACCAGGGTTTGCTTGCGGATGTAATCGGAGGGGACGTTGTCGGTCTGGGATTTGGGGACTTCGATGTAGTAGCCAAAGACCTTGTTGTAGCCGACTTTGAGTTTTTGGATGCCCGTGCGCTGGCGTTCCTTGGTTTCCAGGCCCGCGATGTAGGCCCGCGCGTCCTTCGCGGCCAGGGCGATGCTGTCCAGCTCCGCGTTGAAGCCGGAACGGATGACGCCGCCGTGGGCGAGGGTGGCGGGCGGGTCGTCCGCGATGGCGGTTTCCAGCAGATGCAGGGCCTCCTCATTCAGGTCCAGGCCCGCGTCCTGTCCCACCCGGGCGGCGATGGCCCGCACCTGGGGCAGGGCGCGCAGGCTTTCCCGCAACCCTACCAGGTCGCGCGGGGTGGCCATGCCCTGGGTGCAACGATTGGCCCAGCGTTCGATATCCCGCACCGGCCGCAGAGCTTCCCGCAGTTCGGCCCGCTCCAGGGGCGCGTTCACCCAGGCTTCCACCGCGTCCAGCCGCCGATTGATCGCTTCGATGTCCAACAAGGGTTGGTTGATCCACTTGCGCAGCAGGCGGCCGCCCATGGGCGTAAGGGTACGGTCCAGCACCCACAGCAGGGAACCGCGCCGCGCGCCCTCGCGCATGGTCTCCACCAGTTCCAGGCTGCGGCGGGTGGCTGGGTCCAGGAGCATGTAGGCTTCGGTTGAGTAGGTATGCAGGGGTTGGAGGTGCCCCAGGGCCCGTTTTTGGGTTTCCCGCAGATAGGCGATGAGCGCGCCCGCGGCGCTGATGGCCAGGGGCTTGCCCTCACAGCCAAAGCCTTCCAGGCTGGTGACGCCGTAGTAGTCCAGCAGCTCCTGGCGAGCGGCTTCGGTCTCGAAACGCCAGGGCTCGTAGGGGGTGATGCGATATTCTTCCAGGCCGGGATAGCCGCCGACGTCGGGGATGAGCAATTCGGCCGGGGCCAAGCGGGCCAGTTCCTCGCGCGCGCGGCGGGCCACCTCCTCCCCTCGGATTTCTGTGACCGCAAACTCGCCGGTGGTTACGTCCGCATAGGCGATGCCCGCGCGCTTGCCCCCTTCGAAGATGAGCGCGGCGATGTAATTGTTGCGGCGTTCATCCAGCAGCGCGGGCTCCAACAGGGTGCCGGGGGTGATCACCCGCACGACTTCCCGTTCCACCAGGCCTTTGCCCACCTCGCCCACCTGCTCACACACGGCCACCTTGTAGCCCGCGCGGATGAGCTTGGCGATGTAGCCTTCTGCCGCGTGCCAGGGTACCCCCGCAAGGGGCACCCGCTGCCCCTTGCTCACCGGGCGGCTGGTGAGGGCCACGTCGCACACCTCGGCGACGATCTTGGCGTCCTCGTCAAATGTCTCATAAAAATCCCCGAGCCGGAAGAAGAGGATGGCGTCGGGGTATTGCTTTTTGATCTGGAGATATTGTTTGCGCATGGGGGTGGACATGGCATCGATTGTAGCCAATGTCTTCCCCTGCGCCAAATCGTTGCTATGATAAAGAGGATTCGGATCAGGATGAGGATTGAGGTCATCAGGACAACGTTGGGCGAAGCGCCGGGGGACGTGAAACGTGATGCGTGAAACGTGAGAACTTACGCATCCCGCATGACGCATAACGAAGTCGGCTTCCCGCGCCAACTCAGCGTGATGCCACGCTACCGACCGTAGTAGAGATACCCCAGCCCGGCCCAAAGGAGGGTGCTGAGGATCAGCACGAGGAGAAAGATGGGTTTGTTGATTTTGTGGCGAAAGGCCAACCGTCCAATCCAGGCGCCTGCCGCACCCCCCGCC
>DRQW01000041.1 GCA_011371305.1 Anaerolineae bacterium | reverse complement strand
TTTCGCACGACATGCCAAGCTCCGGTGGCCCAGCCCACACCGGAGCTTTCTTTTTCCCCCACGAAGTTCCAGGTACAGCCGCTAACCCTTCCCCGGTTTCTCAGCAATGCAGATCAACGATTGCCCCACGGGGAGGTCCCACCAACGGCGGAGCATGCGTTCGCTGCGGATGAACAGGGGGGCCAGGCGGTCAAACCAGCGGAGCTGGCCTTGGGGGAGCAACGTGCGCTTGAGAACGCGGCTGTTCAGAAACCAGCCCGGAATCCCGGCCAGGTTCATGTATCGAACCTGCACGGGACGCAAGCCTGCATCGCGCACGCGCGCGGCCAGTTCTTCCCGCTCATACCGGCGATAATGCCCCAATGCCCGGTCCAGCGTTCCATACAGGTATTTTCCCGCGGGCACCAGCAGCAACAAGCGCCCGTGCGGGACCAACACCTCGCGAATATGGCGTAACGCCACCCCATCCTCCCGAATGTGTTCCAGCACGTTAACACACAACACCGTATCGAACCCATAACTCCGCAGCCGCGGCAACACAGCCGGGTCCGTGATATCGCCTTGGAAAAATTCGGTGTTAGGACGATCTCCGAACCGTTCACGGGTATAGTTCACACTCGCGGCCAGACGATCGATCCCCACGACCAACGCGCGATCCAAAAAATACATGGTCATATTCCCAATGCCGCATCCCACTTCCAACAGCCGTTGCCCGGCAAAAGGCGCCAATTCCTCAAAGATCCACCGGTTGTAATGGGTGACCGACGCCATCCGGCGCAATGTTTCATACCCAACAGGGTCTTCAACGGGCATGGACGAGATGTTCATCACGGGAATCGTTACTATGGAAAATCGTGCCTTGGCGCGGGTGGGGGAACATGTATCAAGCTCATGTTGTGGAAAGCGCCAGTGGACGTGAAACATGATGCGTGAAAGTGAGGACTTACGCTTCACGCATTACACGTATCACGAAGTCCGCTTCTCGCACCAACCTGGCCGCGAGGCATGTTCATCGGTATCGGGGGGGCGTAGCTGGAGCGCGCAGCAGGCATCATGGATTACAGCTTGGGCAGAAACAGAATCAAGGCCATGACGATCGCCATCATGGCTGCGAGTAACACCCCGCCTGCGGCCACATCCTTCACTACCTTCGCCTGGGGATGGTAATCGGGGCTGATCAGATCGGTCAGGGCTTCCAAGGCCGTATTCATGGCCTCGGCAACGAACACCACACCGATGGTAAGGATGAGCAACCCCCATTCGACCGGGGCCAAATCCAACCGCCAGGCCAACCATATCGCCATCGCGGCCAAAAACAGATGAATTTGCGCGTTCCGCTCATGCCGAATCAGCCATCGCACGCCCGCCCAGGCATAGATAAACGCCCGTCCCAACCGCAAAAACTCCCGCGACATGGTCAGGCCTCCAGCGGGGGGATGCCCAACGTGGCGAGAATGTGATTTTGTCGCTCCCACATGTGCGCTTTTTCCTCGGGCGTAGCGTGGTCATAACCCAAAAGATGGAGGATGCCGTGCACCACCAGGAGGGCCAGTTCATCCTCCAGGGGGCGATGCAGGCGTTCGGCCTGGCGTTGGGTGTAGGGCAGGGCGATGATGATATCACCCAGATAGGGGCTTTCATCGGGCGGAAGCACAAAACCATCGGAGAGACCGGGCGTCTGGGTGGGAAAACTGAGGACATCAGTGGGGCCCGCCTTGCCCAGATAGCGTTGGTTCAGCTCGGCCACCGTCTCATCGTCGGTGATGAGGATGGTGACATCCCCTTGGGCCTGTTCTGCGGCCAGGGCCCGGCGGGCAGCCTCTTCCAAACGCGCCCGATTCACCATCGCCTGATAGGGTTCAAGGATGTCGATTTCAATGGTCATCTTCGGATTCAGCCAGCGGGTTTGGGGGTGGTGACCACCGCTTTTTCTACCGCGGCGGGTTGGTCGCTGCTGGCCGCCCCGCCCGGATATTTGACCCGAGGATGGTGGATGCCCTGGAGCACCCGGGAAAAGGCTTCGGAGATAAGGGTCAGATCGCGCAAGGTCAGGGGGCTGTGGTCCAACTGGCCCGACATGAGCCGACGGTTGATCACACTGCGGATGACCTCCAGCATCTCCTCTCGGGTCTGGGGACGCATGGCCCGGACCGTGGCTTCACAGCTATCGGCCAGCATGAGAATGGCAGTCTCGCGGGTGTGGGGTTTGGGGCCAGGATAACGGAATGCGGATTCATCGACCGCGTTGGGATCATCGGCCATCTGTACCGCTTTATGGTAAAAATATTCCACCCGGGTCGTGCCATGATGCTCCCGGATAAAATCGATGATGGCCTTGGGCAGCCGATATTTCTCTGCCAGTTCCACACCATCGGGCACATGACTGATGATGATGCGCGCGCTGGTATAGGGGTCGATGCGATCATGGGGGTTTTCGCCATCGGTGTTGTTTTCGATGAAGAAATATGGCCGCATGATCTTGCCGATGTCGTGGTAGTAGCTGCCCACACGGGTGAGGAGGGAATCCGCACCGATGGCCACCGCGGCCTCCTCCGCCATGTTGCTGACAATGAGGGTGTGATGATAGGTGCCGGGGGCTTTCAGCAACAACTGACGCAGCAGAGGGTGGTTGGGCCGGGAGATCTCCAGCAATTGCAGGCTGGTGGTCACACCAAACAACTGGCCTAACACATAGAAGATGACCAGGGTGAAGCTGCTGGAAAAGATACCGTTTACCGCCCCCGCGAATGCGAGCTCAATCAGGGTCTGATTGTCGAGGGTGGACAGCATGGGCAACTGGAAGATGAGCAAGATGAGCAAATTGCTGGCAATCACCCACAGGCCCGCGCGCACGAAGCTGTTCAGCCGTTCCGCCCGGCCCAAAGCCAGTGCTCCCACCACCGCGCCGAAGAAAAGATAAATCAATAAATTGATGCCCGCGGACGAAAACTGACCAACCAGGATAACGTGGAACACCGTTACCAACACGGCCACGGGCAGATCGATGAGAGAGCCCACCAGCATGGTCATGCTGGCCAGGGGGAACAGATAGCCAAACATGGGATGCATGGGGATCATCAACTTGGCCGCGAGGATGAACAGGCCGAAAATCGATCCCAAAAGCAGCGGGGCCAGGTTTTCCTTCCAGAAATCCCGCCGTTGGAAGCTGACAAACAGGATGAGCATGCCCGTCATCATGGTGGCCAGCAGGAACGCGGCCAGATAATCGTGCCATGTGCGCGTACGCTGCAGCACACCCGTATGCCTCAGCGCCTCGATATCCAATTCGGTGACGGGCTCCCCCTCGCGGATAATCACTTCCCCGGCCTCGATGTTGCGTTGCACCGGCTGTACCTGCTGCGCGGCTTCGTCCCGCGCCTTTTCCGTCGCCTCTTCATTGTAGAAGGTATTGGCCACAATCAAGCCCGAAACCAGCGCCTCCACGGCCGCGGCCTGGTTTTCATTGAGTTGCAAGGTGATCAACGAAGGCACCGCGCGACGCGCTTTCTGTTCCTCGCCCTCGCGAATCTCCTGTTGCATGACAACTCCCAAGATCCGCAATGCTTCTTGAATGACTTGATTCCATTCCTCATCTTTCAGGTCCAGGATGTTGGCCGCCTGGGCTTCGGAAAGATGCAGCTCGGGAATCGATTGCAGCCATCGGATCTTTTGCTCGCGCGTCGCGTAGGGGTCATTGCGGACCTGGGTGATAAAAGCGATAACCACCTGAGCCCGGGCGATCTGGCGCCGGGCCACCCGGGTGTCGGGCAGGTCGTAGATGGGCTGGACGTTCTGCCGGGCCTGTTCCCGGGCCTCGCGAGTGAGCACCTCGCTGATATAGCTGGTGGAAACAGGGGAAACCACCGTTTGGGGGCTGGGTTCGCCCACCTCAACCCGCACACTCCCCGCGCCCGGGAAATCCACGACCTGCACGATGAAAATCACCAGGCCCACGGCCAGGGCAAACAAGCCCATGCGGAAACGCGCGCGCCAGCGCGCAGGATCGCGACTCATCCGGCTCAGGAAGTTTTCCCGCGGGCCGGGAATGTGTTCCGTGGGGGGGAGATTCATGGTGTTTCAGGGAGACTGTTCCGAAAATAGGATTCGGATCAGGATGAGGATCGAGGTCGTCAGGACAACGCTGAGCGAGGCGCCGACGGGCGTGAAACGTCATTCGTGAAACGTGAGAACGTACGCATCACGCATGACGTTTCATGAAGTCAGCTTCCCGCGCGAACCTGGCCGCGAGGCATGTTCATCGGTATCGGCGGGCTGTCAGGCCTGATGCCTACCTTCCTGATAATAACTCACGAACGACTTGGTTGACGAGGCGGCCATCGGCTTTGCCTTTGAGCTGAGCCATGAGTTTGCCCATCACCTTGCCCATGTCGCGCGGGCTGCTCGCGCCTACCTCGGCGATGACCTTTTCGGCGACCTTCCGGATCTCCTCTTCGTCCATCAGCTGCGGCAGATATCGCTCGATGACAGCCAGTTCCTCCATTTCTTCCTTGACCAGGTCTTCGCGGCCCGCTTGGCGATATGCCTCGATGCTGTCCTGGCGTTGTTTGGCCTGTTTACGCAGCACTGCGATGATCTCATCATCGGTCAGAGGTTGGTTGCCTTTGTCCTTCTCCGCCCGGGTGATCGCGGCCTTAACCCCGCGCAAGGCGCGTTTTGCGGCCTCATCACCTGTCTTCATGGCGGTTTTCAAATCCTGGTTGAGGGTATCTATTAGACTCATGGATGATGTCTCCTCTGGGGAAAATAACATGCAGTTGTGAAAGGATGGCCAGGCCCGTCGGCGCATTACTTGAGAATATAGAACGTCGCCCGTTTCTGGCCGATCTTAAGGATCAAGCCTTTGTCCACCATGTCGGCCAGATCGCGACGCAGGGTTTCGGGGCTGGCTTCGGGGCACAGGGCCTGATATTCACGGTTGGTAATGCGACGGTTCTTCTGCAAGAAGGCCAGAGCCTTTTCCTGACGGGGATTCAGTTGCAGATGAGCGTAGAGATTGACCGGTGGCCCGGCTCCCACCAGGGTCGCGGCCTGGCTGTGGATGGTCACTTTGAACCCCGCGCTGGTCTCGGTGAATTCGGGCGGGGGCAGGCCCTCCTCCTCACAGACCCGGATCATCCGGTCGATGCCATAGCCCAGGCGCTCGATGAACCCCATCTCCGAAAGCACCTGGACGATGGCTTCATTCCGGCTGTAACGCTCTTCCACGATATTATCCAGGGTAACGTGCCCCGGCAGGCGCCCGGGCGAATAGACCTCCATCCGGTCGCTGAACATGAGGATGCGGATGTTATCCCCACGAATGCTGTAATCGCGATGTGCGACCGCGTTGACAATGGCCTCCCGCACCACCGAGATAGGATATTCGGGCACTTCCTCCCGCTGCATCCCGCGGATGCGCATACCCCGACGCATGTTGGCATTGACAAAGGCCTCGGCCCGGCGGATCTGATCGGGCAACACCCCGCGGATATCCTCACGGATGAAATCATCGCTCATGGTGGGGCCGGCATAGCGCACGCCCGTGATCTCGGCGGACCGCAGCCAGCGTTGCGGATTTTTGCCGAAGAGGAGCAACCCGGCGATGGTCGGGCGCAGGCCCTTGTCCGTTTCGGCCAGACACCCGCGGCTGAGAAGGAGATCGTGGGTATCGGTATCAGGCGGGAGGTGCAGTTGGTCCCGATATGCCTCGATGCGATCTGGATCCAGAGCCTCGAGGGTGGCCCCACGCGGGGTTTGGGCCTCGAAGCTGGCCTCGCTGCGGTTAATCAGCAGGGTGCGGAGCTCGTGGGGCATAAGTGGCCGCGTCTCTCGCCCCGACCGGACCAAGTACTGGCCCCGCACGCTATAGACGTGGGGCAGCCCGGCCGGTACCCGGCTGACACACAGGGTCTTGCCATCCACCTCCACCAGCTCGGGCAAAGGCAGGATGAGGGGCGGGGTGGGGATGAGCGCGGCGGAAGTCATCAATTCGCGCGCGAGGTCCCCATCGCCAACGCCGACCAGCTTGCGCGCGTTGGTCGCGCCCAGGACCACCAGCCCGCCATGGGCATTGGCCAGCGCGACCAGGGCCTCGGCGATCTTGCGCGCGGTGGCCCGCGCGCCAAGCAGAATGGTCTTGGGCCCAGGTCCGGCCTGGATCGCCTCACGCAAGGTTTCGGGGGTAATAGCTTGGGAGGATCGGACAGGCATGATGCATATCCTCAGTTGCGATGGGGCCGCGCGTGGCACAGCCGAGGAAGCGAAGGATTATCGATCGTCGGCACGGAGAATGCGCCAGCGGACCGGATCTTTGATGGTGGATGGGGGGATCATCTGCACGAGCCACCGCATGCTATGGAAACCATCATGGGCCCGAAAATCCACATCCACAGGCGCGATGGGGTTTTCAAAGGGCTGGTCGGTGATTTCCGGTTCGGTGATGGCAAATATCTGCACATCGGTATAGGTCCGCGCCTGATTGGCATCCTTCCAGCGCGCTTTGTTGCCATCGAGCAGATAAGCCATCACCTGGCCTTCGGGGAACGCGGGCTCGGTAGGGATGGTCTTCTGACAGAAGCGCAAGAAGCTTTCCTCGTATCTGGAGAGGAAATGCCAGGTCATCGGCGGATTGGTGCCGGGCTGGAAGCGCCATTCCGCCACCCGGCAGATATTCGATCGGTCCACCTGGGGTTCCCAGGCCCAAAGGGTGACGATATCCCGAGGTGCGTTGGTCCATTGGCCCCAGTCGCCGGGGTCATCGTTGCGCAGGCTGAACCAACCCGGCGTGTAGGCCAGCGCGCCGCTATAGCCGTATTCCGGGCTCACCCATCCGAACACCGCGAAGCGATTCACCACCGGATCGCCACCCCGTTGATAGCGATACCCGCGGATCAACAGCCGGTCGCCCCGGTTTTTGACCTCTGCCGAGGCGGGCGTTTTTTCGTCCTGAGGAACAGGGGTACGCACGTCCTGCTTGCCCGTGGTCTGATAGTCAACCCCTTTATCTCCCAAATAACCCTTGTTTTTGGAAGATGGATAGTCGGGCAAGAGCTTGTAGGGGACCAGGTATGTGGGAACCTGGCTGGCAATGGGGATGCTGCGGTCCCCCCGCGGGCGGTTCTGGGCATCGTAAATGACGCCGCCGATCTGATTGCCGCTGTAACCGTCGCGGTAGAGGAACAGCCATTCGGGTTCGATATCATGATCGATATTGATCAACGCCAGCCCCTGCCCGAGGTATGGCTTCCACTCGGGGGGTTTGATCTCCTCCAGATTGATATTGAGCGGCGTGGTGGAGACGCGCTCCCGGTCGGAGAGGAGGAAAAAGACGATGAGGATGGCGAAGATGATGCCCAGTATCGCCAGGATGGTGCGGAACATGGGAGGGATACGTTAGCCGGATGGGGCTTGTTCGGGAGGGGATGATTGGGCCTCTGGTTCGAGGAGTGCCAGGGCCAGCACCTGTTCGAGATGGGTCACGAATCGGATGTCCAGGGCCCGGCGGACGTGCCTGGGCACCTCGGTCAGGTCTTTTTCATTGCGTTTGGGCAGGATGACGGTTTTCAGGCGATTGCGATGCGCGGTGAGGAGTTTTTCCTTCAGCCCGCCTACGGCCAGCACCCGCCCGCGCAGGGTGATCTCCCCGGTCATGCCGATGGTGTGATTCACCGGGCGCCGGGTGAGGGCCGAGATGAGCGCGGTGGCAATGGTCACCCCGGCGGAGGGGCCATCCTTGGGGATCGCGCCCTCGGGGAAATGAAGGTGAATGTCGTGTTTGTCGAAGTCGAAATCGGCGAAGCCATAATCCTCGGCATGGCTGCGGGCGTAGGAGAGTGCGGCCTGGGCCGATTCCTGCATGACCTCCCCCAGTTGTCCCGTGAGGATGAGACTCCCTTTGCCGGGCATGATCAACGCCTCCACCTGCATCACATCCCCGCCCCCTTCGGTCCAGGCCAGGCCCGTGGCCACGCCGATCTGGTCATTGCCTTCCAGCTTGAAGCCTTCGTAACGGTGCGGCCCCAACATCTCCTGCACCACGGCCGGGGTGATGCGTTTCCGCACCGATTTGCCCGCGGCCACGCGACGCGCGATCTTGCGGAAGATCTTAGCCAGCTCCCGCTCCAGATTGCGCACCCCCGCTTCATAAGTGTAATGGCGGATGATTTCATCCAGGGCCGCGTCGGTGATGTGGAGGCCCAGGTCGGTGAGACCGTGTTCCTTCAGCAGCCGGGGGATGAGGAACTTTCGGGCGATGAGATGCTTCTCGAAATCCGCATAACCCGGAAACTCAATCACCTCCATTCGGTCCAACAGGGGAGGAGGAATCTGATAGGGGTTGTTCGCGGTGGTGATGAACAGCACATGGCTGAGATCGTAGGGCACGTCGAGGTAGTGATCGCTGAACGCGTTGTTTTGCTCCGGGTCCAGCACCTCCAGCAAGGCCGCCGAAGGGTCCCCCCGGAAGTCGTAGCCCATTTTGTCCACTTCATCCAGCATGAAGACGGGGTTGACCACACCCGCGTTGCGCATGGTCTGGATGATGCGCCCGGGTAACGCGCCGATGTAGGTACGGCGATGCCCGCGGATCTCAGCTTCATCCCGCACACCCCCCAGGGAGACCCGCACGAATTCTCGGCCCAAGGCTTCGGCAATGGATTTGCCCATGGAGGTCTTGCCCGTACCCGGCGGGCCCACAAAGCACAGAATGGGTGTGCGCATATGTTCGCCCGCGAGCTTGCGCACCGCGATATGCTCCAGAATGCGCTCTTTCGCCTTCTGCAGGCCGTAGTGATGCGCCTCCAGCACTTCCTCCGCGCGCTCGATGTTGATCTCAGGCTCGTCCGGATCGCCCCAGGGCAATTCGAGCAGCCAGTCCAGATACGTGCGGACGATGTTGGTCTCAGGGGCCATGGGCGGCATGGCGCTGAGACGATTCAACTCTTTGTGGGCTTTGGCCTTCACCTCCTCGGGCATGGCCGAGGCATCGATGCGCTCCCGCAGCTCCACGATCTCGCGGTTGAATTCATCCCCCTCGCCCAACTCCGCCTGAATCACGCGCATCTGCTCCCGCAGGAAATACTCCCGCTGAGAGTCCTCCATCTTGCGTTGTACCTGCTCATGGATCTCATTCTCCAGCTCCAGCACATCCAGCTCTTCGGCCAGGAACACACTAGCCTTGCGCAGGCGCTCCATAGGGTCCAGGGTCTCCAGGATTTGCTGGCGCCGGTTCAGGGGGATAGGCAAAGAGGAGATGATCAGATCGGAAAGCCATCCGGGGTCGTCTGCGTTCATGGCCGCGATGAGCACCTCTTCGGGGATCGAAGCGTTGTAGAAGGTGACCTTTTCGAAGAGGACGAGCACGGCCCGCCGCAGCATCTCCACTTCCTTGTCGAATTCGACGACCGGTTCAGGGATGCGGCGGCCCACGACCCGCAGATAGGGGCGTTCGTGAACGATCTCCAGGATCTCCACCCGATATTCGCCATGAACAAACGCGCTCTGGGTGCCATCGGGCATGCGCAGCAACCGCTCGATGGTGATCTCCGTGCCCATGGTGAAGAGATCATCCACCGTGGGCAGCTCGATGGTGGGGTCGCGTTGGGCTACCACCAGCAGGGGCAGGTCCTCATCCTGAGCGGCTTCCAACGCCCGTCGCGAAAGGTCCCGCCCGATGAAGATGGGCGTCACCATGCGTGGGTAGATCACGATATCGCGCGAGGCGATGACAGGATATTCCTGGATCAAATCGTCCTCGTCCAGGTCCTGACGGGATGGCTGGGAATGGGCGTCTTGCATCGTGGCGCTGAGGAAGGGAAATTCCTCACTGAAACGCCGCATGAAGGGATCGTTTGGGTCGAAAGGCATGGTTAGAATGGATGCTCGTTTGAGATGGGGTATGAGGTAGGGGGAACAAGCCCCGTGTGAAGTTCAATCTGCTATGAAAATAGATTTGGTAGGCCGGGAAACCGGTAGACCGGTAGACCGGGAAGGTGAGCAGATTGGCCCGGTTTCCCTGGTTTCCGGGTTTCCTGGTTTACCGGGTTACCGCCCACGATTTTCGTCCGTATCGGCGCTGGCAAGCCAGCCGTTGGACTGCTATGAAAATAGATTTGGTAGG
>DRQW01000040.1 GCA_011371305.1 Anaerolineae bacterium | reverse complement strand
ACCGTACCTTGGGGGTCGCGGTGGGCGCGAATATGCTCATCGTCACCGATCCCGACAGGTGTCGCGTCACCGCGTTTGGATTAAACAAATGAAGGCGTCGGCCTCTCGCATACCGACGCCTTCGCCCCAGAAAACACCCTCTCGCCATTGCACCACTGAGGTACGTTGGTATCTTCATTATAATCCGCGTCCTCGCGCATCACAACGGAAAAATTCCTCCGCGGGATAGAGGAATTTTCCCCTATGGGACCCCTTGACAAAAGGGCCAGTCGGGCTCGGCGCGCCTCAAGGAGCTGGCGTGGACAACGTGTGCGGATGACGGAAAATAGCCTTGCATTCGAGTCATGTGCTAAAATGATCCGCCGTTAATCTGCAGAGCTCCCTTGCCTGAGCTTGCAAGCGGTCTTGCGTTCGGTTTCGAACAACAATCGAGCAAAACCTGTTTTTTCATCCCTGTGCCTCTGTGCCCGAACCTTCCTGGGGCGATCATAGGCACAGTCGTATGTGACCTGGATTTTTCTTGTGTCCAAGCGCGCCTCATTCACAGATTTTCTCCGCCGCAATTTCATCAAGCGGCTGCTTGTGTGGATTGGGATCGGCGTGAGCGCGTTGTTCCTGTATCTCGCGCTGCGCGGACTCAATCTGGCGTTGGTCTGGCAGTTGATGAAACAGGCCAATTACGGGTGGATCATTCCCGGCGTGCTCGTGTATTTCGTGGGTGTGTGGATTCGGACCTGGCGTTGGCATTACATGTTGCGGCAATTCAAGCCCGTGCCCATCAGGCGTTTGTTTCCGGTGGTGTGTATCGGATATGCGGGCAATAACATCTATCCCGCACGGGCGGGCGAGGTGATTCGTTCCTATGTGCTCAAAAAGAACGAGGACATTTCCATCAGCGGTAGTCTGGCCACGGTGTTGGTAGAACGGATCTTCGATGGGTTGGTGATGCTTTTGTTTGTGTTTCTTGCCTTGCCCTTTGTTCCCACGATTCCTGGTCAATATCGTACTTTCGTCATCGCGCTCAGTGTGATTTTCGGCGCGGCGTTGGTGGTTTTCATCGCGCTCGCGGCCCGTCCCCACTGGGTGATGAGGCTCTACTCGCCCCTGGCAACACGCTTTCTTCCTGCATCCATTCGCCCAAAAATCGACCACATGGTGGATCGCTTTCTGTTCGGCCTGGCCTCCTTGCAAAGCCCCTTCGATGTGATGATGATCTTTTTCACATCCATCTTGATCTGGCTGGCCGAGACACTGAAATACTGGTTTGTGATGCATGCTTTTAACTTCAGCGTTTCGTTCATCACCTTGATGTTGATGAACGGGATTGTGAATCTGTTCACCACTTTGCCTTCGGCGCCCGGCTACATCGGGACCTTTGATGCGCCGGGCATCAAGGTTTTGGTCGATGTGGGGGGCGTGGACCCCGCGACAGCCACAGCGTACACCCTGGTATTGCACGCGGCCCTCTGGCTGCCTATCACGGCCCTGGGTATTTACTACTTCATCCGGGCCCGATTGCACTGGTCCGACTTCGAAAAGGCGGCCCAGGAAGTCCAGGCCGCGGAGATGCCAGGCTGATAGAGGTGGCCCATCCCCCTCGCTTCTCCCCTTCATGAAAAAACAACCATCATCCATGAGGTAAAAACCATTATGAAGAACATCACTGTCCTTGGCGCAGGCTATGTGGGTCTGGTCACTGGCGCCAGCTTCGCTGACCTGGGTAACAAAGTCATCGTGCTGGATATCATTGAAGAGAAGATCAAGAAGCTCCAGCGCGGTGATGTGCCGATTTATGAACCAGGGCTTTCGGAGATGATTTTGCGAAATGTGGAGAAGAAGAGGTTGTCCTTTACCACGAGCTATGCCGAGGCGCTGAAAGACGCGGAATTTGTCTTTGTGGCCGTGGGCACGCCTTCGGGCGTGGATGGTGAGGCGGACTTGCGCTATGTGCGGATGGCTGCGGAAAGCATTGCCGAACATATGGACCATCCCCTGATCATCATCAACAAGTCCACGGTGCCTGTGGGGACCGGCGACTGGGTAGCCGACATTATCAAGAAGAAACAAAAGAAACCCATTCCCTTCTGGGTGGTTTCCAACCCCGAATTCCTTCGTGAAGGATCGGCCATCGCGGATTTCATGAACCCCGACCGGGTGGTTTTGGGCTCCCAGCATCCTGAAGCCGCGCAAAAGGTCGCCGAACTTCATCGCCCGCTCAACGCGCCCATCCTTATCACCGACCTGCGCACCGCGGAGATGATCAAGTACGCGTCCAACGCGTTTCTGGCCACCCGCATCAGCTTCATCAATGAAATCGCCACCATCTGTGAGGAATTGGGCGCGGATGTGAACATGGTCGCCAAAGGGATGGGCTACGATAAACGCATTGGCCCCCATTTTCTCAACGCGGGCCTGGGCTTTGGCGGCTCCTGCTTCCCCAAGGATGTGCGCGCGCTAGAGCACATGGCCCTTATCCATGGCGCCCATCCCCAGCTTTTGCGCGCGGTGCTGGATATTAACCAGCACATGCGGCGCCAAGCCGTGGTCAAGCTGCGGAACGCGCTGGATGGTTTGGCCGATAAACGCATCGGGATGCTGGGCCTGGCCTTTAAGCCTAACACCGACGACCTGCGCGAGGCCCCTTCCCTGGATATCGCCCGCCAGATCATCCGCGAGGGGGGCGAAGTGCAGGCTTACGATCCCGTCGCTCGCCCCGAGAAATGCGAGCAAGTGCCCGAACTGCAACTGGTGGATGACGCCTATGAGGCGGCCAGGGACGCCGACGCCTTGATCCTGGTCACCGAATGGAACGAATTCCGCCAGTTGGATATGCTCCGGATCCGCGAGCTCATGCGCGGGGATGTGCTGCTGGATGGTCGCAACATCTGGAGCCCGGAAAAAATGCGAGAATATGGCTTCCGTTACTTTGGCGTCGGCCGCGGCACAAAACGCAATGGTTGGTAGCATATGACGATGCATCCGATAGTCACCCAAACCCTCCCCAACGGCCTCACCGTCATCCTGGCGGAGCGGCACGCCGCGCCCGTGGCCAGCTTCTGGATCTGGTATCGGGTGGGCAGCAGAAACGAATCCCCCGGCCTCACCGGTATCTCCCATTGGGTGGAACACATGCTCTTCAAGGGCACAAAAACCCATCCCCATGGCGATTTCGATCGCATGATTCAACGGGAGGGGGGAAATTTCAACGGCATGACCTGGATCGATTGGACGGCCTTCTACACCACCCTGCCCGCGGACCGGATCGACCTGGCGTTGCGCATCGAAGCGGATCGCATGCAAAACGCCCTGTTCGATCCCGAAGAGGTGGAAAGGGAGCGGTCGGTTATCATCGCGGAACGGGAAGGGAACGAGAATAAGCCCGCCTACATGCTTCGTGAGCAGGTCCAGGCCGCCGCGTACCTCAACCATCCGTATGGGCACATGGTCATCGGCTGGAAGGAGGATTTGCGACGTATCACCCGCGATGATCTGTACGCTCACTATCGCACCTTCTACACGCCCAACAACGCGGTGGCCGTGGCCGTGGGCGATTTTCGGGCTGAAGGCATGGCCGATCGGATTGAAGCCCTTTTTGCCGACATCCCCGCGGGTCCCGAACCCCCATCCGTTCGGGTAACCGAACCCCCGCCTCGGGCCGAACGTCACGTGGTGTTGCATGGTCCGGGCGGTGCCCATCATCTTCTCATCGCCTTCCAATCCGTGCCCGCGCACGATCCCGACTTCTTTGCGCTCTCTGTACTCACCGCGGTGCTGGATGGTGCCCGCGGGCTACCGATCTTCGGAGGTGGCGGGCTCGGGCGCGCGGCCCGGCTGCATCGGGCTTTGGTCAATACCGGGCTGGCGCTTTCGGTCCACGCCTCCCTGGCCGCGACCCTAGACCCCTATCTGTACACCCTTTATGCCACTGTTCAGCCCGATCAAGATCGTCAGGTCGTGGTTCAGCGGATGTTGGATGAACTCGACCGCTTGCGGGATGAGCCGGTCGGCGAGGAAGAACTAGCGCGGGCCATCAAAGGCACCCGGGCCATGTTCGCTTATCAGAGCGAAAATGTCTCCAATCAAGCCATGGGACTGGGCTTTGCCTCGTTGGTCACCGACCTCCACTGGCTGGACACCTATCAGGAACGCCTGGCCGCGGTCACGCCCGACGACATCCAACGCGTCGCCCGACGCCTCTTCCGTCCCGAAAACCGTGTCATCGGCTGGTATGTGGCGGCTTGAAGGGGCGGGCTCAGAATGTAGATCGTCAAGCGACTGTGACGTGGCCACCACGGGCGTGAAACGTGAGAACATCTTACGCATCACGTTTCAGGCGCTATAGTTTTCAGCATTGCAAAGCATCTGCGCAGATCAGCGTGCTATTTTCATCCGAAACAAGTCCGATTTCTGTCTCTTCCCATTCGCTACTTTACGGATCACTATCCCATGCTTCCTTCCTCCGACACCATTATCACCGGACAGCTCAGCAACGGCTTGCGCATCTGGGTTTACGAAAATTTCGAAAGCCAAACGGTGCTGGTCAATGGATACGCGTTTGGCGGGTATATCAACGAGGGCCCGGATGAACAAGCCTTGGCCGACGTCGTGGCCATCATGTTGCGCCGGGGCACCGAACAGCGGGATTATGACGCACTGAACGATGCCGTGGAATCGGTGGGCGCGTTCTTTGGGTTTGAAGCCGGACGGCATTCCCTGGGCTTTAAAACCTATTCCCTGGCTGAAGATTTCGATCTGGTGCTGGGCCTGTTGGCCGAAAGCCTGATCTCCCCCGCTTTCCCCGAGAAGGAACTGGAAAAGGTTCGGTCCCGCCGCCTTACTCAGTTGGATGAGCGAAAGCACAGCACCCGATCCATGGCCGCGATCGCGTTCAACCAACAGATCTATCCTCCAGGCCATCCCTACCGCGTGGACATCGATGCGGAGATCGAGAGTGTGCGCCGGGTGCAGCGGGAGGACCTGATGCGCTTCTACCGCACGAAGGTCTCTCCCCAGGGTGGCATCGTGGTGGTCGTGGGCGCGATCCGGGCCGAGGAAGCCATCGCCCGGATGGATCAAATCCTGGGCAAGTGGCAGCATCCCCACGCCCGACCTGATACGAACATCCCACCCCGTCCCGAACTGACCGAACGCAAGGAGGTGCGGGTTCGGATTCGCGGCAAAAGCCAGAGCGATATCGTCCTGGGCTGGCCAGGCATCCATCGCGCCCACCCCGATTACGATGCCATCCTGGTTTGCAATACCCTCTTGGGGCGGTTTGGGTTAGGAGGACGGCTGGGCGCCCGCATCCGTGAGGAGATGGGCCTGGCCTATTATGCCTATAGCACGTTCAATGCCACTCGTGGCGCAGGCACCTGGCACATCGACGCGGGCGTGAATCCGAACGATGTGGCGCGGGCAGTAGCCGCCATGCGAGAAGAAGTGGCCCGCATAGTGAACGAGCCTGTTTCCGCAGAGGAATTAGCCGATGTGCAACGCTACCTCACCGGCTCGTTGCCCCTGCAATTGGAAACCAACAGCGGTCTTGCCAGCTATCTGTTGGCGATGGCCTGGTATGAGCTGGGCCTGGACTATTTGCAAACTTACGACGCCCGCATCCGCGGCGTGACCCAAGAGGATGTGTGGCGGGTGGCCCGGACTTATCTTCATCCAGACCGATATGCCCTGGCCGTGGCCGGTCCAGACCCCAAGGAGGCATGATGCTCCGTGTTGGCGTGGACGTCATCGAGATCGCTCGCTTCCAACAGGCCCTGGAAAGGCACGGAGAGGCGTTTTTGGTACGGATTTTCACGCCGGCCGAGATCGCGGCTTATGCCCACCGCATCCCTTCCCTGGCCGCGCGCTGGGCTGCCAAAGAAGCGGTCGCCAAAGCCCTGGGCACGGGCATCGGGGAAATCGGCTGGAAGGAGATCGAAGTCCTGGCCGACGATCGCCATGCGCCCGTGCTTTATCTGCATGGTCGGGCGCAGGAGCTGGCCCAAACCTTGGGGCTGAACCATTGGGCCATCAGCCTCTCCCACACCCAGACCCTGGCCATCGCTTTTGTGACGGCCATGGCAGGTGAAACACGGATGGAAGGACACGGGTAGAACCTTCGTCAACGCAATACTTGCCCCTTGGCCAGGAAATCGCTCACGCTAAGGCGCAAAGCCGTAAAGGGGAAAAAGTTTGCGGGTGGCAGGTGTTGGCAAGTGGCCGATGAAAGGCTGGGCGTCTTGGCGACTTCGGGTGAGATCAACTTATCCGTGTTTTTGTTTGTAGCATCGCTCGACCGCGAGACAGGGTGGGCAATGGGTGACATCGGATGCAACCGGGAACCGGACGCCCCGCGCTATCGGATGGGCTCGAACTTCATCACCCGTGCGTTGTCTGCATCCGCCACCCAGATGAAGCCATCAGGCGCGACCGCGACGCCGTTCAGGTAGCCGAACTGGCCCGGGCCCGCGCCATACTCACCCCAGGCCGCCTTCGGGTTCCCTTGGGCATCCCAGACCAACACGCGCCAGCCTGTGGGGTCCGCGGCATAGACCCAATGATTGGAATCCACGGCCAAATAGGGCTTCATCAGGATATCCTGCCCCTCCCAGCCGGGTACGGGCCACGCTTTGAGGAACTGGAAGTCAGGCGAGAATTTTTGGATGCGTTGATTCCAGGTGTCGGCCACGTAGATGTTGCCCTCGGCATCCACCGCGATGCCCACGGGCTCATCGAAATAGCCTTCCTCGATGCCCGCGCCACCGAACTGGGTGATGGGCTCGCCCTCGGGCGTGAAGACCTGCACCCGCTTGTTGCCCGTGTCCGTCACCAGCAGGTTGCCATCCTGGGTGAAAGCAATGGCGCGCGGGCCCCAGAACACGCCCATCTGCCCCAACTGGCCGTCGGTGGAAACAAAACTCCCCCACGCGGTCATGAACTCGCCCTCGGGTGTGAACTTCTGGATACGATGGTTCCAGGTATCGGCCACATACACGTTACCATCGGGCCCCACGGCCACATCCCAGGGCTCGTTGAACTGGCCCGGCTGATCCCCAAAACTACCCCACGCGTTCACCACCTGGCCATCGGGTGAGAATACCACGATGCGATGATTGCCGGTATCCGCCACATAGATGCGGCCATCCTCGGCCACAGCCATGTTGCGCGGGGTGGTCAATTGCCCCGGCCCGCCTACAATCTGCACCGCGGGATGATCAAGATACTTATCCTCGAATGGGTCCGCGCTGATGGCACCTTCTTCCGCCAGCGCGGGCAGCGTGGTCAGGTCCCACACCTGGGCCGCGATGTCCTTACGGATGAACATGACAAAGTGGTCCGCGGGGCTCCAATCCGCGATGGGCTGTTGGTATTTGCGATAAATCACAATGTCCCAAAACACCTTGCGGGCCTGCGGGTCTTTGATCCAGCTCCATAGCAACGACCAGCCCTTCAGCACGGTCCCATCGGGTTGAGGAACGCCATCCACCAGTTGCTTATAGGTTTCCTTGGGCCACCAGATCTGACGGTATTCGATCCGATAGTATTTTTTGCCCAGGAACGGCCTGGCCTTCCCTTCGTTTTCAATGCCCACCAAGACCACGGGTGCATCCTTCAGGGCTTCGCGGGTAATGCCCGCGCCCACGAACTTCTTGTTGGGGAAGTCGCGGAAATACCATTCAAAAGGCCAGGTGGTCTCGTTGTCATAGACGAAGGCCAGTGCATTCTCGCCCACGGTACGACGGGAGATCTCCCGCAAGTCATTCACCACGATCTTGATATCGGGCGTCCCGTGGGCATAGACCAGGGGTTCGATAGGGTAATCGTAATTGACATAGGTGAGCAGGAACGAGGTGCGCACCCAGAACAGGCCCAGCACCCCCAGTAAACTCAGCAGCGCGAGCCGGAGGCTCAGCCCCCAGCCCAGCGATTGCATTCTGCGATAAAGGAACCACCCCAGGCCGATGAGCACGATAAGGCCGATAAGGGTGGCCATGGTTTGGCTCAGCGCCTCCAGGGATTTGCCCTGGAAGGGGCGTTTCTGAGCCACCTGATAAAACACCACCAGAAACAGCGGCGTTCCGAGCAGCAGCCACAGCCCTCCCTGGTTCCAGACCGCGCGCCAATCGAGGGCTTTCAGCTTCCAGGCCAGCCACCAGCCCGCCAGCAACGACATGGGGAGCGCGAAATGGGTGGTCAGCCAGGGCATCTTCTCACCCGCCCAGGTGTAAGCCCCCCAGGTCAGGGCGATCCACCACACCAGGTACAACAACCACAGATGACGGACGGATGGAGGTGCAGCGATATCGTCGGGGAGCGATGCATCGATCGGCT
Organism: Anaerolineae bacterium; assembly: GCA_011371305.1. Taxonomy (GTDB): domain Bacteria; phylum Chloroflexota; class Anaerolineae; order J102; family J102; genus M2005. The sequence continues at coordinate 5,280 of DRQW01000040.1, read as the reverse complement.
GGCCGCGGAAGGCACGGATGAGGATGCCGATGGTGGCCACGCCGCTGAGCAACATGGGGATGAATTCGTAAAGGGGGACGAGCATGAAGTAATAGAACCAGGGCTGTCCCCCGCGGGCCACCTCCTGTTGCGAAAGCCAGTAGCCCAACGCGCCTACCAGGCCCGTGGCCACGCCCGCGCCGTTGGTGAAAAAGGTGGTGAAAAACAACAACATCAACCCATAATAAAGCCCCAGCCCGCCCAGATACGCATAAAGCTGTCTTTGTGATGCGGCCCACAAGCCCCCCAGGGCCGTGAAAAGCGCCCACATGAACACAAACACAAAGATGGCGATGAGGGTATCTCGGGCCAGGGGGTTGTCGAAATCAATGGAGGAGGGATTTCCGCCAAACATTTTGATGAAAAATGCGGCAAATAACGGCCCCGAGAGTGTCACCACCCAGACCGTGACATCCCACTCCCGCCATCGGTGAACCTGCCCACCACCGAATCCCTGGAACATCAGCCACAGGGCCGTGGCGATCATCAGCCCGCCCAGCACGGCCAGAGGCCATACGGGGATGCCCAAGCTGTTGCTGCGGGCCACCTGGCCCACGGGCGAATGAATGGCCTCATACATGGCATAAACCAAAAACAACCCGCCCACGGCCAACAGTGCCAGGAAGGGCCACTTGTAGCCTTTCTGGGACCAGTTACCCATCAGCAACCGCCCCAGCAGCACGATCACGAGATAGCCGATAAGGATGATGACATAGATAAAAGCGACTTCTTTCGTGGTATAAAGCAACCCCAACATGGCCGCCATGGCCACCAAAAACTTCCGGTCTCCCTTCTGGATGTATTGGAAAATAAGGATGATGACCGCCAGCGCGAAGAAGATGGCGTAGAGATCGTGGCGGATGTAGCGGCTGTGGAAGAGCAGAGAGGGAGAGAGCGTGATCATGAGCGCGGCCAGCAACGCGCCCAACTTGCCCAACCAGGGCCGCGCCCACCACAGCATGGCCACCACGCCCGTGCCCAGCAATACCACCGGGAACCGGGCCGAGAAATCGCTGGGGCCGAAGATGAAATAACTCAACGCGGTCAAATGGAACAGCAACGGCCCATGCATCAGCGGATCATGCCGAAAGCCCGTGCCATTGTACAGGTTATAGCTGTAGGTGGTGTGCAGGCTCTCGTCATGGCTCATGGTGCGCGCGCCCACATCATAAACGCGCAAGATGAAGGCCATGAGCACCAGCACAATCCATGCGATCTTCTCCCAATTCAGGCGGAAGAAGATCACCGCGGGGCTATCCAGGATGGATTTTGGGGAAGCGCTTTGGGGTTCCTTTGCAGTCATGATTCTCGCTTTGTCGTTCGGTGGTGTTGAATGATGCAAGGCCACTGGCAGGCGAGCCTGGGCCGATCCGGATGAAAATGGCGGGGGGTCTAGACCCGTAAACCGGTACACCAGGAAACCAGGGAAACCGGGCCGGTTCGCTCCTCCACCCGGTCTACGGGTCTACCGGTTTCCCGGTCTACCAAATCTATTTTCATAGCAGTCCGATGGCTGGCCAACCCGCGCCGATACGGATGAAAATGGCGGGCTGTGCAGCCCCGTAAACCGGTAAACCAGGAAACCCGGAAACCAGGGAAACCGGGCCGATTCGCTCACCCCGGTCTACCGGTCTACCGGTTTCCCGGCCTACCAAATCTATTTTCATAGCAGTTGACACCAAAAAGGCCCCGGCGGTTGCGTCGGGGCCTTTTCGCGTGCCATAAAGCTAAAGGGCTTACTGGAACTTGCTGGCGATGTAATCCATAAAGCTGGCTTCATTGAGGCTGTTCCACTGCCAAACGCGCTGGCGGAAGGCGTCCCAGTGCTCGAAGATGGCCTTGAAGTCGGCATCCTGCTGTTTGAACTCATCGAACAGCTCATTGGCAGCATCCTCAGCCGCCTTCAGCACCTCGTCGCTGTAGCGACGCAGTTCGATGCCGTAGTCCAGCAAGCGCTGCAAGGCCTCGTTGTTCTTGGCGTTGTAGCGGGCCAGCATGGTCATGTTGGCCTGATAGGCCGCGGTCTTGATGATCTCCTGATAGACCTCGGGCAGCTTGTTCCACTCATCCAGGTTGACCTGGACTTCCAGGGAGGGGCCGGGCTCCCACCAGCCGGGATAGTAGTAGTATTTGGCCACTTTGTGGAAGCCGAGTTTCTCATCGTCGTAGGGGCCCACCCACTCGGCCGCGTCGATGGCGTTGGTCTGGAGGGCCTGGAAGATCTCACCGCCGGGCAGCACCTGCACAGTGACGCCCAGTTTGTTCATGACCTTGCCCCCCAGGCCCGGAATACGCATCTTCAAGCCTTCCAGGTCCTTGGGTGTGTTGATCTCCTTGTTGAACCAACCACCCATCTGCGCGCCCGTGTTGCCCGCGGGGAACTGAATCACATTGAAGCGTTCCCGATAGAGCTCTTGCAGCAGTTCCAGCCCGCCGCCTTCGTAAAGCCAGGAATTCTGCTGGGAGGCCAACAGGCCGAAGGGGAGGGCTGTGCCAAAGGCCACCGCGTTGGTCTTGCCCACATAGTAGTAGGAGGCAGTGTGGCCCAAGGGCACCGCCCCCTGCGAGACCACATCCAGCACCTCCAGGCCAGGCGCCAGTTCGCCCGCGGCCCGGGCCGTGACCTTGAACTTGCCCCCCGTCATCGCGGTCACCCGCTCGGCAAAGGTCTGCGCGCCACCGTAAATGGTGTCCAGCGCGACAGGCCAGCTCGTGGCCATCTGCCAGTTCAGTTCGGGCAAGGCTTTATCCTTAGCAACCTCTTCTTTGAGCTCTTCCTCTTTCTTGGCCACAGCCGCTTCGGTGGGAGCTGCTTCTTCCTTGGTCCCACACCCCACCAGGGTGAGGGCGGTTGCTCCCAACACACCGGTGGTGGCAACCTTCAGAAATTCTCTACGTTTCATGTCGAGTTCTCCTCCTGTTGGGAATGAGTGGGGTGGAAAAATCCGACACCGGCAAGTCCGGCATAATATGAATCTCAATTGTAAGGAAAAAATGTGGAGACGTCAAAAAACGAGGTGAAAGATTTCTTACCAACGGATGACGATGCGAAGATTCACAAAGGGAATGCGGTCGTTTTTCAAGAAAGCTTCGGACAGATCGCCACTTTTTCCTCTCGCTACCGATAATTCACAAAAAACTGGCCATCCCCAGGGAATGGCCAGTAACAGCTTTCGGGTTGCTATTGGCGTTTCATCCATCCAAGCCCAATCGGGCGATGAGCCGTTGTCGCTCTTCTTCCACAATGGATTCATCGAGTTTTTTGTAGAGGGGAGCAGGCTTGCGCAAAGCCTGGCCCGGTGTGAGGGTCGTTGGTTCCCAGCGGGCCTGAATGCGTGAGCCATCATAGCGCAAGACCTGATGCACCCCGCGGGCGTCTTCCACTTCCTCAACATACAGATGGCCGAAGAGATCGTCGTCGTAGCCCAGATAGGTATGCAGTTGTTGGGTCGTGAAAGGCAAGAAGGGATGCAGGATGATCTTCAAGTGGTCGATGACCTGGAGGGCGACGTAGATGGTGGTGGCTGCGGCCTGGGGATCGGTTTTGATCTGGCTCCAGGGGGCCTTTTCGTTGAGGTAGCGGTTGGCCGCATGGGCCAGCTCCATGGCCTTGCTCAGGGCGATCTTCAGGCGGATGGCGTCGATCTCCGCGCCAACCCGGTCAAACGTCTCCTCCGACTGCTTCAGCAGCGCCCGGTCCAGTTCATCGAATTCGCCCGGCTGCGGCACTTTGCCCTCGAACCGTTTGTAGGCGAACCCCAACGTACGATTGACCAGATTGCCCCAGGTGGCCACCAGCTCATCGTTGTTCCGCCGCAGGAACTCCTCCCAGGTGAAGTTCACATCCCGGGTCTCGGGCGCGTTGATGGTGAGCACATAGCGCAGGGGGTCGGGATCGTAACGGGAAAGGAAGTCGGGCAGGTCGATGGTCCAGCGACGACTGGTGCTGATCTTCTTGTCCTCGATGTTGAGATAGGCGTTGGCGGGCACGTCGTAGGGCAAGTTCAGCCCGCGGCCATCCGCGATGAGCATCGCGGGCCAGAAGATGGCATGGAAAGGGATATTGTCCTTGCCGATGAAGTAAACGGAACGCACCTGGTCATCAAGCCACCAGTCCTTCCAACCCTCGGGCCTGCCGTTCAGGGCCTCGGCCTCGCGAGTGGCGCTGAGATACCCGATGACCGCGTCGTACCACACATAAATCACCTTGTTCTCATAGCCGGGAACCGGGACATTGATGCCCCAGTCGATGTCCCGGGTCACCGCCCGGCCCCGCAGTTCACCGCTTTCGGCCTGCTGCCGGGCGTAGTTGATGACATGAGGCCGCCAGTGTTCCTTATCATCATTCAGCCAGGCAGCCAGCGCGGGGCTGACCTTACCCAAATCGAAGAAGAAATGCTCGGTCTCGCGAAATTCGATCTCGCTCTGGCCACAGATCTTGCAGCGAGGATGGATCAGTTCGATGGGCTCCAGGGTGTTGCCGCAGTTATCGCACTGATCGCCTCGCGCGCCCGCATAACCGCAAATGGGGCATTCACCTTCGATGTAACGGTCGGCCAGAAATTGTTGGTCGATGAGGCAATAGGGCTGAAGCTGTTTGTCCTTGTAGATATAGCCGTTGTTGAGATGATTGAGAAAGAGTTCGTGGGTGGTATCCCAGTGGTTTTGGGTATCGGTGTGGGTGAAGAGATCGAAACTCAGCCCCAGTTGCCGGAAGGATTCCACAAAGCGCGCGTGGTAGTAATCCACCAACTCTCGGGGGGTAACGCCTTCTTCCTGGGCGCGTAACATGACCGGCGTGCCGTGGGTATCGGAGCCCGAGACCATGAGTACGTCATGCCCCCGCAGGCGCTGGTAGCGGGCGAAGATGTCGGGGGGCAGATAGGCGCCGGCCACATGGCCGAGGTGTCGATCACCGCTGGCATAGGGCCAGGCCACACAAACAAGATAACGGATGTTGTTTTCAGACATAAGAACCAGATGATTGAAAAAGTATGAGGCTGCTATGAAAATCGATTTGGTAGGCCGGGAAACCGGTAGACCGGTAGACCGAGAGGGTGAGCGAATCGGCCCGGTTTCCCTGGTTTCCTGGTTTCCAGGTATTCCGGGCTACCGCCCACAATTTTCGTCCGTATCCGCGCTGGCAAGCCAGCCGTGAAACGTGATGCGTGAAACGTGAGGACTTACGCATCACGCATTACGGCGTCGGCTTCCCGCGCCAACCTGATTACGAGGCGTTTT
>DRQW01000039.1 GCA_011371305.1 Anaerolineae bacterium | reverse complement strand
TGCTGTTCGACCGCATGAGCGACGGCGAGATCACTCTGGGAGAGGACGGCGGGGTGGTGTATCACGTGCTGGGCGAGGAACTGCGGTTGGAGATCCTGTTCGGCCCCGAGCCCGCGCAGGTGTTGGCCCGTTATGCGGACCTGACAGGCCACGCCTCCCTGCCCCCTCGCTGGACCCTGGGCTACCACCAGTCCCGTTGGAGTTACGAATCGGAACGCGTCGTGCGCGAGATCGCCCGTGAGTTCCGCCAGCGCCGCATTCCCTGCGACGCCATCCATTTCGATATCGATTACATGGATGGCTTTCGCTGTTTCACCTGGGACCGCAACGCCTTTCCCGATCTCCCCGGGCTCCTGGCCGATTTGCACGAGGACGGGTTCAAGGCGGTGGCCATGATCGATCCTGGCATCAAGGTCGATAGGGGTTACGACGTGTGCGCGGATGGCGTCGAGCAGGATGTTTTCTGCAAGCTGCCCGATGGCAGCCTGTTCCATGGGCCGGTGTGGCCGGGCGAATGTTATTTCCCCGATTTCACCAGCCCACGGGTGCGAACATGGTGGGGCCAATGGTACGAGCGCCTGCTCCGGGCGGGATTCGATGGCTTCTGGAACGACATGAACGAGCCCACCATCTTCGGTGGGAAGACGTTTCCGCCTCGGGTGCAGCACGATTTTGAGGGCCAGGGAGCCGAGCACTGGCAGGTGCATTCGGCCTATGGCATGCAGATGGTGAGGGCTACCAAGGAGGGGTTGGACCGACTGCGCCCGGGCCGGCGGAACTGGGTGTTCACCCGGTCGGCCTATGCGGGCACCCAGCGTTATGCCAGTACCTGGACGGGGGATAACTTCAGCACGTGGGAGGACCTGCGCATCACCCCGGCCATGTTGATGAACCTGGGCCTCTCGGGCATGGCGTTCGCGGGCTCCGATATCGGCGGCTTCAACGGCGCGCCCACGCCCGAGCTGTACGCGCGCTGGCTGACTTCGGCTGCATTCCACCCCTTCTTTCGCACTCACACCGCCAAAGGCACCCCATGGCAAGAACCATGGCGTTATGGTGAGGAGGTGGAGGCCGTCTGCCGGAAATATATCGAACTGCGTTATCGGCTCTTACCGGCCATCTACACCCTGTTCTGGCAATATGCAGCCCAGGGTATGCCCATGATGCGCCCCCTGTTCTTCGAAGACCCGACGGATGAGCGCCTGCGGGCCATCGACGACCAATGGCTGTTCGGGGATCATTTGTTGGTGGCCCCCGCGCTGGAGGCGGGGATGCACGCCCGCGAGGTGGTGATCCCCGCGGGGACCTGGTACGATTTCTGGAGCGATGAACCGGTGGAAGGACCGTGCATCATCTCCTGCGAGACGCCGTTGGATAGCGTGCCCCTGTTTGTGCGCGCGGGCGCGGTGTTGCCCATGGGGCCGGTCCAGCAGTTCGTGGGCGAAAAGCCGGACGCACCCCTGGAATTGCATCTCTTCCCAGGCACCGCGGTTTCCTGGCTTTATGAGGATGACGGAGAAAGCCTGGCATACCAGCAGGGCGCCTTTCGGCTGACGCGATTCGAGATGCACTTCGATGGGGCCGAACTTGTTCTCCGACGTGAGGTTTCGGGCACATGGCGGCCTCCGCGGCGCCCGATCACAATTATCTTCCACACAGACACCATCTATCAGGTTCTATTTGACGATTCACCCCATTTTGTGCTAAACAACCAAGTACAGCTTGCCGATGATACATGGCAGGTTTTGCGAGCAGCCATTGCATGATTGAAAATTTGCGATTTGCCCCATAATCTGCTACAACCTTCTGGACGTACTCCATTCCCTTTTGGCATCGTTCATCCCTCTTTCCATTCCACTCAGCCCGCGATCAAAGAAGATCCCGAGGCGCTAAAAAGGAGAAGAGATCATGACGCACGTAATCACCGAAATCTGCATCCGCGACGGCGCTTGTGTCGATGTCTGCCCTGTCGAGTGCATCGTCCCTGGCATCCCTGAGGATGAATGGCCGCTGTATTACATCGATCCCGAGACCTGCATCGATTGCGGCGCCTGTGTTCCCGAATGCCCGGTGGATGCCATCTTCCCCGAGGAAGACGTGCCCGAGGAGTATGAGAAAGATATCGAGCTCAATGCGCTCTTCTTCTCCGAGGGCCCTGGCTACTCCGCGCTCGAACAGATCTAAAGCCAATGCAACTTCATGCAAAATCCCCCGGCCTGGTTCGGTCGGGGGATTTTTGTCTCTTGGAGGGAAGGCATGCGTCGGGCCTCTGCCGCGCTATGGCGCAGGACGATGGGTGCGTAGCCAGTTGCTCAGGGGTTTGACGCCCGGCCAGTCCTTGGTCAGCGATTCGAGGTGCAAAAGCGCCTCCGCGACCGAGGTTTCGGAATCGGTCAGCACTTCGCCGAAGGAGGCCGCGGCCTCGCGGAGGGCATAACGGAGGGGTTTCGGGAGCTTGACCAACAGCGCGGCCACCTCTGCAGCCGCGGCGTAAAGGATCGCGTCGTCGGTGTGGGGTTGGTGGGGTGTCTCGATCAGGGTTTGTACCCGCCGCTCCGATAGCGTGGCCAGCGCGTCGGCGAACGCGGCCACCACCGCGGGGTTGCCCGTTGAGGCCGCCAAGGAGGAAGCCTGGCTGAAGCAATAATCCCCGATCAAAATGGCACTGCCCATCACCAAGCGTTGATGTTCGGTGATCACCACCTCGCCGCGCGGGATCAGTTCATGCACCGAGACGGCCATGTGCAGCATTTCGATCGCGGCGGCCAGCGCTACTCGATGCGCTTTTTTCGCGTGCCCCAACCTGCTGGTCCCCAACGTGATGATGGCCCGGGGCAAATGATCGGGCGCGACATCGCTAAGCACATCGTTGACGAAAGGGTAATCCGTCTGGATTCGTTCCCGGATCACGTTTCGCACCAGGGCAAGGTCTTCACCCAGCCACCATTCGAGATTGGATTCCACGACCGCGGCGGGGGAGATGTTCTGGAGCTTCCTTTTGTCTGGCAACATCATGGGCGTACCTGAATGCTCGGCGTCCCAGGATCATACCATATTCTGCGAACAGGGGGAAGAGCAGCAACACGATGGGGTGTCAGTGTGCGGCGAGGGGTGGTCGGGCGCGGTGGAAGTCGGTGTGCTGTTGAAAGGCGCGGCCCAGGGCGAGGATGGTGGCCTCGTCGTATAACCGCCCGGTCAGGGTGATGGTGGTGGGTAGCTTGTCTTGGGCCAGGCCCGTAGGCAGGGTGAGGGAAGGATGGCCGGTGAGGTTGGTGAGGAGGAGGTTATCGCCCTCCAACGACGGCCCGAGATAGGCATCCACCTGAATGAATAGCTCCTGCATCGCGGCCATGAGTCGGGTGCGCACGCGGTTAGCCTGGATGTATTCCACCGCGGGAACGAAGCGGGCCAGGCGGAAGAAATTGGGCCAGGCTTCTTCCTCCTGCCGCACCAGGAGGTCGTCCTGATCGCTGCGAGTGAGTTCGTCGAACGCCGCGGCGGCCTCGACGAAGAGGATGTATTGCAATGCCGGGATGGGATAAGAGGGCAAATGGATGGGGATCAGCTGCACACCAAGCTCTCGGAACACGTCCAGGGCCCGGATGTTGTTTTCACGGCTTCGTTCATCTTGCTCGAAATCGTCGGCAAGATAGCCCACCCGCAGTTCGCGCAGGTCCAGGTCCGGCGGCCAGGGGAAGGGTTTGGCCACCGTGGTGGGGTCTCGGTCATCCCGGCCGTGGATGGCCGCGAAGACCAGGGCGCAATCTTCGGCACTGCGGCACATAGGCCCGATTTTGTCCATGGTCCAGCTCAGGGCCATGGCCCCGTGTCGGCTCACCCGCCCGAAGGTGGGGCGCAGCCCGGTCACGCCATTGCGGGTGGAAGGCGAGACAATGGAGCCCCAGGTTTCCGTGCCGATGCTGAACCCCACCAGGCCCGCGGCCGTGGCCGCGCCCGAACCCGCGGAGGACCCGCTGGCGCCTTCCTCCGGGTTCCAGGGGGTACGGGTGGTCCCCCCGAACCAGACATCGCCCCAGGCCAGCGCGCCCATGCTCAGTTTGGCCACCAAGACCGCGCCCGCGGCATCCAGCTTCTCCACCACCGCGGCATCCTCGTCGATGATCTGTTCCTTGTAGGGGGTCGCGCCCCAGGTGGTGGGGTAGCCGCGCACGGCCAGCAGGTCCTTCGCCCCCCAGGGGATGCCGTGCAGCGGCCCTCGATCCTCACCCGACCGCAATGCTTCATCCGCGCGGCGGGCTTGTTCCAGCGCCCGTTCCTCGGTGAGGGTGATGACGCAGTGGAGCTGTGGATCGTAGCGCTTCAGCCTGTCGAGATAGAGTTCGGTGAGCTCGACCGAGGTGAACAGGCCCTGGCGCAGCCCGCGGGCCAGATCGCTCACGGGCCAGAACGCGAGGTCGTCGGTGCTTTCGGGGGGCGTGCATGGTGGTGGGGCGGGCTCCGCAGCCAGGGGATAGGCGGGCGGCTGGACTTCTCCCAGCAGTTCGGGGTCGAAACGGATGGCGGGGAGCAGGTCGTTGGGGAATGCCAGGCCGCGCAGGGATTCGTAGTGTGCGCGCCACGCGGCCAGCCCCGCAAGCATCAATTCCCGTTCCTTTTCGGTGAAGGCCAGGCCGATGAGCTTTTCCGCATGTTGGATATCGGTGGGGGTGATGGCATCCATGGTGGCATCTCCAGGAGGATCGTTTGTCGATACGACCGAAACAGCAGACGTATTCTTCTCTGTCCATCCGTGTTCTGGTTTCAGAACACCATGCCCTCAATTAAAACCCAATCTGTGTCCCAAAGGCAATGTGGCGCCCCATGGACAAAAAGACCCCGAAGGGCCGGGAGTCCTTCGGGGTTCAGGTAGTTACAAATCGAGTGGGATCCATCCTCTAGGGGGCAAGGGTTTGCTTTTGCCGCCACAGCACATAGCCTGCAATGGCGACGACCGCGAGGACGATGACCGCGACACCGATGGGCGTCCAGGGAATCTCCAACGCTTTGGGCGCGGGAGGCGGTTCCTGTTCCAGGGAAGTTTGTTCCAACGGTTCTGGTTGGGGGATGAATTTGACCTGGAGGGGGCGGGGTGTGCCTGCATCGGGCGAGGAAAGGCTCGCCAACCGGGCCGCGGCCTCCGCGTCGTAGCCCAGGGCCTGGAAGTCCAAACGCCCGTCGGGGATATGGCATTCCTGGCAGGTCACGGCTTCGTCGGCCGGGAGGATGCCGTGGCTGAGCTGCAGGGGGATTTTGAAGGTCTTGGCCTGCCAGGTTCCGCTGTATGCCATGCCCGCGGCTTGGGCTCCGGCCACGATGGCTTTTTCCAGGTCCCCGGTCTTGTAGAAGACCCCGAGTTTGAGGGGGATGGGTTTGCCGGTGGAGGCATCGACCGGGACCGTGCCTTCGTAGAGCTTGAAGGGTTGGAGCTTCGAGGATGGATCATCAAAACGACCTGGCCACTGGCCGGGCTTGAGCCGTCCGCCGTTGTACCATTTGTAGATGGGATCGACGCTGTTGGCCGGGGCCACCTCATCCACCGGGCCGTAGAGTTCCTTGATGGGATCATAGACGGGTTCTGCGGTCCAATCCCGTTTCATCAGCCCGCCCGTGCTGCGGATGTGGCAGGTGCGGCAATCGAGGCGGGTGTGTTTGCTGTTGATGAGGGGGTTGGCGTGGGGCGCGTCGGTGTGGCAGGATTCGCAGGTCAGGCGTTCATCGTAATCCCGGCTCCACAGGGTGGGCGCATAGCCATAGACTTTGTGGTTCTCGCCCCGATGACAATCCACACAGACCATGCCATTGTCCGCATGGACATCGCCGGTGGCTTCGTCCGCGTGCTTGTCGGCCACGGGCGCGAAGTCCACACCCCGCTTATAGAGCTTGCCCCCGCCCGCATTGAGGTGGCAGCGCAGGCAGGCTTCGGCGGTGGGCCTGGCCGCGCTGCGGGCCGCTTTCAGGCTCGTATCGCCGGGCAACACCCAGTTCCCATCCTCATCCTTTTCCGGATAGCGGGCGTTCATGTCATACACTTCGGCATGGCAGATGAGGCAGTCGATTTTGGCCTTGGCCTCGGGGGTTTCTGCTTCGGGGGTGCCGGGCATGATGCCGCCGCCGATATGGCAACGCCCACAACCGCCCGCGATCTTCATCTCGGGGTTGAGGATACCCAGCCAGTTGATACGGGCGATGGACGCGGGGATGGGGCTGTAATGGGCCATCTTTTCTTCCCAGGTGTAGTGTACCGTGTGCATCACCTGGTCGGCGGCATCCAGATGGCAGACTTCGCAGGTCTCAGGGCCGGTGTATTCTTCGATGTATTGATGTTCGGGCGGAGGGTCGGCCCAGGCCAGGGTGGGCGTGAGCAGGATGAAGAGCAGCGCCAGAAGCACCCTCACCCGCCATCCGCCACCGAGCACAAAGGACTTGCCACTTGCCATTTGCCACGTGTTTTGTTTCTTCATCGTTGCGACACCTCCTTGGCAAAGGGATGACAGGTGGTGCATGCGGACGCCTCGTAGTCGGCATGGTCCAGCGGGGCTGGATGGATGTAGCCGTAAGGCGCGTGACAGGCGCTGCATTCGGCCCAGGCTTCATCCACGGGGTGGGAGGAGATGGGCATGGGTTCGGGCGCATAAAGGACCCGTTGTTTGGGGATTTCCATGGCCATCTCGGGCGCGGGCGTGGCCGTGGGTAAGCCCGGTGGTTTGGCGGGCAGATAGGCTTTTTCCACCGGCGCGGGGGGCACGGTGGTGATGGCCGTCTGTTCGGTGAACACGTAATAGGTGGTGAGGAGCATGAACAGGGCCATCAGGCCAGCCAGGGGCACATAGAGCATGGCCCGGCGCCATCGTTCCGCGGCCGGAGGCAAAGGCGGCGGCCATTCGCCCGATTGGATGCGCTTCAACTCCAGCGCGTGTTCCTCTTCCATCTCCTCCAGGGTGATGCGGCCCGTGAAAATGCTTTTGTTGAAGTGCTTGATGTGCACATGCCACACGTGCCAGATGAGGATGGAAAGGACCGCGAGGATGGCTTCGTAGCGATGGGCCATCTTGGCCGCGGGGATGAATTCCCCGGGTAGGAAGCGGGTGGTGAAGACAGGGTTCCACAGCATATACCCGGTGAATCCCATGACCAGGGTGCCCCACACCACGGCCCAATACTCGATCTTTTCGCCGAAATTGTAGCGATCCATTTCGGGCGGGCGCCTGCGGAGGCCCAGGTTGTACCTGAGCAGGTCCACCGCGTCTCGCACATCCTTCAGGCCGGGCAACATGCTCAGGGGACGCTTGAGTACATAGATTTTGTAGCCCACATAGAAGATGTGGAAGATGGAGAGCAGCACCAACACGATGGCCGAGATGTGGTGCAGGGTACGGGTGTTCTCGATGCCACCCAGCAGTCGGATGATGGTCAGGCTGATGTTGTTTTCGGGGAAAGCCTGGACCAGCCCCGTGATGGCCAGGGTGGTGAAGGAGATGAGTAAGAAGAGGTGCTCCAGCCGCTCGATGGGCCCGAAGCGGACGAACTCACGCATACGCTCACGCATTGTCCTCACCTCCTTCCGAAGCGTCATCGCCCGCGTCCACGGGCTTTTGCGAACGGGCGAGTTTGTTTTTCAGGGTGCGGAAGATGTCCGTTCCCACGAAGATGGTGAAGAAGCCCAGGGTGATGGGGATAACCAGATAATAGAACCATTGCACGGCGGTAACGATGGGATATTTTTCCCAATCGGGCCGGTAATGCCCCAACCAGCTTTTGGTGAAGTTTTCGTTGGCGTCGGGGTGGCAGCGCTGGCAGGTTTTGACCAGGTTCGCACTCATGACGCTGGAGTTGACGCTGGTGGGAGGCAGGATGCGGTGGGCGCCGTGGCAGTCGCTGCACACCGCTTTGTTGGTGTACACGCCCGGCTCGACCGATTCGAAGATCTGCACCGTGGTGCCGTGGAAGTCGGCCACATAGGTGTCGAAGACATCGGTCGAGATGTCGTATTTGGCCATGAGTTCTTCGTCCGCGTGGCATTCGGCGCAGAGCTCGGGCGATTTGAGGCGAAATTCGGCGCTGCGAGGGTCCTGGATTTTGTGGGCGGGGTGGCAGTTGCTGCACACGGGCACATCGGGGTTGCCTTTCAGGGCCTCCTGGCCGTGGACCGAAAGTTTGTATTGGTCCGCGATGGTGCGATGGCATTGGGCGCAGGCGTCCACCTGATCCATGCGGTCTACTTCGTGCTTTTCCGCATCCACCCAGAAGACGTCGTGGCTGCCGTGGCAGTCGGAACAACTCGCGGCCTCGAACTTGCCCGCGGCGATGAGCCTGGCATGGACGCTGTCCTGACGGTCCACGGCTTGATCCTCATGGCAGTTGCCGCAGACCAGGCTCATCTTCAACTGCCAGGTGCGGAAGTCCACGTCGGGGAAGGGGGGATGGGGATAGCCGTTGAGGTCGTTGTGACAATCCACGCAGCGCACTTCCTCCGACGCGTCGGGGCCGTGGGCGGAGCGGGCCAGGATGCCCGGATCGATGCTCAGGGGCAGGACTTCGTTGGAAGGGAGGACCATGCTCAACCCGGGCTCCTCATGGCATACCAGGCACTGTTCGTTGGTGGGGCGGTTGGGGTCGGCGCCGCCTTGGGCGTGAGCGATGGAGGGGATCAGGATCAGGATTGGGATCAGGATGAGGAGTGTGATGCGTATTGCGTATTGCGTATTGCGTTTTTGGAACGCGCTGAACCCTAACCACCGACCTCGGACCTCGAACTTCGGACTTCGGACGCTCATGATCCTCCCTCCTCTTCCACGGGCTGTGGTATCTCCTCGGGTGCGACGATGACCGGGGCGTTGGCTGCCCGCTCTTCGGGCACAACGTCCTCTTCGGTGAGGAAAAGCGCCTTCTGCCCATGACAACTGTTGCACGTCTTGTTTTGCGGGGTGATGCGCCGCATGTTGTGGGGTGAGGTGTATTTCCAGGTGGGCAGGTTGTCGAAGCCAGGCAGGAGGTTATCTCCGTAGAAAGCGAAGAGGTCTTGGTTCGCGGGCGCATGCCGCAGCAGCACCCATTCCCAGGGATGCCGTTCGCTGGGGATGGGATTATGCCCGATCTTGAAGGTCATCTGGGAGGGTTCGGTGGTGAAGTAGGGCAGTCCTTTCTCGTCCAGGCCTGTATGACAGCCATAGCAGCTTTTGTACTGGCCCGCGGCGTGGCAGGTCTGGCAGGCCATGCTCTCCAGATGCCTTTGGTCATGCTGCGCGATGCCGTCATCTGGCCGCACGTCCTCATGGCACTGGATGCACGTGGGCGCGGTGGGGTCTTCGTAGCGGGTACCGCCGTGGCTGCCGTTGTGATAGGCTGCATCGTCGGTGTGACAATCGCCACACAGCATGCCTTCCTTTTCCCAATGAATCGAGGGCGGGATGCCTTCGTGGTTGCCCTTGTAGTCGTCCGCGATGCGGGCGCTGTGGCAGCCACCGCAGGTGAGCCAGATGGACGCGGTCTTTTTGAAAAGATGACCGGAGAGCAGGCCACCTCCCAGGGCCGAAGGTCGGCTCACATGGCAGTCGCTGCAGTCGGCGTGGCAGCCAGTGCAGTGATTGGTGTAGGCCCGGACGAAGGTGGGGTCGGTGAAGTCACCTCCTCGTTTGTGAAGCTGGTCGATGTAACCCGTTTGCAGGCGATGGATGTTCGTCTGGGCGGCCTGCGCGTAGTCCACGTGGCATTGGCCGCAGGTGGCAGCGGGGTTGGCACCTACTTTTTTCACCATGCCCTCATGGGCTGCGTCTTTGTCATCGGTGCCGGGCTGGCCACCATGACATTCGATGCAGCCGATGTCGGCATGCACATCTTTTTCCAGAAATTTGTCCTTGACCAGGACTTTTTGCCATACCTCCAACGGAGGCAAGCCGCCCGCTCACCCTTCACCCGAGGTCTTTTCCGACTTCACTTCCTCGGGTTCCTCCGCTACTTCTTTCAGTTTTTTCTTATCGGTGTGGCAGGCGATGCAGTTATCGGAGGATGGCGTGTCGGCCTGCAGGGTGAGGTGCGTCGCACTTAAGGCAAGCGCTCGTGGGTTGACTACGGATTGCTGATGGGGCGCATCTGGGATTGTATCGAGCTGCGACGCACCTCGTGCAAGCGGCGTGGCCCAGGCGGGCGGGCGGATGAGCAGCACCGCCAGGGCGAACACCACGGCTATCGCCAGAAGCCACAGCAAGGCGGTTTTCTTCATGCGTCGTTCCTCCGGAGTAGGATTAGGGTTAGGATTGAGGGTTCGGGGAACAGTCGGCTCACCACATAACGACGAAAATGGTGTGCAGTTTGCAGGTTTGCAAGTGGTAGGTGGAGGGAACGCAGATTTGCGCAGATGCTTCGTAACGCAGATTGACGCAGATAATCTTTAATCTTCGAGCCTCCATTTTCGAAACACTTATCCGCGTTCATCCGCGTTCGTCCGTGTCCTATGCGGAACAGGATTGGGGATTCACGCGGCGGCGAATCCCCAATCCCGATTCTTTATCCTGCCTTATTTCTCGACCGGATAGTCGTGAGCGTGCTTTTCGGGGTTGAAGCGTTTGACGAAGACCTCGGGGTTGTTGGTCCAGCTGCTCATGCCGAAGAGGAGGGCGCTGGCATCGTAGCCCAGGTCGTTGAGGGCTGCAGCCACCCAGCCCGCGGCCTGGCCCGTGTAGCACACGGTGACAATGGGCCGGTCGGGATCGATCTTGCGCAGCATCTCTTCGGTGAAGAGTTCCTTGGGGCTGGCCCAGACTGCACCGGGGATGTGGCCCTTTTCGTAGTCTTCCTTGGCCCGGACGGAGATGATGAGGGGATCGTTGTCGGGATCACCGTCGTTCAGGTTCTCGTAGAGCGCGTCGGCCTTGATGTAGTTGGGGCCGTCGCCCAGCCAGGCCGCGGCCGCGGCCACCGGGTCGGAAGCAGGGGGCTCGGGCAGGTCGTAGGTTTCGTCGCCCCAGGTGCCCGGCTCGGTGGTGGTGGGGTAGTCGTGGGCGTGCTTTTCGGGGTTAAAGCGTTTGACGAAGACCTCGGGGTCGGTGGTCCAGCTACTCATGCCGAAGAGCAAGACCTTCGCGTCGTAGCCCGCGATCTCCAGGGCCGAGGCGGCCTGGGAAGCGGTCTGGCCGGTGTAGCAGACCACCACGATCTCCTTGTCCTCGGGCAAGGTGGCGAGGAAGTCGGGATCGAAGAGCTTGGTGACGCTGACATTGACCGCGCCTTTGATGTGACCTTTGGCGTAGTCTTCGGGCGCCCGTACCGAGAGGATGAAGGGATCATTATCCGGGTCGCCGTCGTTGAGGTTGGCGTAGAGGTCTTCGGCCTTGACAAAATCTAGGCCGTCGCTCATGGCCTCTTGCACCGCGGGCAGGATGGGGTTTTCGCCGCCCATCGCAGCCGCGCCCTTTTCCACCGGGTAGTCATGCGCGTGTTTTTCGGGGTTGAAGCGCTTGACGAAGACCTCGGGGTCGGTGGTCCAGCTGCTCATGCCAAAGAGCAGCACCTTGGCATCGTAGCCCAATTCGTTCAGGCCCACGGCCACATGGCTGGCAGCCTGGCCGGTGTAGCAGACCACGACGATCTCCCGATCAGGGTCCAGTTTGCTCAGCATCTCTTCGGTGAAGAGTTCCTTGGGGCTGGCCCAGACTGCACCGGGGATGTGGCCCTTTTCGTAGTCTTCCTTGGCCCGGACGGAGATGATGATGGGGTCGTTGTCGGGGTCGCCGTCGTTGAGGTTTTCGTAAAGCGCCGGGGCCTGGATGTATCGGGGCCCGTCCTTGAGCACAGCATAGGCTGCATCCGCCGGGGTATCGCCTGCAGGATCGGGCAGGTCGTAGGTTTCTTCGGGCCAGGGGTTGGTCTCCTTCTCGACCGGGAAGTCGTTGGCGTGTTTTTCGGGGTTGAAGCGCTTGACGAAGACCTCGGGGTCATTGGTCCAGCTGCTCATACCGAAGAGCAGGGTGTAAGCGTCGTAGCCGGCCATGTTCAGGGCCGCGGTGGCCCAGGAAGCGGTCTGGCCGGTGTAGCAGACCACCACGATCTCCTTGTCCTCGGGCAGGGTGGCGAGGAAGTCGGGATCGAAGAGTTGCTTGATGCTTACGTTGATCGCACCAGGGATATGCCCTTTGGCGTAGTCTTCGGGCGCCCGCACGGAGATGATGAAGGGGTCATTATCAGGATCGCCGTCGTTGAGGTTGGCGTAGAGGTCTTCGGCTTTGATGAATTTGAGCCCGCCACTGTAGTAGGCTTGCGCGGCTGTGAGCACCAGATTTTCGGGCTCAGGTGTGGGTGTGGGCGGGACAGGCGTGGGGGTTGGTGGTTCAGGGGTGGGGGTAGGGGGAACCGGGGTGGGGGTGGGTGGTTTGGGCGTCGGCGTCGGAGGTACCGGGGTCGCGGTGGGAGCTTCTGCGACGGTGGCCTCCGCGGGGGCCGCGGGCGCTTCCGCCTGCTGGCCGCCGCAACTGGCAAGCGTCCATGCCAGAAGGGTTACCAATATCAGGATCAAGATGTGTTTGGTTTTCATTTTCTCCTCCATGAAAAGGCTCGTTGTGGGGTGTTGATAAGGTTTTTTGATGTAATTAAGCAAGCCTTAATGTTTCAACCATAGTTTATAAGAAAAATTTATGCTTCTGATATGATCCAGGTCATTGCTGTTTATCGTGAGTTATTATTAAAATCATTTACGAAAGCTTATATAAGAAAATCTGAATTCGTTTCTCGCTGCGCATGGTTCCCAGGAGAAGGTTCTATGCTTGATTGGCACAACTTACAGGTTTTCGTCGTGGCGGCGGAAGTCGAGAATTTCTCGGCCGCGGCCCAGGAGCTTAATCTCAGCCAACCCGCTGTGACCCAGCGTATCCGCGCGTTGGAGAAGCAATTGGGCGTGAATTTGTTCGAACGACAGGGGCGTCGGGTGTATCTCAGCGAGGCAGGGGCGTATCTGCTGCCTCTGGCCAAAGACCTTTTACGGCGGAGCAATCGGTTGGAGGAGATGATGAATTCGCTCCGCGGGGAAGTGGTCGGGCATCTCGTTGTGGGATGTTCGACGACCACCGGAAAATATTTGCTACCACCGCTCATGGCCCGATTCATCGAACGCTTTCCGGGCGTGCAAGCGACCGTGCGCGTGGGGTCTCGCAATCGCGTGCTGGAATTGCTAAGCATGCGCGAGGTGAATCTGGCCTTTACCAGCGCGCTCACGCCCCGCCGTGAGATCCGCTATCACCGCTTCATCGACGATGAAGTTGTGCTCATTGCCCCCGTCGATCATCCCTGGCATGAACGCGCGCCCATCCAGCCCGAAGCGCTGCTTCACGAACGTTTGATTCTACGCGAAGTGGGTTCCGGCACCTATCAGGCCATGGAACGGGCCCTGGCCCGACATGATATCTCGGTGGATGAACTCCACACCGTGATGACGCTGGGCAATTCGGAAGCGATCATCCTGGCGGTGGAGGAAGGCATCGGGGTGGGGTTCGTCCCCAAACTGGCTGCGGACCGATGCAAGCGCCTGGGCAATATCAAGATCGTCCCCATTGCCAATACCTTCATGACCTACACCATCTGGATGGCCGAGAACGCGATGCAGCCCGCGACCGCGGCCCAATTGCACTTCATCAAACTCTTGCAAGATGAGGGGTATCTGCAGGAAGAGGAGATCGCGCCGGAGCGGGCCCTGGCGGGGTAGAAGGTGTGTTCACACGAATCCAGATGAACATGCTAGACGGTCCTGTTTGTGTGGGAAGCCAGGGCCGTGAGGCGTGATGCATGATACGTCACGATTTTCCCGGGCCACAAAAAAACCCCGAAGCGAAAGCTCCGGGGCTTGATGTTGGTTTGGGGTGGGGTTAGTGCATGAACAGGCCCAACAGGCCGAAGCCGCCATAGAGGGAGGCCACCAGCCCGGCGAAGACCACGGACACCATGGACATGAGCTTGATGAGGATGTTCAGGGAGGGGCCGGAGGTGTCCTTGAAGGGATCGCCCACGGTGTCGCCCACGACGGCCGCCTTGTGGGCCTCGGAGCCTTTGCCGCCGTGCGCGCCTTCCTCGATGTACTTCTTGGCGTTGTCCCAGGCGCCACCCGCGTTGGCCATCATGATGGCCAGGGCAAAGCCCGCGGTCAGGCCGCCGATGAGCAGGCCCAGCACGCCCGGCACGCCCAACAGAATGCCAACCGCCAGCGGTGCGACCACCCCCAGCAGCGCCGGCATGATCATCTCTCGCTGCGCGGCCTGGGTGCTGATCTCGACGCAGCGGGCGTAATCGGGCTTGGTTTTGCCTTCCAGGATACCGGGGATTTCCCGGAACTGGCGGCGGACTTCCTCCACCATGCCCGCGGCCGCGCGACCGACCGCTTCCATCGTCAGGGCCGCGAAGAAGAACGCGGT
>DRQW01000038.1 GCA_011371305.1 Anaerolineae bacterium | reverse complement strand
GATAGTCGAAAACGACGGAAGGCCAAACGCCGTCGTCGCATCCTCTTTTCCTTGGTCCTGCTGGTCCTGATCGGGTTTTTCATCTACCGTCAGGAGCCTAGCTGGATGATCAACCCCTTCGAGCCCACGCCCACCCCCACGCCATCGCCCGCGGTTTATCTGCTGGATGCGGAGCTGGCACTTTCGGAGGGGCGGTTGGAGGATGCCATCGCGGCTTACAAGCAATATCTGGCCCTCGTGCCCGAGGACGCGAGCATTTGGACTGAATTGGCCCGGTTGCAGATCTGGCACGGCCTGGAAGAGGACGCGTTGGAAAGCGCCCGCAAGGCCGTGGAGTTGGCTGAGGATGATGCCATGGCCAACGCGGTGTATGCCTGGGCCCTGGTGTGGAATGGTCAGATCGACGAGGCCATTTCCGCGGCCGTCCATGCCATCGACCTGAATCCCAACCTGGCCGAAGCCCGCGCCTACATGGCGGAGATCTACGCGGACGCGGGCAATTGGGTGCGGGCGAAAGAGGAGGGCCTGGAAGGCGTGCGGTTGAATCCCCAAAGCGTGGACGCGCGCCGGGGCCTGGGGTATGTGTACAACACCCAGGGGGAATACAAAAATGCCATCGAGGAATACAAAAAGGCCATTGAGATCAATCCCAACCTGCCTCGGCTCTACTACGAATTGGGTCAGAATTACGTAGCATTGGGGGAATACGAAGAGGCCATTGCCAGCTTCCGCCAGGCATTGAAGTTGAACCCTGACTACGATGAAGCTTATGACGCGCTGGGCTGGGCCTACTATTACATGGATGATCCCGAGCGCGCGATCATCGAACTCGAGCGGGCTGTAGAGCACAACCCCAACAATACCGCAGCCTGGGCCCATCTGGGCATGGCCCTCTACCGCCGCCAGCGCTACGAGGACGCGATCGGCCCGTTGGAACGGGCCATCGCCCAGGGCGCGGATAACGAGGCGTACTACTACACCCTGGGCCTGGCCTACATCTATGGCGAGCCCCGCCAGTGCGATAAGGCCATCCCCTGGCTGGAAAAGGCCCTGGAGCTTAACCCCTATTCCCAGCCCGCGCTCTCGGGCCTGCAGACATGTGAGGAGAATCCAGAAGGATGAATCGGGTGGGGGCCCCAGCCTCCGTCCCCTTTATTCGTGTTGAGGAATCGATTCTGCCAGGCGCTCCGCCAGCGCGGTGTGGCGTTGGGCCACCTGGTCGTTGCGCACCGCGATGCCGATGGCCCGCTTCGTGCCCACCAGCACCACCAGTTCCTTGGCTCGGGTCACGCCCGTATAGAGCAGATTGCGCTGGAGCATAACATAATGGGTCGTGTGCACGGGCATGACCACGGCCCGGAACTCGGAACCCTGGCTCTTGTGCACTGAAATGGCCCAGGCGTGGGTCAGCTCATCCAGATTGGCCCAATCGTAGGTCACGGTCCGACCATCGAAGTCCACGGTCAGGGTCTGCATCTCCAGGTCGATCCCTGTGACCACGCCGATATCGCCGTTGAACACGTCCAGGTCGTAGTTGTTGCGAATTTGCATCACCCGGTCGCCCACGCGGAAGACACGGCCCCCCTGGGTTCGCTGGGGTTTGCGAGGATGGGCGGGATTGAGGGCCTCTTGTAGGCGCTGGTTCAGCGCGGCCACGCCCAACGGGCCCCGGTGCATGGGCGTCAGCACCTGGATATCGGCGCTGGGGATGCCGAAGCGCTTGGGGATGCGCCGGGTTACCAGGTCCACCACCATGGCCGCGGCCCGGTCCACATCCTCGATGGGGAAGAGGAAAAAGTCGGTGGCATCCTTGGGGAAGAGGGGCATCTGGCCCCTGTTGATGCGATGCGCGTTGGTGATGATGTAACTGCCCGCGGCCTGGCGGAAGATGGTCTCCAACCGCACCACGGCCACCTCACCCGAATCGATGATATCCCGCAGCACATTCCCTGCGCCCACCGAGGGAAGCTGATCGATATCCCCCACCAGCAGCAGGTGCGCGCCTGTGGGGATGGCCTTGAGCAGATGGTTGGTGAGGATCACGTCCAGCATGGAAGCTTCATCCACGATGACCATGTCCACGTCCAGGGGGTTGTCGGCATTGCGCTTGAAACTGAACCCCTCGCCCGGCGACACCTCCAGCAGGCGATGGATGGTTTTGGCCTCCGCGTCCGTGACTTCGCTCATGCGTTTGGCTGCGCGACCCGTGGGCGCGGCCAGGGCAAAGGTCGCGCCCGCGGCCCGCAGCAGGCGGATGATGGCCCGGAGGGTGGTGGTCTTGCCCGTGCCCGGGCCGCCGGTGAGCACCGTCACCGGCTGGGTGAGCGCGGTCTGCACAGCCCGGCGTTGGGCCGGTGCCAGGTCCACGCCCAACTGCTGGCGGAGATACCGAAATGCCTGCTCCCAGTCGAAGGTCTGGAACGCGGGCAGCCGCGTGGTGCCTGTGCTGGACCATGCTTCATTCAGGCGGCGTAGGCCCGCGGCCACGCCCACCTCGCTGTAATACATGGGGGTGAGATAGACGGCTTGGGATTCCTTCAACTGGCCCGATTGCGGCTTCACCTCATAGGTCACCGGCTCCACCTTGACCTGATCCTCGCTCCGCAGGTGGTCGATGGCCTCCTCCACCAGCTCGGGGGGGACATCCAGCAGCTCAGCCGCTTTGGCCACCAGCGCCTCGCGCGGGGTGAAGACATGCCCCTCGTCCGTCTCCTGGCTGAGGACGTACTGCACCCCCGCGGCCACCCGCTCCGGGCTGTCGTGGGGGATGCCCAACGCCCGGGCGATCTTGTCCGCGGTCTTGAAGCCGATGCCGTAGATATCCCGCTGAAGCTGGTAGGGGTTGGTTTGCAACACGCCGATGGCCGCGTCGCCATACTGCTTGTAGATCTTCACGGCCAGGCCCGTGCTCACCCCGTGGCTTTGCAGGAAGATCATTACCTCCTTGATCTGCCGCTGTTCCTCCCACGCCTTCTTGATCATCTCCACGCGCTTTTTGCCCACCCCCAGCACCTCCTTCAGCCGATCCGGCTCCTCGTCGATGATGCGCAGCGCGTCCGCGCCGAAATGCCGCACGATGCGCTTCGCGGTGACCGGGCCGATGCCCTTGATCAGCCCCGAACCCAGGTACTTTTCGATGCCCGCGGCCGTCGCGGGCAACAGGGTGCGATAGTCGTGTACTTTGAACTGACGCCCGAATTTCGGGTGATGCGTCCATTCTCCCCGCAACTCCACGGACGCGCCCACATGCACCCCGGCCATGTTGCCCACCACGGTCACCAGCCCACGGCGGGTGGACACCTTGGCCACGGTGTAGCCATTGTCGGGATTGTGGAAGGTCAGGCGTTCGACGACGCCTTGGAGGGCTTCCATAAGTGGAAAAGGATATTCAACACATTATTTGAGGAGGAAATAAATCGCCACGAAAAGGAATACGTATAAGCCGTACGCGCCAATGGCAAATCCCTCCAGTGCTATGGGGGCGGTACACATGTGGTTTTGAGAAAACAAAGCCACTCGACAGAGCGCTTGTATCTCGATGACAGCGATAATCAACGCGAGAAAGCCAGTAAGGCCCCCTGATATAAGGTAACTGCCAAAGGAAGGCATCGCCCCGGAAGGGGACAAGGTGATGAAAAACAAGCCTGCCGCCTGGGAGAAAATGATGGTGAAAAAGAGCCCCACTATGGGAAAAACAAAATAGGGGAAGGGCCATATCGTGCCAATAACAAACGCGGCGAGAGCCATGGTTTTCCACGAAATCAAAGTACGCATAGGCCTGCGACTTAAAAAATCGGGTGCCGAGATGCGATGATGCGAATGCGGTAGCAGGCGTGGACCGGCCATCCACCACAGCCCACTTCTCAGTCCTCAGATGCTTCCCGCGGCGTGAGCAGCAACAAGCGATAGCCGTCAGGGTCCTGATATTCGATGTAGCGGGCCCAGCCTTCATCCTGGGGGGAGGTGACTTTCAGCCCCGCTTCCAGCATGCGTTGGTAAAGCGCATCGATGTCGGGCACGGCCAGGGCCAGATACATGCTGCCGGGGTTGGGATGGCCCAAAGCGAGATAGAGCTGAGACGGGCCCAGGTCCACCACGATGAACGCGTCGGTGGTCTCGACGATGGGAAACCCCAAGGCATCCCCATAAAATGCCGCGGCCCGATCCAGGTCGGCAACTTCCAACCAGACGAATTGCAGGGTGGGTTGAATGCGTTTGGTCATCATGAAACCCCTGTTTTCTTGCCCAGAGGGGCGGGTTTATGGCATAATTCTGCCGGTTTTAGCACTCGCCAGGCGCGGGTGCTAAGGTTTGCTTGCAGTCCATGATGGATTTCATTCTATGCGAATCACGTTCGGAAACCCAAAAACGATACTTTCTGTAACGTGCGGGCCTCTGATGTGCATCTAACAAAAGCATAACCAGCGACCTCTGCGCCGCTGGTTTCTTATGTCCGACGCTTCATGTGAAAGAGGACGATTTTCTTTTTCGAATCTTATCTTTTTCTAAGACAACTGTGCAAGAATAGAGGTCATGATGAATACAACCACTGCTTCCGTCAAAGAAAAGAAGGCCCCACGCAAAAAGCAACCGAAGGTATTGATCTTCACGACGCCCACCTGCAGCTGGTGCAAGCGGGCGATGAAGTACTTCCGCGAGCACAACATCAAGTTCAAACAGGTGGATGTCTCTCGGGATCCGGTAGCCGCCCGTGACATGCAGAAAATGAGCGGTCAGATGGGCGTGCCCGTGATCAAAATCGGCAAGGAAGTCATCGTCGGCTTCGACAAACCCAAGATCGATAAATTGCTAGGCATTCGCGGCAACTCGAACTAAGCGTAGGCTCAACCAATTGTTTTTTCTGTTTTCGGTCGTTGTGCCATAACCGGCACGGCAGACCCCCTATCTGATGTCGAAATCCGACCCATCCCAATATCTCAAACCTCACAACGGAGTGTGAACTATGAAGATCGAACCCCTTGGCGAACGCGTTCTGATCAAAGTCTTGCAGCAGCCTCAGCAGACCGAAAGCGGCATTTATCTGCCCGAGACCGCCAAAGAGAAGCCCCAGGAAGGCGAGGTGGTCGCTCTGGGCCCTGAAGTGGATGAAGACGAGACCCCGTTGGCCGTCGGTGACGTGGTGATGTTCCCCAAATACACCGGCACCGAGATCAAAATCGACGGCGAAGATTACCTTATCATGGATGCTGGCGACATCCTGGCCAAGATCCATCGCGATTAATTCAACTTTTATGCTCGCACACCCGATACGCCCGCGGTTTCTCTCCGCGGGCGTTATTTTTATGGTATAATTCATAAAAATTGGCTTCCTCTCATTTTGGCTCTATCCCGTGTCATGTCCACCATTACCTTTGAAGCATTTCAGCAATATGTGGCTGAAGCTCTGGAAACCTTGCCCGAGGAAATCCGGCAGGTCATGGAAAATGTGGTCGTGACCGTGGCTTTGTATCCCACGGAGGAGCAGAAGCGCTCCGTGGGGTTACAGGCGGGCCAATCCCTCTATGGGTTGTATCAGGGCGTGCCCCTGACCCAACGCACTTCCTTCTATGGGATGGTCCCGCCCGACCGCATCACCATCTTTATGTATCCCATGGTCTATCATTTCCCCACGCCTGAGCAAATCCGACAGCAGGTGCGGAAAACCGTCCTGCATGAAATCGGCCATCACTTTGGTATGAGTGAGGCCCGACTACGGGCGTTGGGGTATTGATTTTTCTTCAACCAACCCACCCTGCTCAAATCCAAATTTCGTTCAAAAAGGACGTTCAAAATGGCAGAAAAACGCATCGTCACTGTGGACGGCAACGAGGCTGTCGCCTATGTTGCCCACAAAACCAACGAAGTCATCGCCATTTATCCTATTACGCCTTCCTCGCCCATGGGCGAATGGGCGGATCAGTGGAGTGCGGAGCATCGGCCCAACATTTGGGGCACCGTGCCCGTGGTGGTGGAAATGCAATCCGAGGGGGGCGCGGCCGGCGCGGTGCATGGCGCGCTCCAGACCGGCTCGCTGACCACGACCTTCACGGCCAGCCAGGGCCTGCTGCTTATGATCCCCAACATGTACAAGATCGCGGGCGAGCTGACCAGCACGGTCTTCCACATTGCAGCCCGCTCCCTGGCCGCGCAGGCCCTCTCCATCTTCGGCGACCACAGCGACGTCATGGCCGCACGCAGCACCGGCTTCGCCATGCTCTTCGCCAATTCGGTGCAAGAAGCCATGGACTTCGCGCTCATCGCCCAGGCAGCCACCCTCAAGGCCCGGGTTCCCTTCCTTCACGTCATGGATGGCTTCCGCACCTCTCACGAGATCAACAAGATCGAGGTGCTGAGCGATGACGTCATGCGGGCCATGATCCCCCTGGAGCTGATCCACGCGCACCGGGCCCGGGCCCTGAACCCTGAACGCCCCTTCATTCGCGGTACCTCCCAGAACCCCGATGTGTACTTCCAGGCCCGGGAAACGGTCAACCCTTACTACCTCAAGACCCCCGACATCGTCCAGGAAACCATGGACGAGTTCGCCAAACTCACGGGCCGCCAGTATCAGCTCTTCCAATACGTGGGGGCCCCCGACGCGGAGCGGGTCATCATGCTCATGGGCTCGGGCGCGGAGACCGCGGAAGAGACGGTGAAATGGCTGGTGGATCGGGGTGAAAAAGTCGGCCTGGTCAAGGTTCGCCTCTTCCGCCCCTTCTCGGTGAAGCACCTGATGCAGGCACTGCCCCCCACGGTGAAGAAGATCGCCACCCTGGACCGCACCAAAGAGCCCGGCGCCGCGGGCGAACCCCTTTACCTGGATGTGGTCAACGCGGTGACCGAGGGCATGCAGGAGGGCCTGGCCCCCTTCGCAGAACGCCCCGTCATCGTCGGCGGCCGCTATGGCCTTTCCTCCAAGGAATTCACGCCCGGTATGGTCAAGGGCGTGTTCGACGAGCTGAAGAAAGACAAGCCCAAAAATCACTTCACCGTGGGCATCTACGACGACGTCACCCACACCAGCATCGACTTCGACCCCGACTTCGACCTCATCCCCGACGACGTATTCCAGGGCATGTTCTATGGCCTGGGCTCCGACGGTACCGTGGGCGCGAACAAAAACTCCATCAAGATCATCGGTGAAGAGACCGACAACTTCGCCCAGGGCTACTTTGTGTATGACTCCCGTAAGGCGGGCGCGTGGACCATCTCCCACCTGCGCTTCGGGCCCCGGCCCATCCACAACACCTATCTCATCAAACACGCGGATTTCGTGGCCGTCCATCAGTACGAATTCCTCTTCCAGCGGGATGTGCTGGCCCAGGCCAAGGAAGGCGCCACCTTCCTGCTGAACGCGCCCTTCCCACCCGACCAGGTGTGGGATAACCTGCCGCGCGAGGTGCAGGAAACCATCATCCAAAAGAAGCTCAAATTCTATGCCATCGACGCCTATCGGGTGGCCAAGGAAACGGGCATGGGCCGCCGCATCAACACGATTATGCAGACCTGCTTCTTCGCGATCAGCGGCATCCTGCCCAAAGATGAGGCCATCGCCAAAATCAAAGAGGCCATCGTCAAGACCTACAGCAAGAAAGGTGAGAAAATCGTCCAGCAGAACTTCGAAGCTGTGGATGCCAGCCTGGCGCACCTCTACGAGATCCCCGTGCCCGACCAGGCCACCAGCACCCTGCGCCGCAAACCCCCCGTGCCCGACGAAGCCCCCGAGTTCGTGAAGAACGTCTTGGGCAAGATGATCGTGGGGGAAGGGGACGAGCTGCCCGTCAGTGCCCTGCCCGCGGATGGCACCTATCCCAGCGCCACCACTCGTTGGGAAAAACGCAACCTTGCCCTGGAAGTCCCCGTGTGGGAAGAAGACATCTGCATCCAGTGCGGCAAATGCGTGCTGGTCTGCCCCCATGCCGTGATCCGTGGCAAGGTCTTCGATCCCAAATATCTGGAAGACGCGCCCGAAGGCTTCCAGTATGCGGACGCGCGCTGGAAGGAATTCAAGGGCATGAAATACACGTTGCAGGTGGCCGTGGAAGACTGCACCGGCTGCACCCTGTGCGTGGTCGCCTGCCCCGTCACCGATAAACAAGATCCCAACCGCAAGGCCATCAACATGCGGCCTCAGATGCCCTTGCGGGAGAAAGGCCGCCGCGATTGGGATTTCTTCCTCAAGCTCCCCGAGGTCAAACGCTCCAACGGCCTCAAGTTCACCAATGTGAAGAACATCCAGTTGCTGGAGCCTCTGTTCGAGTTCTCCAGCGCCTGCCCCGGCTGCGGTGAGACCCCTTACATCAAGCTGATGACCCAGCTCTTTGGCGATCGGGTCGTCGTGGCCAACGCGACGGGCTGCTCCAGCATCTATGGTGGCAACCTGCCCACCACGCCCTGGGCCGTGAACAAAGAAGGCCGTGGCCCGGCCTGGAGCAATTCCCTGTTCGAAGACAACGCGGAATTCGGCCTGGGCATGGCCCTGACCATCCAGAAGCAGACCGAATATGCCCGGGAACTGGTAGAGCGCCTGCGCGACGTCATCGGCCATGACCTGGCCGACCGGCTGCTCACCACGGACCAGAGCACGGACGCGGGCATCGAACAGCAGCGGAAGAACGTGGCCGAGCTCAAGGCCAAACTCCAGGGCGTGGATTCCCTGGACGCGAAAGACCTGCTCAGCCTGGCCGACATGCTCGTCCGCCGGGGGGTGTGGATCATTGGCGGCGACGGCTGGGCCTACGACATCGGCTACGGCGGGTTGGATCACGTCCTGGCCTCGGGCCTCAACGTGAACATCCTCGTGCTGGATACCGAGGTCTATTCCAACACAGGTGGCCAGGCCTCCAAGGCTACACCCATGGCCGCGGCCGCGAAATTCGCCATCGCGGGCAAACCCCTGCCCAAGAAGGACCTGGGCCTCATGGCCATGAGCTACGGCTACGTGTACGTGGCCCAGGTGGCGTTCGGCGCCAGCGATACCCAAACGGTCAAGGCCTTCCTCGAAGCCGAATCCTACGACGGCCCCAGCCTGATCATCGCCTACAGCCACTGCATCGCCCACGGCTACGGCATGGAGGATGGCATCGACCACCAGAAGCTGGCCGTGCAGACGGGCTTCTGGCCCCTCTACCGCTATGACCCGCGGCGCCGTGCCCAGGGCAAAAACCCCTTGGTCCTGGATTCCAAAGACCCCAAGAAGCCTTTCAGCGACTTCGCCATGCGCGAGGCCCGCTTCCGCATGCTCTTCAAGACCAATCCCGATCACGCGGAAGAGCTGCTGGACGCGGCCCAAAAGGACATCCTGGAGCACTGGGAGAAGCTCAAAGCCCTGGCTCAGGTCGCGCATCTGTAAAAACCCAACGCCGATGGCACCATCCTCACAACCCCCGAGGCCCCTGGCTTCGGGGGTTTTCTATAGCATTTTTTCATCTCCCCTTTAAGGAACGATTACAAACCTGAGGGCGTATCTGGTATAATAAGATCGTCAGAAGTCCTGGATTCGGATCTGACCTCTTTTCCCTTCGAGAGGATGTTTGATTATGGCAGAAAAATTCGATCGATTTACGAAACGTGCACGTCGAGTGTTGCAAATTGCCCAGGAAGAGGCTCAACGGCTCAACCATAACTACATTGGGACAGAGCATCTGTTGCTCGGACTGGTCAAGGAACAGAATGGCATCGCGTCCAAGGTGTTGTCCGAGCTGGGCGCGACGCCCGATAAAGTTATCTACGCGGTAGAGCGCACCGTAGGCCGGGGCGACCGGCCCTCCTTCGGCCGACCGGTGCTCGCTCCTCGCACCAAACGGGTTATTGAACTGGCCGTGGATGAAGCCCGGCTCATGGGGCATCACTACATCGGCACCGAACACCTGCTGTTGGGCCTCGTGCGCGAGGGCGACGGCATCGCGGTGAATGTGCTGCGCAGCCTGGGCCTCAGCCTGGAGCAGATCCGGGCCCAGACCGCGCGCACCATCCTGCAGAAGCAGGAACAAACCACCGCGGCCCGAAAGAAGCGGGGCAAAGAAGGTGAAACCCCGCTGGTGGACCAACTGGGGGTGGACCTGACCGCCCGCGCGGCCGAGGGGAAGCTGGACCCCGTCATCGGTCGGGAAAATGAAATCGAGCGGGTTATCCAGATCATGGCCCGCCGTACCAAAAATAACCCCGCGCTCATCGGCGAGCCGGGCGTGGGCAAGACCGCGATCGTCGAGGGCCTGGCTCAGCGTATCGTCATGGGCGATGTGCCCGAGCCCTTGCTCAACCGTCGTCTGCTCATGTTGGACGTGGGCAGCCTCGTGGCCGGCACCATGTATCGCGGCCAGTTCGAGGAGCGGCTGAAGAAGGTCATCGAAGAGATCACCCGGTCCAAAGCCATCCTCTTCATCGATGAGCTGCACATGCTTGTGGGCGCAGGGGCCGCGGGCAGCAGCGTGGACGCGGCCAATATCCTCAAGCCCGCGCTCAGCCGGGGCGAGATCCAGGTCATCGGTGCCACCACCCTGGATGAATACCGCAAGTATATCGAGAGCGACGCCGCGCTGGAACGCCGCTTTCAGCCGGTGTTTGTGGAAGAACCCACAGCCGAAGAAACCATCGAGATCCTCAAAGGCATTCGCTACAAATACGAAGAGCACCACGATCTGCGCATCAGCGACGAGGCCTTGGAGGCCGCGGCCTACTACGCGGCCCGCTACGTCCCCGACCGCTACATGCCCGATAAGGCCATCGACCTGGTGGATGAGGCCGCGAGTCGCGTGCGCATGTACAAAACGCCCTTTGCCATCTCCTTGCGGGAGACTTTCCGTGACCTGAAGAACCTGCAGCGGGAGAAGGAAGAGGCCCTGGCTCAGCAACGCTATGAGGATGCCATCGACTTACGCTATCGCGAGGTCGAGCTTCAGAATCGGTTGGAGAAAATGCGGGCCGACTGGGAGACCGCAGAACGCCCGACCGTCACGGCCGAAGACATCGCGGAAGTCGTCTCCATGTGGACGGGCATCCCGGTGATGCGCATCGCGGGGGAAGAGAAAGAGCGCTTGCTGAAGATGGAGGAATACCTCAAGGAGCGGGTCATCGGCCAGCCCGAACCCATCGAGGCCATGACCAAAGCCGTGCGCCGGGCCCGGGCCGGGTTGAAGGACCCCAAACGCCCCATCGGTGTGTTCATCTTCCTCGGCCCCACCGGGGTGGGCAAGACCTACCTGGCCAAAAACCTGGCCGAATTCCTCTTTGGCTCCCAGGACGCGCTCATCAAGATCGACATGTCCGAATTCATGGAGCGGCACAACGTCAGCCGTCTTGTGGGGGCGCCGCCCGGGTATGTGGGCTATGAGGAAGGCGGCCAGCTCACGGAAGCTGTCCGGCGTCGCCCCTACTCGGTTATCCTCCTGGACGAGATCGAAAAAGCCCATCCCGAAGTCTTCAACATCCTGCTGCAGGTCATGGAAGATGGCCATCTCACCGACGCCAAAGGCCGTCGGGTGGACTTCCGCAATACCATCATCATCATGACCTCCAATGTGGGCGCATCCATCATCCGCCACGGCGGCGGCCTGGGCTTCAAGGTCACCGACGAGGAGGAACAGAAGCGCAGCGCCTACGAGGACATGAAGAAACGGGTCATGGACGCACTGCGACGCACTTTCCGGCCCGAATTCATCAACCGCCTGGACGGCATCATGGTCTTCCACCCGTTGGAGCTGGAGAGCATCAAGGCCATTGTGGACCTGGAGATGAAGCGGGTGTTGGAGCAGTTGGCCGAGCATGACATCACCCTGGAGATGGAGGATTCAGCTCGGGAGTTCCTGGCCAAGGTCGGCTACGATCCCCAATTTGGCGCCCGCCCGCTGCGTCGGGCCATCCAGGAGCATGTGGACGACGTGCTCAGCGAGGGGCTGTTGCAGGACCGCTTCCGGCCGGGGGATGCTATCCGGGTGTATCACACGGAGGGGGAGGATCAGCTCAGTTTCGAGGTCGTCGAGCGTCGCGACGCCATCCAGGAAGAGGAAGGCCCCTCACTGGAAACCATGTTGGGATAGCGGGACAATCCAGGCCCCTGTGCATGGTGCCATGTGCAGGGGCCTTATGGTCTCCAATTCTCCCATCACGTTTTGTCATTAGCTAGCTTTTTTCGCGCAGGAAACCCATGTCAGAACCTATTCGCGTGTTACTGGCCGATGATCATCCCGTCCTACGACAGGGCATTCGCACCATCTTGGAGATGGAGGATGATATCCAGGTGGTGGGAGAAGCGGAGAACGGTGAAGAGGCCATCCGCAAAACCAGGGAGTTGCAGCCCGATGTGCTCGTGCTCGATATGGCCATGCCGGGCAAAAATGGCATCGAAGTGGTGCGTGAACTGGCCGCGGACCAGATTCCTGTGAACATTCTGGTATTAAGCGCCTACGATGATGAGGAGTTCATTACCGAAATGGTGGACGCCGGGGTGGCGGGATACTTGCTGAAACGCGAGGCATTGGATACCATCGTCGAGGCGGTGCGGGGCGTGGCCGCAGGTGAGAAGGGTTGGTTCAGCCGGGCGGTGATCAATAAGGCTTTGGCAGCACGGCGGACTACCCAGAAGATTGCTTTCTCGGAACGGGAGAAAGAGATTTTGCATTATCTTTCCATGGGCTGGAGCAATGCCATGATCGGCGAAAAACTGGGGATCACCGAGCGGACGGTGCGCTATCATTTGCGTAATATCTACGACAAAATCGGTGTGGATTCCCGGGGGATGGCTATAGCATGGGGGATTCAACATGGGTTCGGGAAAAAGTTGCTTTGAAAATACATGTCTCGCGCCAAAGCGCTAAGGGCGCAAAGGGAATAAGGTGTGTAGGCGGCAAGTGGCAAGTTACGTTGCGCAGGCCACCTGCCACCTGCTACTTGCAAACCTGCAAACCTGCTAACCTGCTTAGCGTCTTTGCGCCTCTGCGTGAGATTTTCATTTGAGACTGATACCAGTATAATGGAACCATGACCGAACCCATCCGCATCCTCCATTTCGCCGATGTCCACATCGGCATGGAACGTTTTGGTCGGGTGGATCCCTCCACGGGCCTGAATAGCCGCGTGAAAGATTATCTGGATAGGCTTTGGGATTTGATAGAATTTGCCATCGAACAGCAGGTGGATTTGGTGATCTTTGCCGGGGACGCGTATAAGACCCGCAATCCGAACTCCACCTACCGCCGAGAGTTTTCCTGGCGGATCAAAACCCTCGCGGATCATGGGATCCCGGTGGTCATGGTGCCGGGGAATCACGATCTTCCCCCTGTGAGCAGCCGAGCTTCCACCATCGAGATCTTCGACACCCTGGCTGTCCCTAACATCTATGTGCTGGATATGGACAGTGGGGTCACCCTCATCGAGACCCGCCATGGGCCCGTGCTGATCGCGCCCGCGCCTTATCCCTACACGTCGGAACTGGTCAGCCGGGAGGCGTATCGGGCCGCGAGCCTGGAAGTTCTGGACCGGCTGTATACCGAATTCATGAGCGACATCATCCGGGCGATGGCCGACCAGGTGCGCGCCCGGCCCGATATCCCCGCGGTGTTGGTGGGGCATTTTTCGGTCGATGGGGCTATGTTTGGTTCGGAGCGTAGCGTGATGGTCGGGCGCGATATCCGCGTACCTCGGGCGGTGTTGGTGGATGAGGCTTGGGATTATGTGGCGTTGGGCCATATTCACAAACATCAGGATCTGAATCCCGGAGCCCAACCGCCCGTTGTTTACAGCGGCAGCATTGAGCGCATCGATTTTGGCGAAGAGAAGGAACCCAAAGGATGGGTGTTGGTGGAGGTCACGCCCGGTCATGCCAGCTATGAATTCGTCCCCTACCATCGTCGCGAAGCCCGTCGCTTCCTGACCATCTCTTACGATTGTCGTCGGGAAAAGGATCCCATGGCCGCGGTGCTCCATCACATCGCGCGCTATCGTGATGATGGCCTAGTGAAAGATGCCATCGTGCGGGTGCGTTTGAAATTGCGTGAGGAGCAGGATCGTTTCATCCACGACCGCCAGATCCGGGCCGCGCTGTCGGACGCCTTCGCGGTCGCGGGCATCCTGCGCGAGATCGACTGGCGGGTGCGTAGCCGCCTGGGCGCGGTGGATTTTGAAAAAGCCACGCCACTGGAATTGCTGGAACGCTATTTTGACAATCTGCAAACCCCTGAGGAAGAGAAAAAGGCGCTGTTACAGGACGCCGCGCGGATTATTGAGGAGGTTTGAGCGCAGAGTGCACTTCCACCTATGGCAATCTCACCAGGCATGTTGGCGTGGAAAGCCGACTTCGTGATGCGTAAATCCTCACGTTTCACGCTTCACGCCCGTTGGCGCTTCGCACAATGCGGGCTTCGAGTTGATTTTGTTAACGAACACAACGTTATTTCCGAACAGACAAGGAGGCTTTCATGGATATCACTGGAAAAACCGCGCTCATTGCCGGTGGCGCATCGGGCCTGGGGGAAGCCACGGCCCGACGCTTGTTGCAATTGGGCGCCCATGTCGTTGTCTTTGATCTGAATGCGGAACGGGGGGAGGCTTTGGCCCGGGAGTTGGGGGAGGGTTTGGTGTTTGTCCATGGCAGCGTCACCGAGGAAGAGGATGCCCAGCGGGCTATCGATGCCGCCCTGGACCATTTCGGCGGGCTGCATATCGCGGTGAACACCGCGGGCATCGCGACCCCCGGCCGCATCCTGGGGCGTCAGGGCCCCCTCGCTCTGGAAACGTTTTCCAAGGTGATCGCCGTCAATCTCATCGGCACATTCAATGTGATGCGATTGGCCGCGGCTGCCATGCAGCGCAATGAGCCCATGGCCGATGGGGAGCGTGGGGTGATCATCAACACCGCATCCATCGCTGCCTATGAGGGACAGATCGGTCAGGTGGCCTATGCCGCGTCGAAAGGGGGCGTGGTGGGGCTGACCCTGCCCGCGGCCCGGGACCTGGCTAAATGGGGGATTCGTGTGGTGACCATCGCGCCTGGGCTGTTCGATACCCCCTTATTGGCCGGGTTACCCGAACACGTGCGTACCGAGTTGGGGAAACAAATCCCCTTCCCATCCCGCCTCGGGCAACCCCCCGAATATGCTTTCCTGGTTCAACACATCGTCGAAAACGTCCTGCTGAATGGCGAAGTCATCCGGCTGGATGGCGCGCTGCGCATGGGCCCGCGATAGGATTCGCCGTGCGTGTTCCCACCATCGTTTCTTACATGGAGGCTTTATGAGCGATTCGACCTTTGAAACCCTGGCTGCCGTTGCCCAAGATGTGGGGCGAGATGAAGATGAACGCACCTCGGCCATCCACGAATTAGCCCGGTTCCCGGCCGATAAGGCCATTCCCGTGCTCATCGACCTGATGTCTGATGATTCCCTGGCTGTGCGTTGGGCTGCAGCCGCGGCCATCCGAAAGTTCGGTCGCGAGATGCTCATCCCCTTGCTTCGGGCCATTGCCACACGCCCTGCCGATGAGAATTTCTATGAAAGCGCGCATCGCGCGTTGGTCCGCTTTGGTGATCCCCAGGTCGAGCACATTCTCGAACCCGTCCTGGACGCGCTGAAGCAACCCCCAACATCCTCGACAGCTGCCGTAAAGGCCATGGAGGCCCTGAAGCAGCTACAAGCGGCTTGAACGTAGCAAACCGAGGTCTCACCCCAGGTTGCTAACCACACCAAGGGAGTAGGGTCCGCAAGTGGCAGGTGAACGACTTGTTGCCAAAAGCACTTGCCACTTTGCAGACCCGCAAACCTGCCTTGGCGATTTGGTATCTTTGCGTGAGAGATTTCACCCGTGTCCGCGCGCGGGTGTGTCCGTGGGCAGACAGCCATCCAGGTTACGAAGGTTCGCCTAACCCAGCGGTGGGTGCTGCCTCCGCCCGGTCGTCCGATCCCGCTGTTTCATCGATGGCATCGAGGATCACGACGACCTCTTCACCCACTTCGATGCCAAGCTTCTGGCGAAGCCGGGCGTTGATCATGATGAAATGGCGGCCATCGCCTGTGGGGAAAGCCGAGCCGTCGTAATCGCCACCATTGATGGTACCTTTGACTTTGATACGGGAACGGCTGTTGAGCTCCGCGCTGATGAACCTGGGGAATTCGACACAATAGTAGTTGCCCCTGCGCACCAATGGACCGATGAAATGGATGTCCGCCATAGTAACTCCGGCCTGCGAAATGAAAAGTGGGGTGTCGATGAGGATTGGGAGTGCTGTGTTTCAATTGTAGCGATGCTCATTCCCCATTGCCAAATTTCGGTGGCTTTCAAATGACCTGTGTCAGCGATCAGGCCGTGCCGCGACGGGATGGGTTAGCGGCGAATCAAATCCTTGGTGACCCGGGCCAGGGTGGGCGGATGCAAGAGCATGTTGGCATAGGTGGCGTTGGCCATGGGGCACGCACACTGTTTGTCGTAGATGCTCTTTCGCATGGCTTGCATGGCGGGGCTGCGCCAGATGGCATCGAAATCGTAGTTCACTTCCCGCAGGTTGCCCACGGGCTCCGCCCGAATGCAGCAGCTCCAGATGTCACCGTTGGGCGCGATGTGCACACTGGCCCAGCTGGCGTAGCAATCGATGACCTGGGTGCGCTCGAACAGGGTGCGCTTCGCGATCTGATAGTATTGCGCGCGGAAGCTTTGGGTGATGCGGGCAAACCCGCGGGCCGGGCGCTTGCGGGCCTCCTCCGATAGAAAATCGGCCACGGCCGCGTAATCCTCGGGCAGGGGGGTGATGCCCCAACCCACGGTGTCCAATTCCACCCGTTCCTCCGCCACCTCGGTGATATAGCTGTCCGGGTCCAGGAATTGCAAGCCCTCGTAGATTTCCCGAAAGCGGTGGATGTTGAAGCGGCTGATGACGGTGTGCACGGTGAGCACGAGGTTCTTGTGCTGCTTTTGCAGGGCCTTCAGCCCTTGCCAGGTGGCCATGGCCCGTTCCCAATTGCCGGGCACACCCCGGATATCATCATGCTCCGCGCCCACGCCGTCCAGCGAGAGGTTAATGCCGATATCCGTACCCCGGCATTCGGTGCACATGCGGTCGGTAGCTTCCAGGATACGCTTGGTCAGCAGCCCGTTGGTGGGGATGGTGATGTAGGTTGGCCGGGTGTGCTTCCACCCGCTGATGACCAGCTCGTCCAGGTCCTTGCGCAGGAAAGGTTCACCGCCCGTGAAGGTAAGGTATTCCACCGATTTGCCCAGGCTGGCGAAGACCCGGTCCCACTCCTCCACGGTCATATCGTCGTTGGGCTTGCGCCACACATCGCAGGTGCGGCATTTGCTGTTGCAACGATAACTGACCGACACCACCACCGAAAATGGGTGGATGGGCGGCCAGCCGAATCGTCGAAATGCCCAATAGAGGGGCAGTTTGGGGGCGAGGGTGAGCAGCGACATGAGGGGGAGTGTTCAGTGTTCAGATTTTCGTGTGCAAGGGAGGTCAGACATTGCCAAACTGAATACTGAACACTGAATACTGAAAACTTAATTACGAGACAGGTTGGGGCGAGTGGGATGCGTCGGAGGGAGGCGCCGCGGGGGGTTTTTGCACCTTATCGCCGATGAAGAAGCGTTTGGCCGTGGCCAGGGTGGTGGGCAGGTTCAGCCAGAAACGTTTGTTGGAGACCTTTTCCCACACCCGTTTGGGGCGATAGAGGTAGAACCGGCGATAGGCTTCTCGCCATTTGCGGATAACCAGGTCGGGATCATAAGCGCCATCGTAGATGGTGAAGCGGGGCTTTTCGTCGTGGATGGCCAGGTCACGCCAGGTGGACGCGAAAACATGCCCTTCCGACTGGATCAGGTCCCACATG
The DNA here is from genome assembly GCA_011371305.1 of Anaerolineae bacterium. GTDB lineage: Bacteria > Chloroflexota > Anaerolineae > J102 > J102 > M2005. The sequence goes on along the minus strand of DRQW01000038.1, from coordinate 2,785 downwards.
GCTGTGCCGGGGAAGGGTGCAGCCAGCATGAAGTTCGCCAGGTCGGGGTCCAGCTCCAGCGCGAGCTGGATGGTCTTCTCCATGCTTTCTTCTGTTTCCCGGGGCATGCCGAAGATGAAGAAGCCCATGGTCTGCAACCCCGCGGCCTTGGCCCATTTGAAGGCATTGCGCACCTGGTCGATGGTCTGGCCCTTGCGGATGACATGACGCAGCATCCAGGGATCGCCGTTTTCCACGCCGAAGCCCACGCGCTTCGCGCCCGCGGCCTTCATCAAGTGGAAGAGCTCGGGGTCCGTGTGGTTCACCTTCATGCCGTGAACGGTGATCCAGGGCACGGTGTTCAGGCCCTCGCGCACGATGGCCCGGCAGAGCTCCTTGGCCCGGGGCAGCTTCAGATTCCAGATATCATCGGTGACCCCGATCTCGGTGGCGTGCAGGTCTTTTACCAGCCAGCGCCATTCCGCGATGACGTTCTCCACGCTGCGCCCGCGCCAGGTATCACCGGTGACGGGCTTGGAGCAGAAGGTGCATTTGTAGGGGCAACCCCGGCTGGTAAGGATGGTGAAGGACCGGGCGTGAGGGTCCAGCCCGTCGGTGAGGGGCTGGAGGTTGGTGTATTTGTCGATCTTGAATAGATCGTGCGCGGGGAAGGGCAACGCGTCCAGGTCCTGGATCATGGGGGATTCGGGCGAGACGTAGATCTCGTCGCCGTAGCGGAAGTTCAGGCCCGGAATGCCCAGGTCCTCGGGCCGTTTGCCCTGTTCCAGGGCGTTGACAAATTCGACGATGCCCTCTTCGGCCTCGCCCTTGAAGGTGTAATCCACATAGGGATGGCTCGGCCCCAGGCTTTCCGCGGGCATGATGGTCAGATGCGGCCCGCCCAAGATCGTAGTCATGCCATATCGCTTGCCGATCTTGGCCATGTCCCACGCGTCCTCGATGAGGGGCGTGGCCGCGGTGATGCCCAGGACCCGGTAGGGCTTACCTGCCTCTTCGGCCTGGTCCAGGTAGTATTCGAGGGGATAATCCTCGATGGAGGCATCGTATATCATGACATCGTGGCCCGCCTCGCGCAACACCGCGGCCAGGTAGCCCAGGCCGAGGGGGATGTGCTTGCGAGAGGACCAGACTTTGGATTCGGGGCTGGCGAGAATAACGCGCATAGGTGGGTTCTCGAAAGATGAGTGGCGTGTGTGGGATGGATTGCGGGGGTTAGCAGAAGTTCATAGCCATTCGTAGAGATTGATGAGATTTGCATTGTGCGAATGCCTACGAATCTCTACGAATCTCTACGAATCTCAATGAATCGCTCAACTTCTCACCCTGACGGCTGCAACACGGGGAAATAGCCCTGCCTCGACGCGCCCTTCACGGCCTGGCCGATGCCATCGTCTCCCGGGAGCCAATCGCGATGGGAACATTCGATGCGGTAGCCCACGTCGGTGCTGAAGCTGCCCACGGCTTTGCGTGGCCAGTCGCGGATGGGCTGGCGCATCAGGTTGCGCAGGCCCCGCCAGGCGATGCCCCGCCAGCCATAGACCTTCCTGGCCAGCCAGTCGTAGCCTTTGGCCAGTTGTTCGGGCGTCATGAGCTTGGGATAGTAGGTGACGTGGTTGGTGTCGTAGAGGGACCAGGGGATGCCCGGGATCAGCCGGTTCTCCCGTTCCCACTGGGCGCGTTGGGGCGTGCCCACGTAGGGCGTCAGGATGGTGATGCTGATGGAGTCCAGCCCGCTGGTGCGGATGAAGTCGTAGGTGGTCTCGAAGATCTCGGGCGGGTCGCCATCGAAGCCGAAGACGAAGAGCCCGACGACGCCGATACCCGCGGCGTGGATGCGATCGATGACCTGACGATAGCGCTCGGTGTTGCCCTTGGCCTTGCCGCCCAGTTCCCGGCGGTTGTTGGGGTTGGCGCTCTCGAAGCCGATAAAGAGTTTATCCAGATGGGCTTCTCGGGCGAGTTTAAGCAAGTCGGGATGGTCGGCCGTAAGCTGCTCGGCCTGGGCTGTCCACCCCTGCAAGGGGAGTTTGCGCAGGGCTTTGAACAGTTCCTCCATGTATTCGGGATTCAGGCGGAAGTTGAGGCCGAAGTTGTCGTCGGTGAGGAAGAAGCGCTTGATCTTGCGTCGTTGGATTTCTTCGACCACTGCTTCCACCGGCCGCAGGCGCATCACCCGGCCCGAGACGCGGATCGCGGTGCAGAAGGTGCAGTTGCGCGGGCAGCCGCGGGTGATCTCCAGGTAAGGCGTCCAGTAGTTGCGGTTTTCATCGACCTGCTTCAACACCCGGTCGGTGATGGGTTGCAGGTCGTCCAGGTTCGCCCATGCCTCATCCACATAGACGCGCTTGAGCTCACCCCGGTCGAAATCTTCGATGATCTGCGGCCAGGTGCGATACCCTTCGCCCACCGCGATGGCGTCGGCCCAGGCCAGGACGTCATCGGGCGCGAGGGTGGCGTGGGTGCCGCCGATGACGACGGTCGCGCCGCGGGCCTGCAGGCGTTCCGTCAGCCAGCGAGCCCGGTCGATCTGCAGGGTCTTGGCCGTGATGCCCACCAGATCGCCCGGCCCGAAAGCATCGAAGGGCACGGGCCGCAGGTCTTCGTCGATGATCTCGACGGGTATCTCATCGGGGACCAATGACGCCAGCCGCATCAGGGTGTAGGGGGCCATGGTGGCCTTGCCCCAGATGCGGCCGTCGCGACCGGGCTGGATGAGGGTGACTTTGCGCAATATGGGCATGGAGGGCGAGATGGCGAAGGGGCGAGGGGGTGAAAAGGGTGTCTT
>DRQW01000037.1 GCA_011371305.1 Anaerolineae bacterium | reverse complement strand
CCCGGACAGAAAGAGAGTCTCACATCATGAGCTTTTATCACGTTCGGATCCTGAAGCCACCGTCGATGTGTACTTTGCCCATGAATTGGACGATGGCCTCGATCCCATTTCGCCGTTCGATGGCGGCTGGAAGCCGTTGCGGGCATGTTGTCTCTTTATGCCCAAAAGGAAACGCCTTCTCGCGACATGGTTGCAGCAATCATGGGCGCAGCGCGACCAGGCGCGAGGGAGAAGCCGACGTCATTAGGTCGCTTCATCCCCTCGCGCCTGGATGATGGCTGTGGTTTGATCGAATGACGTTCCTCACGCCTCCTGGACGCTCACGGCCATGACGGGAGGACGTTCCTGGGCGAAAGCCTCCCGATCGACGGCGATCTCATCGATGACCGAGAGGATGCCGGGCGTGTTGCGCACGATCTCCAGGATGATGTCCTGGATGGTCTGGCTGGGCACCTTGCCCACCACGGTGGCGATGCGATTTTTCACGAGCACATCGACGGGATAGAGGCTGGCGACCGGATCTTCCAGCAATCGTTGCTGCACGCGAATCTCCAGTTCGCGATCCGTGGTGATCTCATTGGTGACGCTTACCACACCTTCCACCGCGCGGGCGGCCGCGCCGATGCGGCGACGATCATCCAGGGAATGGCTGTGTCCCCGCAGGAGCACATGCCCCCGATCCACGAATACACTCAGGTCTTCGATGGGGATACCCAGCTTTTGAATGGCCTCCCGCACGCGTTTCGCGATGGCCTCATCCTGGCGGGAGATGAAGGGCGGCAGGGCGTAGAGCTCATCTTTGGTGAGATTCAACACCACGGCATCGTGTTGCCACTCTTTCACCTGGGAGGCAGCTACCACCACCCTGCGGCGCCGGATGCCGGGCAAGCGTACCACCAGATAGAGCAACCGCCGGGCGTCGGGGTCCACCACCACATGATCGACCACGCCCACACGCTCGCCCAACGCGGTAAACACCCGGGAACCGCGGCCGATCAACACCTGATCCTCATTCACGCCCACATCCACATGGACGCGCTTTAACGGACGGGGCATTTCATTCACCGTGATGCCATAAAGGTCCACCCAGAAGAGATAGTTGTCGGGGATGGGTTCGGCATCCGTGGAAGATACAAAATCTTCGTGGCGGAATTTACGGAATTTACCAACGAATTCCTTGGTCACGTCCAGATGGATGGTGCCGTCCTCTTCCACGCGCGCCACATAGTGGGCGGGAATCACCCGCGCGGATTGGAACAATTCGCCTTTGACCACCAGGTCGGTAACCTGATGGGTGTAGGGATTCATGACCACATATTGCAAAACGCCAAGATATCCGTCGTTGGCGTAAACAGGTGAGCCGATCTTGAACATGGCGATGACCTCCTGATGAAAAAAGGATAGGGCGCATCAAAGCGTCCCTATCCTTACTTACCAGGGAAAGATTAGAAATCTATTGGCGGTTTATCAGAGAAAAATTATCGCGGGGAGGACGAAGAGATTTCATCATGTAGAATTCGGTGAGTTCGAAGCCAAGACGCCGGTAGTAGTTGCGGGTGCCGATGGCGGCGATGACCGCGAGCTGGCGGTAGCCCGCTTCTCGGGCGATGCGCTCCGCCTCGGCTACGAGACGGGCGCCCAAACCCCGGTGCTGGGCCTCGCCCCGGCTGTCCTTGCCCAACCCCAGCGCCGGGCCATACACATGCACCTCGCGGATCATGGCCGCGTGTTTGATCTCGTCGATGGGGACGACCTCGGGCGAGTGGGGGAGGGAGAGGCGCAGGAAGCCCGCGACCTTGTCCTCGGGCGTGACGAAGCTGATGAAGAACTCGCGGTTGATGTCCGTCTCGTAGGGGAGGATATCTAGCCGCAGCTCCGATGCCCGCACCTTCTGGCGACGCACCTCGCGGCAGCGCAGGCACTGGCAGCGGGGTAGGTCGTGTTCGACGATGTAGTTTTGCACAAGCTGGCGCAGGTTCGTCTTCTTGTTGCCCTCGACGATGTTGGGGGAGGGGATGTCGCGGAAAATACGGTTGATGCGGCAATAGCGGGGCACATGGGCCTTGCACCGGGCGATGAGATCGATGAGGGTCGCTTCGTCGTAGGGCTGATAGCGCCCGTCCAGGTAGTACTGGTAAAGCTCCGTTTCTTTGAGCAGGGAGTTGGGGTAGATTTTCAGCTCGTCCGGGCGGATGGCCGGATCGCTGAACACTTTCTGGAAATCCTCGTAATCCGATTCGGGGGTGGCGCCGTAGAGGTTGGCCATCCAGTGGCCCACGATCTTGAAACCCGCGGCCCGCAGCAGCCGGAACGCGCGGCGGGTGTCCTCCACGGTATGTCCCCGCTTGTTCAGCGCCAGGATGCGGTCATCCATGCTCTGGATGCCCAATTGCACCTTGGTCACCCCCAGCTTGCGCAGGTGCATGATCTCGCGCACGCTCACCGCGTCGGGCCGGGTTTCGATGACCAGCCCCACGTTGCGATAGGGCGCGTCCTCGTTCAGCCGCTGGGCCTCCTCCAGGCTGGCTGAATCCACCCCGTTCATGGCATCCAGACAGCGTTGCACAAACCATTCCCGATAATCCCGGGGATAGGCGGACCAGGTACCACCCAGGATGAGGAGCTCGACCTTGTTTGCGGTGTGGCCCGTGGCTTCGAAGCTGCGCAGCCGGGAGGTCACCTGTCGCCAGGGGTCGAAGTCGTTTTGGAGCGCGCGCATGGCGCCCGGCTCGTCGGGCACGTAGCTCTTGGGCATGCGCACGAAGGTGGGGCAGAAGATGCACTCGCCCGGGCAGTCGTAGGGCTTAGTCAGCACGGTGACCGGGGCCACGCCCGAGTGGGTGCGCACGGGCTTGCGCAGCAGCCGGGCCTCCAGCTCGCGATCCGGCGCCATCAATCCCATCCCTACCAGCTTGCGATATCCATCCATCAACTCGGTTTTGGAGAAGAGCCGGCCGGTGCGTTTGGCGTGATCGTTGACGATGGCCAGGTAGGTCTTGTGGCTCCAGTTTTCGGCCGCGCGGATGCGTTCCAACACCTGCATCAGTTCCTCGATATCGGTGGGAACCTCGCGGGTGCGGCCTTCGGCGTCAGACCATTTGGAGAGGGTGATGGTGGGCATGGGGGGTGGGAGTAATCAGTGTTCAGTGTTCTGAGGACAGAGGAGCTCGTGCTGATTGCGAAGAAGATGCTTTGCGGCCCGGGTTGGCGGGAGAAGCCGAGATTGTATTCCGTATTGCGTATTGCGTAACGACTGGACGGAATACGCAATACGAACCTTTGCCGACTCGCCCAACGTCGGCCTGGTGATCCTTCCGCAGCCGACGATCATGCTATTTTCAAAGCAGGTTCGGGATGCGTTAGAATGTCGGTGATGAAACGTGAGATTCAGGAAAAGCTGCTGGCCTTGAACCGTGAGTTTTATGAGCGGTTTGGCGCGTCCTTTTCCGCGTCGCGGTTCGGCCCGCAACCGGGCTGGGATCGTATTATACCCTATTTTCCCCGACGCTGCGCAGTCCTCGATTTGGGGTGCGGTAACGGGCGGTTCGCCTTGTTTCTGGACCGGCATCTGGAACAGGTGCGGTACGTGGGGCTGGAGGGAAGCGAAACCCTGCTGCGCATCGCCCGGGAGCAGACCGCGGGCCTGCAGCATGTGCAAGCCACGTTGATTCCAACCGATCTCACAACGTCCGACTGGGCTGTTGGGTTCCATGAGTTCGATGTCGTTGTCGCCCTGGCCGTGGTCCACCACATCCCCGGTTTTGCGGCCCGTGCGGCCTTTGTGCGCCAAGCGGCCTGGTGCATGAAACCCGAGGGCGTCCTCATCCTCTCCACCTGGCGCTTTACCCACAACGCACGCATGAGACGCAAGCTCCTGCCGTGGGCCACCATCGGTCTGAGCGAAGCCGACATCGAGCCGGGGGATTATCTGCTGGATTGGAAGCGGGAGGATGTTCGGGGTGTGCGATACGCGCATGAACTGGATCAGGAGGAGGTATCGAGGCTGGCGGCGTTGGCCGGGCTGCGCGTGGTCGAACAATTCGTGGCTGATGGACGAGAAGGCGATCTGAGCTTATACAGCATCCTGAAACGAGGATAGGGCGGCCGCTACCAGCCTGCCACCTGCTACTCGCCACCTGCTCACCCCGTTTGATTTTTGCTGCTTTCATGCTACAATCGAAACGTAAGCTCCCTTTTTCCCCTGTTTCCTCCAAGGATACCATGCGAACCATCAAATTGCTGGCGACATTGCAACAAATCGATCTGGAGCTGGATGCGGACAGGCGTAAGTTCGCAGAAAACAAAGAGGCGATGACTCCGCCCGAAGGGTTGAAAAAGTTGTTGGCGCAGGTCAAAGCCGCCGAAAACGAGGTGACGCGTTGGCAGAAGGAACGAAAGCTGCGGGAGGAGGCGGTGGCATTGCAGCAGGCAAAGATCAAAGAGGAGGAGGCGCGGTTGTATAGCGGACGCATCAAAGATCCGCGCGAGCAGGTGGCAGTGCAACAACACGTGGAATCATTGAAACGCCACCTAGAGACCTTGGAGGAGCGGGCACTGGAGGCGTTGATGGAGCTGGAAAAGAGCCAGGCCACCCTGACCCAATTACGACAAACCTTTGAAGCACAAAAGGCAACCTGGATGACTCGGCGCGAGGCTTTGGAAAAAGAACAGGAAGCCATTGTGGCTCATGCTCGCCGCCTAAAAGCCAAACGGGAAACCATCACCAAGCAGCTTCCTGCTGCCGATTTGAGCCAGTATGAAGCGATGCGCAAGAAGCTGGGCGGGTTGGCCGTGGTCAAACTGAACGGGCGCAGTTGTGGCGGTTGTGGCGCATCGTTGCCCACGTCGGTGGTGCAACAGGTGCAAGCGGGCGAGATGACCAAGTGCCCAATCTGCGGTCGACTTTTATCTTAGCAACCAATGGCTTGTTGCCAGGCTGTCTCGCACACGCCAAGGGAAAAAATTGTTTTTCCCTACTTTTTGTTTCCTTGCAACCAGCAGATCTCCGGGATACCGAACTGAACACCGAATACGGAATCCTGTTCATCGTCCCCATGTCTTCCCCCGACAAATTTCCCCCCACATTCTGGTCCTATCTTGAGGCACACCCCGATGAGGAGGTTGCGGCCATCGTGCGCGTTCAGGCTCTTTCGCCCGAGGTGGAATCCGCGGCGGTTGCGGCTGGCTGCCATATCCGGCGACGCCTGACGTTGCTCCCTTCGCTGGCGGTGCGAGCTACGGGCCGGGCGCTCATGGCCCTGGCCGATCATCCTCTCGTGGTGCGTATCGAGCCGGACCAGGATGTTCGCGCATTGTGAGAGGTGGTCATGTCCAATCCCAAAATCCATCCCAATCTACGAGAAGTGCTTTCCCTGGCCCGAGCCCAGGCCGACGCGGAACCCCAATCCATTCCCATCATCGTTCGTTATCGCCCACGCGCCAAGCAGGCCCTGGCCACAGCCGCGGCCGATGCGGGCATTCAGCCTCGCCACACCATCCGCCTGCTTCCTTGCATCGCCACCGAGGCGACCCCCGAAACCATCGAGCGATTGGCCGAAAACCCCGCGGTAGAGCGCATCTGGTACGATATGCCCGTCCACGCCCTGTTGGATGTCTCGGTGCCCCACATTCGCGCGAACAAGGTGTGGGCTGCAGGCAATGAAGGCGCAGGGGTGCGCGTGGCTGTGCTCGACACAGGATGCGACATGGCCCATCCCGATGTGAAAGACCGGGTGCGGAAAAGCAAGGATTTCTCGGGCAAGGGCTCGGCGCAAGATGGCAATGGGCATGGCACCCACGTGGCCAGCATCATTGCGGGGTCGGGCGCGGCCAGCCAGGGTAAGTATCGTGGGGTGGCGCCCCAGGCGGAGCTGTATATCGCCAAGGTGCTGGATGACCAAGGCCGCGGCCGGATGAGTGATGTCATGGCCGGGCTGGACTGGGCGGTGGAGGAAGGCGCACAGGTGGTGAATCTGAGCCTGGGCAGCGATATGAACTGCGATGGCACCGACGCCTTGTCGGAGGCATGCGATGCAGCGGCTGGTCGGGGCGTAGTGGTGGTCGTGGCCGCGGGGAACAGCGGCCCCATGCCCCGCACCGTGGGCTCCCCCGGCTGTGCCCGGGAAGTGATCACCATCGGGGCCAGTACGGATGACGACAAGGTCGCGAGTTTTTCCTCGCGAGGGCCGACTTCAGACGGACGGGTGAAGCCCGATGTGGTTCTGCCCGGCGTAAACATCATCGCCGCGCGGGCCAAGGGCACGTCGTTGGGCAGCGGCCAAATCGATGAATTCTACACATCCCTTTCGGGCACAAGCATGGCCACACCTCATGCCTCGGGCGTGGTGGCCCTGCTGCTGGCTGCGAATCCCTCTTTGACCCCACGGCAAATCAAAGAGGTTCTGAAATCCACCGCGGTGGATTTGGGGGAAAACATGAACAGCCAGGGCGCAGGCCGGGTGGATGCTTTCGCAGCCTGGGAGATGGCCAAATCGGGGGATGTGCCTGAACCTGAACCGCCCGCGCCGCCACCCGAACCCCCACCGGGGCCCCCTGGCCCACCCGAACCACCCCTCCCCCCGGTGCCCCCTCCTCCCGACGGCTGCCTCGGCCTCATCGGGCGGTTGCTGGCGATGTTGCTGGGAAAATAATCCTGGCGGCGCTTGCCGAAAGATCGCAATATCCTTATCGGGCGAGGCTGCAACTGGCGTGATGCGTAATGCGTACTCCGTGCGATCGTCACGCATCACGCATACGACTTCCCGCGTGCATGTTGGATGGAGATTCATTGCGATTTGTAGCGACTATCTGTCGTACACATCCCGAATCCAGGCGAATTCGCGGGCCAGGCCCTCACGTAGCCCCACCTGCGGTTCATATCCCAACACCGCCTGCGAACGGCTGATGTCGGCCCATGTGTGACGCACATCCCCCGCCTGTTTGCCCAGGCGCTGGATGGTCACTGGCTTTCCCACGACCTCGGACAGCATCTCCAGCAGGTCCAGCAGAACGACGCGGCTGCCTCCGCCCAGGTTGAACACCTGCCCCACCGCGTGGTCGGGCGCTTCGGCCGCGGCTAACGTGCCCGCGACGATGTCGGAAATATAAGTGAAGTCGCGGGTCTGCTGGCCGCTTCCGAAAAGCGGGATAGGCTCATCGAGCAAGGCAGATTTCAGGAACCTGTGGAACGCCATGTCCGGCCGTTGACGGGGACCATAGACAGTGAAATACCGCACCACAATAGTGGGCACGCCGAAATCAAGATGATAGCTTCGGCAAAGATGTTCCGCAGCCAGCTTGGTGATGGCATACGGGCTGCGAGGTTGCGGACAGGTGGACTCGCGCCAAGGCATCTCAGGCGCATCCCCATAAATGGAAGATGACCCGGAGAACACGAAACGCTTGATGCCCGAGCCCACCGCGGCGTGCAATAAGCGCTCCGTGGCCAGCACATTGTTGCGAGTATAGGCTTCGAACTGCTCGCCCCAACTATCTCGCACTCCCGGTTGCCCGGCCACGTGCAGCACCACGTCCACATCGTCCAACAGGGGCTTCAGGGGCATCTTCGTCAGGTCCCCTTCGATGAAGTGGAAGCGAGGATGGGCCAGGGCCCGGGCCAGATTCTGCCGCTTGAGGTTCAGATCATAGAAGGGAACCATTGAATCGATGCCGATGACCTCGGCATCTCGTTGCAAAAGGGCATCGACCAGGTGAGAACCAATGAACCCGGCACAGCCGGTAACCAGATATCTCATGTCGTTATGCTACCACAGACAGAAAGAGTGGGGAAAAATTCATGCCAAGCTGGTGGGCGGAACTTGACAGAGGATAACGCACTGTGTTATATTCGGCGTAACGCAATGCGTCACATCTTGTTTGTTCGCTCAACTCCGGAGCAACCTCCATGAATCAGGAAGAAATCACGCCCATTGATGCCACAGCCGAAGCCAATCAACTAACCGAATCCTCAGAAAAGGCCACGACAAATGGTCGAAACCCGGTGGCCGCGGGCGTAGAGAGCGCGTTACGGGCCACCATCGGGTTGTTTTCCATGGGCAAAGAGGAGGCCGAAGCCATCATCAATCGCATGATTGAGCGAGGTGAATTGGCCGAGAAAGATGGTCGGCGTATTCTGAGCGGCCTGTATGAACGCCCCAAGCAGAGTGCCAAGCAGGTCAACCAAAAGGTAGAATCCGTGATCGATGATGCCATGCTGGGCATCCTCAACATGTTGAACGTGCCTACCCGTTCAGATCTGCAAAGCCTAACGGAAAAGATCAACGAACTGGCTGAAAAAGTAGAAGCCCTGAGCGAGAAAATCTCCTCCTGATTTCGTCATACCTCCTTTTGGGGTTGGGTTGGAAAAAGCCGTCCTGTCTTCATAGGCAGGGCGGCTTTTGATTTTCCGGGCTTCTTTGCTACACTCCCAGCATGAAGCTTCTCCGCACTTTTATTACGGCAACGGCCCTGGCCGGAGCGGGGCTATTCTCCTACGCCGTGGTGGGCGAACGCCCGCGTATGACCCTGCATCCCTATCGGATTCACTGGCCGCCGGTCGCAGGGTTGAAGATTTTGCATCTTTCTGACCAACACTTTGGTCCCAACGGTTGGATTCAACGACAACGGTTGGGTAAAACCCTGGCCCTTATCACCCAGCTCCGGCCCGATCTCATCCTGCTTACAGGCGACTTTTTGCATGATGATACGGGGCTCGTCGCGGTCGAAACATTGTTGCAGGGGCTTCCGCCAGCCCGATTGGGCGTCTATGCGGTGCTGGGGAATCATGATTACGTGCTCTATTCCTATGGCGAACTTTTCCGGAACATGGCCAGGCAACTTCGTTGGGCCGCATCACCTCGACGTAAACTCGCCGTGTTGACCGAAGAGCTGGGCGAGCTGGCCCGATTGGCCTGGCGCATCTATCGCAACGACCGCCTACGCTTCGCCACCATCCCCAACGACGTGACTGAACTCACCCATCTACTCCAAATCTACGGGGTTCATCTGCTGAACAACCGGGCCATGCCCGTGCCCCATCATCCTCACCTATGGATCGCGGGCGTGGATGATTTGATCGAGGGCGCGCCTCGTCTGACCCAAACCCTGGCCTCGGTCCCCGACGACGCCCACGTCATCCTGCTGACCCACAATCCTGACCTCGCGTTCGAGCCCGAGGCCGCGCGGGCGGGGCTGGTTTTCAGCGGCCACACCCATGGCGGCCAGGTGATCCTCCCCGGCCTCGGTGCCATCCACACCCAGGGCACGCGGCTGCCCCGCAGCCGCCCCGCGGGCTACTTCCCCCTGCCCCATGGCGGGCAGATGATCGTCTCCCGTGGCATGGGCGAATCCACCCCCTTCCGCTTCCGCTGCCCGCCCGAGGTCGTGTGGGTGGAGGTTGTGTGAAAAACGGGGGTCGGGTAGAATGATAGGGGCCCCGGCTTTCGGGCCGGCGGGCGCGTTCAGGTCCCATGCACGAGGCACCGTTGCCAGCCTGGAGGTTCACCTGCGGGTGTGTGGGCTTTGAAAGTGTCCCTTCAAGAAAACTTACCTCATGACATGAAGGATGATGGAAACACCCACCCAGATAACCATCCCTGCTTCCGAACTCGAAGCATTTTGTGACCGATGGAAGATTCGAAAGTTGGCATTTTTCGGCTCGGTATTGCGCGATGATTATCACCCTGCAAGTGATCTGGATGTGCTGGTAGAATTCGACGCGGATGCTCATTGGGGTGTTTTGGACCATATTCAGATGAAACAAGAATTGGAAGCATTGGTGGGACGCACTGTGGATTTGATTACCCAGCGAGGATTGGATGCGACCTCAAATTGGCTCTTCCGTCAAGAGGTTATGAACACAGCTCGCATTGTTTTCGAAAAACCAGAAACACGCTATGCACCGGGATGATGTAACTTTGCTTGATATCGACAAGGCAGCCCGACTGATTCTGACATTCTCCGAGGGACTCACCAAGGAACAGTTCCTGGATGATGCCAAAACACAGTCGGCAATTTTGTATCAACTTTTAGTCATCGGCGAGGCCGTAAAGCGCTTATCGCCCGAATTTCGAGATGCCCATCCATCCATTCCCTGGCGTTTGATTTCGGGTATGCGCGATTATCTCATTCATGCGTATGATGTAGTTGATTGGGAAGAGGTGTGGGAAACTATCAACCAGGATATTCCCCAATTACTTCGAGACCTTCAGCCTTTGTTGCCTGGATAGTCTCCGAACACCCTCGATCGCGGCACGTTGAGAGCAATCATACGGCAAGCGGGTTTGAGTGTTAACGAATTTGTTGCGCTGTTAAAGTAAGCGATTACTCCCACCGCCCGGTGATGGCCGCGTCCAGGCAACGGTCGATATCCCCATACCGCATTTTCACCCCGCTGTGCATGGGCGCGTAGCAGGCCATCTTGCCCGCGTTGGTGGCCATGGTGCGGATGCCCAACCCCCGCACGGGCGCGACCACCGCGCAGGTGTCGGCCACCACCTCGCCCCCCGCTTCTTCGATGACCTGCACCCAACCTTTTTGCGCGGCCCGCTCCCGGGTGATGCGCGCGGTGGTGACCCACAATCGCGTGGCCAGCTTCTTGCCCTGCAGGCGTTGGGCAATGTATCGCAATTCGGAAAGAGAAGCGTGGGGGCAGCCGATGGTGACCAAGTCGATCTCGGTCACGTCGGGGTCCGCGTCCATGATGGCATAGCCCTCATCCAGGTTGTCCACGACGATGCGTTGCGCGTCTGGGCGGATAAGGGTTTCGCCCTGGTCTCGGGCTTCGGGGGTGTAGCCCGCGATGTGATAGAGCGCGACCGCGCCATACGCGGCCAGGCCCGCGCCCAAGGTCTTGAGCCGGTCGCCCGCTTCGCCGCCCAGGGTCAAATCATCGGGCAGGGGTGGCAGCCAGTCGGCCAGGTCGGCGAACCAGGGCACGCCCGCGCCCACGCGCTTGCCCACCATATAGCTGAGCGCGCCGAAGTCGGCGATGGTGCGCACGGGGCAGCGGATCTCCACGATGTGGGTGGCGCGACGGTTTTCGGGAAGGTGATAGCCATAGCGAGCGGTGCGGCCCACAATGGCCGAGGCCAGGGCGCTGGGCCCCCCTTCGCGGTTGGTGTAAGCCCCTACCACCGAGTTGGCCCAGGCCACGGCGCTGGACTCAGCCCAAGCCAGATGCTCGCCCCGGGCCGGGGTGTAGTCGGGGAAGAGGTAGGGGGTGCAGGAGAGGGTGGGGCGCACGCCCATCTTAACAAAGGCCATGATGGCCTGGATTTGAGGTTGGGCGAAGGTGGGATCAAAGCCCATCTCCTCCCACCGGTCCATCTCCATGCCCGCAGGGTTCAGCGTGGTGGGCACCCGCACGCGCGCGCCTTCCTCGGCCCACTCGTTCAGAAAGGCCACACCCGCGTCGCCCAGGTTTTTGTAGCTTACCCCTGCGATCTGGACATGCTTTACGGGGACGAGATCGGGCGCGCCATAGATACGGCCCAGGGTGACCACGATCTCCATAGCCCGCTGTACGCCCGGTCCCTCCGCGCCCTCCAGCAGGGCGATTTCTTTGGGGGTGAGTTTCAATTCGGTCATCATGTATGGATTGTAGCAAGGCCCAGGTGTGGGCGCAAAAGGGTGGAGGTCGTTTGGTCGGTTGGTCGATCGGACGCGCGGTTGGGAAGGGTGAATGTTGGGGGAAAGGGCGGGCGTCGGGTAAAATGTGAGCCTGTTTTGAATAGGATTAGGGAACGTAGATGACGCAGATTGAAACGAATGAACGCAGATAAAAGAGCAAAAATGATCTGCGCAAATCTGCGTTGCGAAGCATCTGCGGGTATCAGCGTTCCCGTTTTCATCCCTTTCGGCGCGCTCTTGATCACTGCACACTGGAGTTCTACGTGTCCTTCCGACGTCATCTTCCCCTCTATTTCGGCATTTTTTTCGTTTCCGTGAGCACCATTGTGCTCCAGAT
>DRQW01000036.1 GCA_011371305.1 Anaerolineae bacterium | reverse complement strand
GTATTCGTCCCCATCGTGGTGTATGTTCTCTATCTGCGCAGGCTGGGCCGGGAAATGGCACAGGAGGTCATGCTGCGGCTCACGCCAAGCCGCTAAGACACAAAGGGAAATAATTGAGGTCGTCAGGACAACGTTCAGCGAAGTCCCGGGGGCGTGAAACGTCATGCGTGAAACGTGAGAACTTACGCATGACGCATAATGAAGTCGGCTTCCCGCGCCAACCTGACCTGAGGTGGATTCACGAGAGCTGCACGGGTTGCCGGGCCAGCGAGCGGGCCGTGAACTGAGCCAGATCACGGAAAAGCTCCTCGGCCCGAGCTTCTTTCTCCTCAACCGGCAAGGCCAGATGCGCTTCCACCCGCGCCCGCATGGCATCGATCTCCTTTTGTGATGCCAATTCCTGTACATGTTGGAACAGGAGCTCATGGGCGCGCTTCCGTTCCATCACCTCCACGCCGTCCAAAATCTGCCGATGGGGCGTGCCTTCCCAAATCTGTAAGATCATGGCCTCACGCCACCAGCGTTCGACGCGGAATTCCGCCAACACGCCCAGGCCGGCAAACACCTCCATGGCCCATTTCGCGGCCTGCACCGCCACCTCCGCGGTCCAGTATTTGGCCAAGTGGGCCACCAGGCGGAACAGGTGATAGCGGTCGGAATAACGGGGCGTCTCCTGCCAGACTTCATCCAGCAGGCGTACGGCCTCCCAGGCCAGGGCGAAGGTTTCTCGGAGTTGGGTCTTGCGTGTGTCGAATTGTTGCCGCAGGAGGGGATGGGCGATGATGGGCTTCCCGAAGGCAATGCGCTCGCGGGCAAAGCTCGCGGCGTCGCTCAGCGCGCGTTGGAGCAACGCCACGCTGGCCACACTGTTCGCCACGCGCGACACGTTCAACACTTCCAGGATCTGGTAGATGCCCCATTCGGGCCTGCCGATGAGATAAGCTTCGCTGTCGCGCAGTTCCACCTCGCCCGTGGGGACCGAGCGAGTACCGATTTTGTCTTTGAGCCGTCGGATGAAATAGTTCAATTCCCCATCCGACCGAAAGCGGGGAGCAAGGAACAGAGCCAGGCCGCGGACGTTGTGGGGCGCGCCTTCGGGCCGGGCCGCGATCACGGCCAGTTCCGCGTGCGCGTTGCTGGCGAAGTACTTGTCACCGGTCAGCAACCAGCGGTCGCCCCGACGGCGGGCCACGGTCTCCACGGCCGCGCCCAGGTCCGACCCACCCTTGATCTCCGTCATCCAGGTTGCACCCTGCCAGACGGCCTCATCCCGCCGCAGCAGAGGGGGCAGATATCGGGCTTTCAGGCCATCGTCGCCATATTTGGCCAGCGGGATCGCCGTACCCAGCGAGACGGTGTACGGGCAATACAATCCCGGATCATAAAACGAGGTGACATACCCCAGCAGATAAAACGGGAGCAGGCTGTTTTCTTCGAATACCCGCCACACATGCCCGGCCCGATAGCCCTGTTTCAACATACGGTCATAGTCGGGTGGATAGTCGATGAGATCGATGCGACGACCTTGGGAATCGAACATCCGCAACCAGGGCGTGCCGTGCGCATCGACGGCTGCACTGATCGCCTTCCCCTCTTCCTCCCACCACTGCTCATAGGCCGTCAGGGTGGGGAACAGGGGATGTGCGGGAAGCTGGCTTTGCAGCCAGGCAGTGGGAGAATGGAGCCATTCCTCACTCATGGTTCGGTTTCTCCAAGAAAGCGGGACGTTGGATTGGATGGGCTGTCAAATCCCACCGCTTCATCGACGATGTAAAGGGGGCGGTTTTTCACTTCGTCGTAGATGCGGCCCAGATATTCGCCGATGATGCCCAAGGAGATGAGCTGGATGCCGCCCAAAAACAGCACCATGACCAGAGTTGTGGCCTGGCCGTAGAAGGCTTTGCTACCTGAAAGCCGCAAAATGATGGTGAGGATGATGCCCAGGATGCTGAGGCCCGCGATGGTGAAGCCCATGTAGGTGGCCAGTTGCAGGGGAAGATAGGAGAAGGATGTGATGCCGTCCATGGCAAACTTGAGCATCTTGCGCAGAGGGTATTTGGTTTCCCCCGCGAAACGCTCCTCCCGCACGTAGGTCACCCCCGTCTGCCGGAACCCGATCCACACCGAAAGCCCCCGCATGAAGCGGTGATGCTCTCGAATCTGGCGCAACGCATCCACGGCCTTGCGGTCCAGCAACCGGAAATCGCCCGTGTCCAGGGGGATGTTCACGCCCGTGATCTTGTTGATGAGGCGGTAGAACATCTTGGCCGTCCACAGCTTGAACCACGTCTCCCCCTTACGTTCCCGACGGATGGCATAGACGACCTCGTAGCCCTCCCGCCATTTGGCCACCAGGTCGAGGATGACCTCGGGTGGGTCCTGCAAGTCTGCGTCGATGATGACCACAGCCCGGCCCTGCGCGTAATCCATCCCCGCGGTGATCGCGATCTGGTGCCCAAAGTTGCGGGAGAAATTGACGATGCGCACCCGCGGGTCTTTCTCGTGCAGTTCCAGCATGATTTCATAGGAACGGTCCCAGCTCCCGTCGTTGACCAGCACCAGCTCCCAGGGCTCGCCGAACTGGTCATCCATGACCTGGGAGACCCGGCGATAGAGCTCGTGGAGGATGGCTTCTTCGTTGTAAACCGGCGCGATGATGGAGAGGACTGGGCGGGATGAGGGGATGAGGTGGGTGTTTTTGGGCATGGCGTTTGGATTCAACTGTTCCGAAAATGGCATGAGCGCTGGTCGCTGAAGGTTCGTAAAGTCCAGGTTGGGCGAGTCTCAATGGTGTGTATTGCGTACTGCGTATTCCGTCCAGTCGTCACCACGCAATACGGAATACGAGATCAGCTTCCCGCGCCAACCTGGCCGCGAGGTATGTTCATTCGTATCCGCCGCGGGTTGGCCCGCCGTCGAACGGATACGCGACATCCGCTTCTAAATTTTACCATAAAGAGCGAGAGCCGATCATTTCTGGGAAAGGGTTGCTTTCAGCCAGGCCCGGGCCGCTTCCAGGTCGGGGTCGTGCCCGGCCCGTATATCCTCCAACGTCCAGGTGATGATCTCGTGGGGGCGGATGCCGCTACCGTTCAGCCGGGAACCGTCCAGCAAGTGGAAATCGCCCGTGCTGTAATAGACGGTGGCGTCTGGCAGGTAGAAGGGAACAGGATTGCCGGTGTTACCCGCGGTGGTGCGGCCAAAGCACCGGGCCCGGCCCGTGGTGCACAGAGCCACGGCCATCCATTCCGCGGAACTGTGTACGTTTGTGTTCACGAGCACGGCCACGGGCCCGCGGTAGGGCTTCCCTCGCGGGGTGACGCGGAGTTCATGGCAGCCGCGCACCCAGCGATGCATGGGATGACGCGCGCGAAAGCATTCTTCGCCATAGGGCATCGTTTCGGTGATGAGGCGCCCCACCATGCGTTCACCCCACAGGGAGTTGCCTCCACCATTGGAGCGCAGGTCGAGGATGAGGCCGGGCGTATCCAGCAGGTTATCCAGGGCCGCGTCGAACGCCTTGACCAGGCCCGGGCCGCCCTGCAAAGTGCGCACCGCAATATATCCCCATCCATCCTCCAATCGACGACTTTCGACGGGCTGCCAAGTCGATTTCGGCAGGGGTTGGCGGCGGAGCGTGACCTCCCGGCTGATACCTGCGGCATCCTCCACGGTCAGCGTCACCAGGCTGTCCGGTTCGCCCAGGAGCAGATTGGCGTAGGCTTTGTATCGGCGGGTATGGGGCGCGGCAAAGGCGATGGCCCAGGCGGGGACGCGTTGCAACGCGTCCGCGACCGGCATGC
>DRQW01000035.1 GCA_011371305.1 Anaerolineae bacterium | reverse complement strand
GGCCGTGGGCAAGCACATCACCTTCGCCGACCTGAAGGGCACGCTCCAAGCCTTCGTGGACCAACTTTTCGGCGAAGGGCGCAAACTCCGCTTCCGCGCCTCCCACTTCCCCTTCACCGAACCCAGCGCGGAGGTGGATGTGGACTGCATCCTGTGCGGGGGCAAGGGCTGCCGGGTGTGCAAATACACCGGCTGGCTGGAGATCCTGGGCTGCGGCATGGTCCACCCCAACGTGCTGCGCAACGGCGGCTACGACCCCGACGAGTGGACGGGCTACGCGTTCGGCCTGGGCCCGGAACGCATCGCCATGCTCCTCCATGGCGTGGACGACATCCGCTATTTCTACAGCAACGACGTGCGCTTCCTGGAGCAGTTCTGATCTCACGCAAAGACGCAAAGTCGCAAAGGAAAAAGAAAGGAAGAAAGATGGATGAGAATGCGATTGCGAAGGTTGTGGTCGATGCGGCTTATCGAGTCCATGTAAGCCTTGGCCCTGGCCTATTGGAATCGGCCTACGTCGTTGCGTTGAATTATGAACTGCAAAAGCGCGGCTTGTACGTGGAAACCGAAGTCCCCATTCCCTTGATTTATGATGGCGTCGTGTTGCAAGAAATGGCTTACCGCGCGGATATGATCGTCGAAGATCTGGTCGTTCTCCAACTGAAATCGGTCGAGAAGCTCTTGCCTGTTCACACCAAACAACTGCTCACCTATTTGCGCCTACTGGACAAGCGCCTTGGTCTGTTAATCAACTTCGGCGCTTCACGCATTAAACGAAACATTGTACGGGTTGCCAACGGCATGCCCGATTAACCATTCAAACACATTCTCCCGCAAAAGGCGCCAGTCCTTTTCTTTGCCCCTTTTTCCCTTGGCGTCTTGGCGTCTTTGCGTGAGACAAAAAGCGAGGCAATTATGCGAGTACCGTTATCCTGGCTCAAAGAATACGTCGACATCCCCATCCCCGTGGATGAGCTCATCGAGCGGCTCACCCTGGCGGGGCTGGAAGTGGTCAATGTGGAATACATCGGCGTGCTCCCGCCCGAATCGGTGCGCCGACAGAAGCAGATGAAACCGGGAGACGTGGTCACCGGCCCGGGCCGCATCGCCTGGGACCGGGAGAAAATCTTCGTGGGCGAGGTCGTGCGGGTGGAGAAACACCCCAACGCCGACCGCCTGACCCTGGTCACCGTGGATTACGGCGCGGACGAACCCCTGACCGTGGTCACGGGAGCGCCCAACCTGAAACCAGGCGACCGCGGCCAGAAGGTCGCGTTCGCCACCGCAGGCGCGGTCCTCATCGACGCCTACGCGGACACGTTCAAGACAAAGAAGCTCAAGCCGGGCAAGATCCGCGGCATCCTCTCCCAGGGCATGGTCTGCTCCGAACGGGAGCTGGGCATCTCCGACGAGCACGAGGGCATCATCATCCTGCCCGACGACGCGCCCGTGGGCACGCCCCTGGCCGATTACCTGGGCGACGTCGTCCTGGACATCGACGTCACCCCGAACATGATCCGCATCGCCTCCATCATCGGCGTGGCCCGGGAGGTCGCGGCCATCCTCGACATCCCTCACCGCATCCAGCTCCCCACCTGGCAGACCTCGCCCCCGCCCGCGAGCGACTACGTGGACGTGGAGATCGTGGACGACGACCTCTGCTACCGCTTCACCGCCACCATCATCCGGGATGTGGAGGTGCGCCCCTCGCCCTTCTGGATGGGATACCGCCTGAAGCTGGTAGGGCAGCGGCCCATCAGCAACCTGGTGGATGTGACCAACTACGTCATGTTCGAATGGGGCAAGCCCCTCCACGCCTTCGACTACGACAAGCTGCTGGCCCGGGCAAAAAGCATCGGCAAGGACAAGGTGAAGATCATCGTGCGACGGGCCAAGCCGGGCGAGAAGTTCACCACCCTGGACGGCGTGGAACGCACTCTGGACCCCGACATCCTCATGATCTGCGATGAGGTGGGGCCGGTGGGCATCGGCGGCGTCATGGGCGGGCTGGAGACCGAGGTCTCCGAGACCACCCGCAACGTGCTGCTGGAATCCGCCTCCTTCAACTTCATCAACATCCGCCAGACCGCGAAGAAGCTGAAGCTGCCCTCCGAGGCCGCGTACCGCTTCAGCCGGGGCGTGCCCCCGGAACTGGACCCCATCGGCAATGTGCGGGGTGCCCAGCTCATGGCCGACCTGGGCGGCGGCAACATCGCGGATGGCATCGTGGAGGATTACCCGCGGCCGCAGCCCGTGGTCGAGGTGCCCGTCACCGTGCGGGATGTGCAGCGCTGGCTGGGCCTGGACCTGAGCCAGGAGGAGATCATCGCCATCCTCAAGCGGCTGGAGTTTGACGTGCGCGTGGAAAAGCGCAAGGAGGCCGCGGTCAAGGTCGAATTGGGGCTGCCGCCCCGGGTGGATGTGGATGTGAGCCAGGAAGGCCCGGTCATTTGGGCCACCGTGCCCTGGTATCGGCTGGATGTGAACATCACCGCGGATTTGCTGGAGGAGATCGCCCGCATCTACGGCTACGACAACATCCCCGAGACCCTGCTGGCCGACGAACTACCGCCTCAGCATCGCAACTGGCCCTATGAGCTGGAGGAGCGGCTGCGCGACATCCTGGCCGGGATGGGCCTGCAGGAGGTCATCAACTATTCCCTGACCTCCATCGAAAACTACCGCAAGATGCACCCCGAGGACCCGGAGAACGCGCCCGGGCCCGAGAAATTCGTGCGCCTGGCCAATCCCCTGAGCCAGGAACGCAGCGTGCTGCGTCGTTGCCTGGGCGTGACCACCATGGAGAACCTGCAGCGCAACCTGCGCTACACCGACCGCATGGCCACCTTCGAGATCGGCCTGGCCTACCGGCCCGAGCTGGGGGATGGCGTGCTGCCGGGCGAAGTGCGACTGGCGGCCATCGCCCTCACCGGCCCGCGCGACCCGGGTGGCTGGTACGGCGGCGATGATGCGCCCATGGACTTCTACGACGCCAAGGGCATGTTGGAGGCCATGTTCCAGCGGCTGGGCGCGCTGGAGGATGTCGAGTTCAAGGCCGAGGGCGCGCACGCGTTCGGACCCAAAGCCGCGGCCATCTATCTCAAGGGGAAGCGCATCGGCCGCGTGGGCGAAATCCACCCCAAGATCCGGGAAGCCTTCGACCTGGGCGACCGGCCCGTGGTCCTGGCCGCGTTCCAACTGGACCCCCTCATCCCCTACATCCAAACGCCCAAGAAACTCCAACCCATCAGCGACTTCCCGCCGGTGAAGGAGGACATGGCCTTCCTGGTGGATGAAAACATCCCCGCGGGCGTGGTCGAGGCCCTCATCCGCCAGACGGGCGGCCAGAACCTGAAGGATGTGCGACTGT
>DRQW01000034.1 GCA_011371305.1 Anaerolineae bacterium | reverse complement strand
TATTGCGTATGCCGTATTCCGTCCAGTCGTTACGCGATACGCAATACGGAATACGAGTCACGCCGCCCTGGCCGCGAGGCATTTTCGTCGGTATCGGCGCGGGGTGGCCCGCCGTCGGACTGCTTTGAAAATAGATTTGGTAGGCCGGGAAACCGGTAGATCGGGAGACTGGGTGGAGGAGCGAATCGGCTCGGTTTCCCTGGTTTCCTGGTTTCCAGGTGTACCGGGTTACCGCCCACGATTTTCGTCCGTATCGGCGCTGGCAAGCCAGCCGTTGGACTGCTTTGAAAATAGAGTAATCAGTGATCAGTTATCAGTAATCAGTAGAGCCTTGTGACGTCATTCCGAGGGAGCGAAGCGACCGAGGAATCTAGCGAAGCGCAAAAACCACGGCATGGCGCTCGCTTCGCTCGCTCAGCATGACGAATATCTGCGGAAATCAGTGCTGCGAAGCATCTGTGCAAATCTGCGTTCCCATTTTTCTCGGTATCGGCGCGAGCAAGCCCGCCGTTGGACTGCTTTGAAAGTAGTTACTAATCCTTTTCACTTTTCACTCCAACCCATACAACGTCCATCGCCGGGTCACCCGCTCCTTGATTTCGTCCGACATGCGTACCAGCTCGGGCCATTCACGGGTGTAGCCCTCCTCGGGCAACTTGCGGGTGGCGTCGATGCCGATCTTGCCGCCGAACGCAAACTGATAGCTGGCGTGGTCCAGGGCATCCACGGGCCCGTTCTGGATGATCACATCCCGGCTCCAGTCCACATTCCCAAGCATGTGGAAAAACGCTTCCTGCTCGTTCTGCACGTCCACATCCTCGTCGAAGATAACGATCATTTTGGTCAGAGCCATCAGACCCATGCCCCACAGGCCATTGATGACCTTGCGGGCGTGGCCCGGATAGCGCTTTTTGATGGAGACGAAGATGAGGTTGTGAAAGACCCCCGCGGGCGGCATGTTCCAATCCACGATCTCCCCCTGGAACAGCCTCATCAGGGGCAGGAAGAGCCGCTCCGTGGCCTTGCCCATCCAGTAATCCTCCATGGGGGGCAGGCCGACGACGGTGGTGGGATAGATGGCGTCTTTGCGGTGAGTGACCGCGGTGATGTGGAGGACGGGATAGGGATCGGGCGGGGTGTAGTAGCCCGTGTGGTCGCCAAAGGGGCCTTCCAGGCGTTTCTCGTTGGGGTCCACCCAGCCTTCGATGACGATCTCCGCGTGCGCGGGGACCTCCAGGGGCTGGCTGACGCATCTCACCAACTCCACGGGCTTGCCCCGCAGCCACCCTGCGAGCAGGAATTCATCCACGTTGGGGGGCAGAGGCGCGCTGCCCGACCACACCACCGCGGGGTCGCCGCCCAGACTGATGGCCACCGGGATTTTCTCCACCCCCACTTCTCGGGCCTCCCGTTCGTGTTCGGCTCCGCCTTTGTGCAACTGCCAGTGCATGCCCAGGGTGCGTTCATCGTACACCTGCAGGCGATACATGCCCACATTGCGCGTGCCGGTGACGGGGTCCCGGGTGATGACCGTCGGTAAGGTGATGTACGGCCCGCCGTCTTTGGGCCAGCAGGTGAGAATGGGCAAACCCTCCAGGGTCGCGGCCTCGCCCGTCTTGATCACTTCCTGCACGGGCGCTCGTTTGATAAGCTGCGGCTTCAATCCCATGCTGCGCAACGCGCCCAACATATCTTTCGCCCGACCCAACGCGGGGCCCAGCCCCTTGGGGGGGCGAGGATCGATGAGTCGGGCCATTTTGTGATGCAACTCCTCCAGATCATGCACGCCCAGAGCCCAGGCCATGCGCTGAGGATGCCCGAACATGTTGATGAGCACGGGCATATCGGACCCCACCACGTTCTCGAAAAGCAGCGCTTTGTTCTTTTCCAGGGGGCCTTTGCTCACCCGATCCGCGATCTCGGTGATCTCCAAATGGGGATCGACGGGGACCGTGATGCGGGCCAGATGCCCGCCTTTTTCCAGCAGGCGGATGAATTCACGCAGGTTTTTGTAGGCCATAATTTACCATGACGACTAAGTCAACATCAAGACGACGCACGTTCATTTTCTGAAGCGCCGACTTGCTCACCCCGTCGGACGCCCATCATCAGCAGACCGATGTTTTCGCGCGTCGCCTCTTCGCGGGGCACGATATCGAGGATTTCGCCTTTGTACATGACCGCGATGCGGTCGGAGAGGGCCATGATCTCATCCAGCTCCGCGCTGACCAGCAGCACGGCCACGCCCTCATCCCGCTTGGCCACGATCTGCTTGTGGATGAATTCGATGGAGCCCACGTCGATGCCTCGGGTGGGCTGGGCCGCGATGAGCAACTTGATGGGGCGGCTGAACTCCCGGGCCACCACCATCTTCTGCTGGTTCCCGCCCGAGAGGCTGCCGGCAGGGGTCAGTGGGCTGGGGGTGCGCACGTCGAATTTGCTGATGAGCTGTTTGGCATGTTCGATGATCGCCGGGCGATTGATGGTGATGCCCTTGGCAAAGGGAGGCAGGTTGTAAGTGTTCAGGACGAGATTATCGGCCACGGGATAGGTCTCCACCATGCCATACCCGTGGCGGTCCTCGGGCACATGGCTGCTTTGGCCCTTTTGGGTGATGGTCCGGGGCCGGGCGTTGGTCATATCCTCGCCATTGATGAACACCTTGCCCCCTTCGGCTTTGCGCAAGCCCGTGATGACTTCCACGAGCTCGGTCTGCCCATTGCCCTGGACGCCTGCCACGCCTAAGATCTCGCCCTCGCGCACCTCGAAACTCACACCCCGCAGCGCGGGCTCGCCCAAATCGCTATGGGCTTTCAGGCCCTCAACTCGCAACACCACCTTGCCTGGCCGTGCGGGCTTCTTTTCCACCGTGAGAATCACTTCCCGCCCTACCATCATCGCCGCCAATCGCTCCTGGGTGGCCTCCGCGGGCGTCGTCTCCCCCACCACCTTGCCATTCCGCAGCACCACGATCCGGTCGGAGATATAGAGCACTTCCTTCAGCTTATGGGAGATGAAGATGATGGATTTGCCCTGGGCCTGCAACCGCCTCATGATCTCGAACAAGCCCTCGATTTCCTGCGGGGTGAGCACCGCGGTGGGCTCGTCTAGGATCAAAATCTCGGCTTCTCGATAAAGGGCTTTGATGATCTCCACCCGTTGCTGCACGCCCACGGGCAGATCCTCGATGATGGCATAGGGATCGACATCGAGATGATAGCGGTGAGAAAGCTCCTGGATCTCTTCCGCCACCTTTTTAATATCGAGCAGGCCGTTCTTTCGCACACGCTCTGCCCCCAACATCACATTCTCGGCTACGGTCATCACGGGCACCAGTTGAAAGTGTTGATGGACCATACCGATGCCCAAGGCGATGGCATCGCGTGGGCTTTTCATCTCCACCCGCTTCCCCCGCACATAGATCTCCCCTTCGGTGGGCTTGTAGAGCCCGTAGATGATATTCATCAACGTGGATTTGCCCGCGCCGTTTTCCCCCAGCAAGGCCAAGATCTCCCCTTCGTAAAGGGTGAGATTGACGTCATCATTGGCGACCACGCCAGGGAAGCGCTTGGTCACATGTTTGACTTCGAGAACGGGCGTGCGTTGGGTGGTCATGGGCAACTCCTGCTTTGAAAATAGCATGATCGTCGGCTGCGGAAGGATCGCCAGGTCGACGTTGGGCGAATCGGTAAAGGTTCGTATTGCGTATTGCGTATTCCGTATTCCGTCCAGTCGTCGCCACGGAATACGCAATACGGAATACGAGATCAGCTTCCTGCGCCAACCTGGCCGCGAGGCATTTTCATCGGTATCGGCGCGGGGTGGCCCGCTGTCGGACTGCTATGAAAAT
>DRQW01000033.1 GCA_011371305.1 Anaerolineae bacterium | reverse complement strand
GTGCGCATAGTGCCGCTTCTCGGTCTCATACTCCACGTGCGCAATGGCAATCGTGATGCCGCGCGCCTTCTCCTCGGGCGCCTTGTCGATCTCGTCAAACGGCGTGAAGTCCGCCCAGCCCTTCAGGCTCAGCGTCTTCGTGATCGCCGCCGTCAGCGTCGTCTTCCCATGGTCAATGTGACCAATCGTGCCCACGTTCACGTGGGGCTTCTTCCTTTCGTAATGCTGCTTTGCCATGATAAAACAATCTCCTTGTGAGAAAGTCGAGGGCGTTATCGATAAATGTTGACTAAAGGGTGTTGGGATGGTTTTACGTCAAAAAACCCTGGAAAATCCGCTGTTTTGAGGGCATAAAAGAGGAGCCCGAAACCATCCGGTGGCCTGGTTTCGCGTTCCTCTCGTTTTGACCAGGTCTGCAATTCCCTTCGGCAGCGACTTCGCCGAAGGCATGCGGGCTGTAAAGGGCCGTCCTACCTAACGAACCCACCCGCAAACTTAAGTATTTTACCAGGTTTGAGGGGAAATGCCAAATTTATGGCAACCGATTATCGATACGATGACGGTTGTATGTTCATCAGGCGATGACCGCTTTGGCCACCTGCTCGGGCACGGGTGCGTAATGGTCGAATTCCATACTAAAGGTACCGCGGCCTTGGGTGATGGAGCGCAAACGGGTGGCATACCCGAACATCTCGGCCAGGGGCACCATGGCCCGCACCGACTGCATGCCATGGGAATGGGGCTCCAGGCCCTCGATCTGCCCGCGGCGGCTGTTGATGTCGCCAATCACATCGCCCAGGAATTCCTCGGGCACGAGGATCTCCACCTTCATGATGGGCTCCAGCAGGATGGGCTTGGCCTTGGGAATGCCATCCCGTACCGCCAGCGAGCCCGCAATGCGAAAGGCCATCTCCGAGGAATCCACCTCGTGGTAGGAGCCGTCGTAGAGGGTGGCTTTCACGTCCACGATGGGATAACCCGCGACCACGCCCCCTTCCAGGGCCTCGCGGATACCCTCTTTGATCGCATTGATATATTCCTTGGGGATCACGCCGCCTACGGTCGCGTCCTCGAACTCATAGCCACTGCCCGGCTCCAGGGGCTCGAAGCGTACCTTCACGTGGCCATACTGGCCCCGGCCGCCGGTCTGCCGCACAAAGCGGCCTTCCGCCTCCACCGGTTGGGTGATGGTCTCCCGATAGGCCACCTGCGGGCGGCCCACGTTCGCATGCACCTTGAACTCCCGGATCATCCGATCCACCAGGACTTCCAGGTGCAGCTCGCCCATGCCCGAGATAATGGTCTGACCGGTTTGCTCATCCACCCGCACCCGGAAGGTGGGGTCTTCGTCGGCAAGACGGCGCAACGCGTCCGCCAGCTTATCCTGATCGGCTTTGGTCTTGGGCTCGATGGCCACACTGATCACCGGCTCGGGGAAGCTAATGGATTCGAGAACGATGGGATGCTTGGGATCGCTCAGGGTCTCGCCGGTGAAGGATTGCTTAAGCCCGATGATGGCCGCGATATCGCCCGCGCCGATCTCCTTGACCTCCTCGCGCTTATCCGCATAGATGCGCATCAGGCGCCCGATGCGTTCCTTCTTGCCCCGAGTCACGTTGAGCAAGGTCTCGCCTGTGCGGACGATGCCCGCATAGACGCGGATGTAAGCCAGGCGGCCCACGTAGGGGTCGGTGACGATCTTGAACACGAGCGCGGTGGTGGGCTCATCGAAGGAGGGTTTGCGCGTGACCGGCTCACCCGTGGTGGGGTCGATGCCCGTGATGGCCGGTCGGTCCAGGGGCGAAGGGAGGTAGTCGATGACTGCATCCAGCAAGGGTTGCACGCCCTTGTTCTTGAGCGCGGAGCCCGCGAGCACGGGCACCAGTTCGATGTTCAGGGTCGCCCGTCGTAGCGCGGCCTTCAGCTCCTCGACGGTGATCTCCTCACCTTCCAGATATTTGATGGTAAGCTCGTCGTCGGTCTCGGCGATAGCCTCCACGAGATGCTCGTGGGCCAGTTCGGCATCTTCCCGGAGCTCGTCCGGGATGGGGACCTGTTCGGGACGGGCACCCAATTCGTCGGTATAGACCCACGCCTTCATCTCGATGAGGTCGATGACCCCGCGGAAATCACTTTCCGAGCCCAAAGGCAACTGGATGGGCAGGGGGTTTGCGCCCAGACGGTTGCGGATCATCTCCACGGTGCGGTCGAAGTCCGCGCCCATGCGATCCATCTTGTTGACGAAGCAGATGCGGGGCACGCTGTAGCGATCCGCCTGCCGCCAGACGGTTTCGGATTGGGGCTCCACGCCTGCGACCGCGTCGAACACCACCACGCCGCCATCCAGTACCCGCAGGCTGCGTTGCACCTCCGCGGTGAAATCGATATGGCCGGGGGTATCGATGAGGTTGATCTGATACCCCTTCCAATCGGCGGTGATGGCCGCGGACTGGATGGTGATCCCACGCTCGCGCTCCTGCTCCATGAAGTCGGTCACGGTCGTACCTTCATCGACATTGCCGATGCGGTACGTCTTGCCCGCGTAATAGAGCACGCGCTCGGTCGTGGTGGTTTTTCCCGCGTCGATATGGGCGATGATGCCGATGTTGCGGATCTTCTCGAGGTTACGATTCACGGTCATAAGAGGTTCATTCTGTCAGGATACCGCGTGGAACCCGCAAGTTTACCAGCGGTAATGCGCAAAGGCGCGGTTGGCTTCCGCCATCTTGTGGGTCTCATCCCGCTTGCGGATGGTCGCGCCCTGATTGTTGGCCGCGTCCATGAGTTCGGCCGCGAGCTTTTCGGCCATGGATTTACCGTGGCGTTTGCGCGCGAACTGGATGAGCCAGCGCTGGGCCAGGGCTTCGCGGCGCTCGGGTCGCACCTCGACCGGCACCTGATAGGTGGCGCCGCCCACGCGGCGAGGCTTGACTTCGATCTGAGGCATGGCATTGGCCATGGCCTGCTCGAAGACCTCCACGGGATCACGGCCTGTGCGCTGTTCGATGATGTCGAAGGCTTCGTACATGATGCGCTGTGCCACACTCTTCTTGCCACCGCGCATCATACGGTTGATGAAACGAGCAATGGTCTTGCTATTGTACTTGGGGTCGGGAACCACATCCCGACGTTCCGGTCGATAACGACGAGGCATAATCCTCTCCTGAAAAATGGTAACTGATGTTCAACAATCAATTTGGCATATGGACGTTGATGTCATCAATCTTGAATCTTTAATCTCATCCCCCGAACGTTCCCCAGACATGATGCAAGATGCGGGTCGAGGGGGCACATTCGGCGCTCTTACGAGCCTTTACCCAGAGGTGCCCGCCCAACCTGCATCTTGCCAAGAATTACGTTTGAGATGGGGACTGCGTTCGATAGGATTCGTATTGCCTGTGCCGCAACGTGCTTCGGCAATACGGCATGGGCATTTATTTCTTGTCGCGCTTAGTGCCGTATTTGCTGCGGCCACGCTTACGGCCCTGCACGCCCGCGGCATCCAGCGCGCCACGCACGATGTGATAACGCACACCGGGCAGGTCGCGCACACGGCCACCACGCACCAGGACCACCGAGTGTTCCTGGAGGTTGTGCCCCTCGCCCGGGATATAGGCCGTCACCTCGATGCCATTGGTGAGGCGCACACGTGCGATCTTGCGCAGCGCGGAATTGGGCTTTTTGGGCGTGGTGGTGCGGACCACGGTGCACACACCGCGGCGGAAGGGATTACCTTTGGGCATGCGCTTGGTCTTGCCCGTCAGCGCGTTGTAATTGTAGAGCAGGGCGGGCGCTTTCTTCTTTTTCTTGACGGGCTTGCGCCCTTTTCGCACGAGCTGATTGATGGTAGGCAAGGTCGTTTCTCCTGAACTTGACTTGGGCTGACGAATGATTTCAGGGATGCATACATAAGCCGGGCCGAAGGCCCGACCTGCGACTAGCTATCATACATGAATTTCCTCTCCAGGTCAAATTCCGATGCAATGAAAAGAGAACACGGATGCACACAGATAAACACCGATATTCAACATATCTGTAAACCAGGCGAGGGATGCAGCCTTGTTTTCTTGAGCTCTCGGGCTACCGCTCTACCTCCAGCGTCTCGATTTGCCAGGCCATGAGATCATCGTTACCATGGGAGCCATCGATCTGAAACGATTGAACATTCCTGGAGTCATCTCATGCCCCAATGCCCCCACTGCGGCGCGTACGTATCCCTCCGCGATAAGGTTTGTTCCTATTGCGGCACGCCCAATGAGGCCTGCCAACCAGCCACCGATGACGTCAATCTGCTACTACAACAGGGCTTGGACGCCTTTCAACAACATCAGTATGCAATAGCAGTGGATCGCTACCATCAGGTGTTGGAACGCGACCCTGACATTTTCGACGCCTATTTCTACCTGGCCGCAAGCCTGAGTGCGCTCGGCCAGGAGAAAGAGGCCCTTGCCGCCATGGAGCAAGCGCGAGGAATCCGACCAGGAAGCGCTTCGGTGGATTTCAATCTGGGGGTGTTATTCAAAAACCTGGGCTATGCCAATAAAGCCCGCGCCTATCTGGAAAGCGCGCGGCGGAAGGCAGAAACCGATCCTGCCCTGGACGATCGCAAACGGCTGATGAAGGCTATCGAGCGGCAGATCAAAGCATTGCCGACATCCTAATCCTCCACCAGGACAACCCAGCCCCTCCCGTCCTCGGCAGGGGCCACAACGCCCGCGGCCTCCAATTCCTCCATCAGCCGCGCGGCCCGCGGATAGCCGATGTTCAACATGCGCTGCAGCGCCGATACTGAGATGGTCTCGCGGCCTCGAAGGGCCTCGGTCGCCACAAAAACCAGGTTATCCGCATTGGCTTCCTCGATCATGAGGTCCGTCCAGGGGAAGCGAGGCGCGGCGGGATCATGCGCGGCTTGGGGTGCCCGGGCTTGCCACCAGCCCACGATGGTACGGATCTCTTCGTCGCTGACAAAACAGCCCTGGATGCGGCGTTTTTCGGGAGTGTCGGGAGCCATGAACAGGCCATCTCCCCGCCCCAACAACTTCTCCGCACCCGGTTCATCCAGAATCACTTTGGAATCGATCTGACTGGCCACCGCGAAGGCCAGTCGGGCCGGGAAATTCGCCTTGATCAATCCGGTGACTACATCCACCGAGGGGCGCTGGGTGGCGATGATGAGATGAATCCCCGTGGCCCGAGCCAGCTGCGCCAGGCGCACCAGCTTGGCCTCGATGGTCTCAGGCGCGGTCATCATCATATCGGCCAGCTCATCCACAAACATAACGATGTAAGGCAACCGGGCTTCGGCCGGGACCTTTTGGTTGTAGCTGTCGATGTTGCGTGCGCCCACTTCGGCAAAGCGCTTATAGCGGTCGTCCATCTCCTTCAATAGCCAACTCAGCGCGCCGCTGGCGTGCTCCGGTTCGGTGACGACAGGGGCGATGAGGTGGGGGATGCCGTTGTAGCCGGGGAATTCCACCCGTTTGGGGTCCACCATGAGCATCCGCAAGCGGTCCGGGCCGTTGGTGAGGAGCAAGCCACAGATGATCGCGTTCATGGCCACGGACTTGCCCGAGCCCGTGGCCCCGGCGATGAGCAGATGGGGCAGTTTGTGTAGGTCCGCGGCCACGGCCTCGCCCCCCACATCGCGGCCAATGGGGATGGCCAGAGGGCTGTCGATGGCTTGAAATTCGGGGGATTCGAGCACGCTGCGCAGGGTGACCAGGGTGGGTTCGGGGTTGGGCACTTCGATGCCAATGTAGGGCTTGCCCGGCACCGGGGCTTCGATGCGCACCGGGCTGGCAGCCAGCGCCAGGGCCAGATCATCCGCCACCGCGACGATCTTGCTGATGCGCACCCGCACGATCTGGCCGTTCTTTTCATATTGCCCTGGCTGCACTCCAAACTGGGTGACGGTCGGCCCCACATTGATCTGGACCACTTTAGCTGGGATATCGAAGCTGGCCAGGGTATCCTCGATGATTTTGGCCATGATCCGGGCCTGTTCGTAAGCGGTATCGCCCTCTTCCACCTGCTGCAACAGGCTGAGGGGTGGGAGTTCGGCCGAGGTCAGGGGGGGTGACGCGGGTGGCGCAGGTTGGGGCGGGGGGGCGGGTTGGCCGCGGCGTCGTTTTCGCAACATGGCCCGGGCCGCGGCCATGCGCTTCTTGGGCTTGGGGGGCTTTGCCGGCTGGGCCGCGGGTTCCGATGGCTTCTCGGGGACTGGGCGCGCGCGCTTTGCTGCCGGTTGGGCCCGGGCAGCAGGTCGGGATGCCGCGGGCACAGGATCGGGTTGAGCCGCGGCCGCAGGTTTTGTCGTGGATACGCGCCCGGGTTCGGGCAGTGGCTCTGGCACCCGCGGTTCGACCCAGGTCACCGAAACCCCTGGAATGGCCAGCAAACGCAACGGGGTATAGAGGTAAAGGATGTAGAAACCGCCCGCGACGATGCCCAACCAAACCATCCAGGCGATCAACAAGCCCAAGCCCTGCAACGATGCCGTGGCCAGCGCCCAGCCCACCAGGCCGCCCCCGCGGCCATCCAACGCGGCGATAAAAGGATCGGGGGCCTTGAGTAACAAGCTGCTGATGGTAAGGCCCCCCAGGTAAACCAACAGCAATCCCAATAAGGCTTCGGGGAACCAATAACTGCCGAGCCGCGACTCAAGCCAGGGCCAAAACAGCATGGCCAGGCCCAACCCGGTGAGGAAGAGCACAAAGGGCCAGGCGCCCAGCCCCAACAGAGATCCTAACAGATGTCTGCCGGAAGGATTGGAGATCAGTTCGTACATGCCGGCAACACCGAAGAACGCCACCATTGCTCCGATGATCGCGATCTTCTGGCGCTGCACCTGTTGTTTTCTCGTTGTCATTGTGGGGGACGGTAGGGAGGGGGAAGTAATCAGTAATCAGTTGGAACTACAGGTCGCCTGCAAAGTGTTATGCCACGAAGGCTCGAAGGAACGAAGCCAATCCAGGTTTGTAGGTGGCAAGTTTTTCTGGCAGCAACGTTTTTCACCTGCGACTTGCTACCTGCCACCTACCACTTTTTCCCTTCGGACCTTCGTGTCATCGTGTCTTCGTGGTTTTTGCCTTGCAATGGGAAGGATGTATAGCCTTTTCAGAAAAACCAGTGTTCAATGCGGTGGGGGGACAGTGCTCCCACTATCATGCCGACCTCGGACCTCCGACCTCGGACCTTCGGGCTCCTTGCCTCCATTTTGGGCCGCGGCTTCCATCTCAGCCAGGGTGCGGGCCACCTCCGCGATGGCGATCCGCTGCTTGCGGTAGAGGTCCGATTCGCTAATCGCCAGCTTTTGCGCTACCTCGCGTACTTTCTTCCCTTGAAGATACTTCAAATCGAGGATATTGTAAAGTAGCCATTCGGAGGTCGTCATCTGACGCTCGCCGGGTGGGCGTTGGTGCTCGATGGCCTCCTGAAGGACGGCCCGCAGCGCCCGGGTCGGTGAGTTGTCGTACTCGGTCAGCTTCTCCCGGACGATGCGTAAATTCAGCAGGGGGCTTTTGCTCAGCTTGGGGCCGCCCCAGAAGTGGGTGAGCGCGCCCCGCACCCATTCCGTAAACTCCGGCCGCCTGGTCAGCGCTTCGGTGGATTCCTCTTCCGCTTCGGGCGCAATCACATAGGGCACCGCGCCCCGCAAGGCTTGCATGATCTCGATATCGGGGAGGATGGGGCGCAACGCCTCGAACACATCCAGTTGCAACCGCCGATCCTCCACCGCGATCTCCGCTCGCCGGAGCAGATGCTCGATGACCGTGGCCGTTTCTTCGTCCATTTCCTGGGCTGCAGGGCATGAGGCATGGAGAGCCAAAATGCCCATGTTCTCGTCGGTATGGCGATTCACCAGACAACGCACCACATACCCGTTGACCTGATGGAATGCGCTGTCGGGTTGGGTCGTGGTGAGCAGGCGTTGGGTCTCGGGCAGGGCCAGCACCTGTCGCGCCTCCTCCTCATCACCAACCACTGCCTCCAGCCGGGCTTCTCCTTCGCCCGGCAGGGCCACAAAGCCCCGATCCACTTCACACACATTACACAGGGTGACCAACACATTTTCCAAAAACTGACTCAGGTCCCCACTGGTCATCAGCCGGGCTTCCAACATACGCAGCCAGGTCACCTCCTCCATCTCGTTTCGATAGAGGAAACGATCGATCCAGGGTTGCCCCAGATAGATGAGGATCTGAGCCAGCACGATGGTCATCACTACCAGGAAGGTGAGCGCAGTGTCCGGCGGCAGGCCCAGGATGGCCTCCACTTTGGGAATGGTGAAGATCAGGGCCACGACAATGGACGCGACCACCGGCCCACGCAGGATGAAATAGAATAACTGACGCTTGACCACCCGATCGGGCGCAAGGACGCCGTAATAAGCCACGCTGTAGGCCATCACCACCAGCATGATCCCCACGAGCACATTGGCGATGCTGGCCAGAATGAGGATGAGCTCGGGGTTGGAGGCACCGCCGCCCGAAACCAAGATCAGGTAAGGGAACACCCCCAGGCCCGGAGCCACAAAACTCCAAAGCAGATAGCTGAGCCGCCGCCGCGCGGTGTGGGTGCGCACATGCGCCCGGGCCTGAAGCAACGTCCAGCCCCCCCACAGGGTCGCGATGACGAAATAGAGGGTGAACAGGGCGAAGAGCGGGCCGGGCTGCAAGTTGGAGACAGGCTCCGCCTCGGCCGGAGGCCGCACCAATACATCGGTGAACAAGGCCAGCAGGGCGAAAACCACACTGCTGAGATAAGCCCCGCGGATGATCCATCGCCACTTGACCCGATCCTGCCTCAACCACACGGCCAACAACACCGCCCGGGTGAAGTGCAGATACGCTGCGGGCACCAGGGCGATGCCGATCCACTGGAAGCGCAGCCAGTTCTCATCCCAATTCACCTGAGGCAGGACCACATCGCCCGAATAGACGATGACCATCCCCAACAAGAGCGCGGCAAAAGCTCGCCCTACTCTGCTATGCAGATTGAATGTGAGGACGTATGCGAACAGGGAGAAACTGAGGATGAGGATGGCCGCGGCGAGGACCTGGTTACCAATCTCCAACACGCCCAGCCAGGTGGGTAGCTCGGACAAGGAAGTGCTCATCGCCTCTATTTTACACCATCGCTTCCTGTTCACAATAACGAACAGGAAAACGAAAAAGCATTTTGAGGATAGCTTCCCTTGCCGCTCATGCCCTGTCGCGGTATCATTCCACCCCATGAGCTCATCGATATGCACGCCCGAACCAGGTTTCGTATGGATGCGCGACGCGCGTTCGGGCCGATGGCTGGCTTTCGGTCCGCCCCGTCGCGTCCTCACCGCCCACGCATACCACGAAATCCCCCCGCTGCTGGCCCGGTTGGAGTCAATCATCCAGAGGGAGGGGGTTTGGGCCGCGGGGTTCATCAGCTACGAGGCCGCGCCCGCGTTCGATTCGGCCATGCGCGTCCACGTGCCCGCCTCACTCCCCCTGGTTTGGTTCGGCTTGTACGAGCCCCCTATCCTTCACGAGATCCTCCCCTGGCCCAAACCTCAAGCCTTCCGGCTGAGCGAGCTGCAGCCGGGCCTGGACGCGGCAGGCTACACCGCGGTCATCGCCCGCATTCAGGCAGCCATCGCCCGGGGCGACACATATCAGGTCAACTTCACCTTCCCCCTCCAGGCCACATGCCAGGGCGACCCCTGGCAAGGCTTTCTGGCGCTGCAACACAACCAACGCGGCCGCTTCGGTGCGTTCATCCAGGGCGATGATTGGGCCATCGCGTCTGCGTCGCCCGAGCTTTTCTTCTACCGCGAGGGCGGCCGCGTCTGGATGCGCCCCATGAAAGGCACGGCCCCGCGTGGCGCCTCGCCCAAGGAGGATGCGCGGCTGGCGCGCGAACTAGCAGCCTCGGAGAAAAATCGGGCAGAAAACGTCATGATCGTGGACATGATCCGCAACGATCTGGGCCGCATCGCCCGTGTGGGGAGCGTGCAAACCACCGATCTCTTTCGCATCGAGCCCTACCCCACCCTGTTCCAGATGACCTCCACGGTCCAGGCCCGGACCGACGCATCCTTTCCCGACCTGCTGGCTGCGCTCTTCCCCAGCGCATCCATCACCGGCGCGCCCAAAATCCGCACCATGCAGATCATCCATGCCCTGGAACCAGACCCGCGTGGAGTCTATACCGGCGCCATCGGGTTTCTCGCACCCGATGGCAGGGCCCAATTCAACGTGGCCATCCGCACCGCGGTGATTCATCCTCGCGATGGCATGCTGACCTATCACGTGGGCAGTGGCGTGGTATGGGATTCGGAGCCAAGCCAGGAATATGCGGAATGCCTGCTCAAAGCCCGGGTGCTCACCCAACCCCTGCCCGATTTCCAACTGCTGGAAAGCCTGCGATGGACGCCCGATCATGGCTACATCCTGCTGGAACGCCATCTCGACCGGCTGTGCGCCTCGGCCCGCTATTTCCACTATCCCTGCCCCTTGCCCGCCATTCGCCACCAGCTGGACGCGCTGGCCGCGTCGCTGCCTCGCCGGGAACACAAGGTGCGCTTGCGGGTGGACGCCGCAGGCCAGGTAGCTATCGAGGCCGCGCCCCTACAAAACTTACCCAGCCCTCAACGCCTGAAACTGGCCTCCTTCCCGGTCGAACCCGATGACCCCTTCCTGCGGCATAAGACCACCCATCGGCCGGTTTACGCGGCCGCGTTGCGGGAGCATCCTGATGCCGATGATGTGATTCTGTGGAATCGGCGCGGGGAGCTCACCGAGACCACGCGCGCGAACCTGATACTGGCCTTGGATGGGAAGATGGTCACCCCTGCGGCGTCCTCGGGCCTGTTGCCCGGCACATTTCGGGCGGAGCTCCTGGCCCACGGCAACGTGCAGGAGGCCGTGTTGCCCGTCGAGGCCCTGACGCAAGCAGACGCGGTTTACCTCATCAATTCCGTGCGGGGCATAGTCCCTGCAGAAATCCCATCGCATGGCGAATCATGACACGACGTTCGTCAGCGCTGGCCTGGTGCGAGCATGCTCATCCGTATCGGCGCAGGCGCGCCGGCCATCAGACTGCGAGGTTTTCATGTCTCCCACTTTGACTATCCAACCTGTCGTCCGTTACGGGCTCGAAGGCAAGGTCGTCACCCTGAACGACGCGTTCGAGGTGTTGGCCGCGGGGGTGGTGTATGTGGCCGGGAATCGCATTGTCGCGGTGCGGCC
Organism: Anaerolineae bacterium; assembly: GCA_011371305.1. Taxonomy (GTDB): domain Bacteria; phylum Chloroflexota; class Anaerolineae; order J102; family J102; genus M2005. The sequence goes on along the minus strand of DRQW01000033.1, from coordinate 4,385 downwards.
CACAGCTGCGGCCCCGCCCCCCGGCTTCGAGGCGGCCCCGATTATCCGCACCGGTGGGACCATCTTCCCCGGGATGCTCGAACTGCACAATCACCTCAGCTACAACATCCTACCCCGATGGCAGGTGCCACGGCGATTCACGAACCGATCGCAATGGGCCCGCATTCCCGAATATCGTCAATTCGTGCGCACGCCCATGGTGATCCTGGGCCGCACACCGGGCTACGTTGAAGCCATTGTACGTTATGTCGAGGCGAAATGCCTGGTAGCAGGCGTAACCACCAGTCAGGGCATCTCCCTTTCCAGCAATCAAGGCATCCGACGTTACTATCGGGGCATTGTGCGGAATGTGGAGGATACCCAAGATGATCCCGAGCTACCCGAAGCCCGCACCCGCATCGCGGATGTGGACGCGCGGGACGCGGATCGCTTTCTGCGCCGGTTGCAGGAATCCACCTGCCTGTTGCTTCATCTGAGTGAAGGTGTGGACGCACGCGCGCGGGACCACTTCCGGGCGTTGCACCTGGCGGATGGGCGCTGGGCCATCACCCCCGCGTTGGCGGGCATCCACAGCCTGGCGCTGACCCCATCCGATTATGCTATCATGGCCGAACACGGTGCCGCGGTGGTCTGGTCGCCGTTGAGCAACCTGTTGCTTTATGGCCAGACCCTGGATTTACGGGCAGTGAAGGAGGCGGGGGTGCGCATGGCCTTGGGTGCGGACTGGTCCGTCACGGGGAGCAAAAGCCTGCTGCATGAGTTGAAGGTCGCGAAAGCGGTGAATGCCGTACAGGGGGATGTGTTTAGCGACCGGGAACTGGTGGCCATGGTCACGCGTTTTGCTGCGGACATCGTGAGATGGGGGAAGGCATTGGGGAGTATCGAGGCGGGCAAGCGGGCCGACCTGATCGTGGTTAATGGCCGGGCGGGCGATCCTTACGCCCGACTGCTCAACGCCCGCGAGACCAGCCTCACCCTGGTGATCATCGACGGGGTGGCCCGCTACGGGCAGCCACGATTGATGCGACGGTTGGGCCCCATCAGCGAAGAACTGCGCGTGGGGCGGTCACGGCGGGCATTGAACCTGGACCAGGCCGAAACCGATCCCTTGGTAAGAGAGCTCACCCTGAGCGAAGCCCGGGACCGGCTGGCCGATGGCATGCGCCGCCTGCCCGAGCTGGCGAAGAAGCGGGAAGCCATGCCCCCAGCCTTCGACCTGGCCCGCGAGGTGTGGACCATCGAGCTGGATCACGATGGGTTGTTCGATGAAAGCCAGCGACACCATCTGCCCCTGCCCGAGACGGGCGAACCCACGGGCGAGGTGGATGATCTGGCCGGGCTTCTGGCTTTTGAGGCCGCGGTCCCCTACTCCCAACTGGCCCACCCCATGACGCTCGATCCCCTCACCGTAGCTGACGACGCCCGCTATATTCCTTTGCTACTTGCACAATCCAACCTACCCGACGCCATCAAGGCCCAGTTGGCGTTCTAGTGCCGTCTCAGCATAGTCATTCGGGCGCTCCTTGCTCAGTCCAAACCCGCAGGATGATCCCAACGCAAAAACCGACAGGCCCGAGGGGTGATGCTCGAACCTGTCGGCTTTCTATCCTTTTCAGGGATTAAATCGAGTTGATTGGGGATTTATTCCTGGCCGGGGAGCCCCAACGGATTACCCAGCTTCTTGCCCAGGGGCGAGCCCGCAAACTGCTTGAGCTGACCCTGATGCACGATGCGGGGTTTTCGGTAAGTCTTCTTGGCTTGCTTCATCATAGGTACTCCTTTTTATGCAGGGGATGATTAACGAAGAATGGTTCAGGGTCAGGACTGCTTGGAGCGGCGCAGGCCATAGCCGAGGCCGACGAGCACCGCCGTGCCCAGGGCGAAGAGGCCAGCGATCATGGGCCAGTTCGTAGAAACGGGAGTGTTGTCCTCCACTCGAATCGATTTCATTTCAACCGCGGTGGGCGTGCTGTTGACAACCGGTCCGGTCCAGAAAACAAGATCCGGTTCATTAGCCGCGTTTCCACCGGAACCCTCTCGATCCTCGAATTGAGCAGTACCGCTTACCGCTCCACATCCATCGGTCATAACAACTGCAATGGTTGCCATACCACCTTTTTTGTTCAAGAAGTAATTCCCAAGTGCATCACTGGCAAATTCTACTACATTATCCGTCAAGTCATCAACAGCCGAAGCTAATTCAGTATTGGAATCATAACCCGGATCAGCGCCGTCTTCTGTCCAAGTGTCATTATTAGCGGGATAGATTTTGAAAGTGAATGGAGGTTGACCACCAGTGACATTATAGGCCGTCAATTTGAGAGAGGCACTTTGCCAGGTACGAGTTTCGCCGCTCAAATCCCAGCCGATATAACCGACCCAAGTCGGTTGGCAAGGGCCACCGCCTGGCGAACCCGATGCCTGGACATAAACACCAAATCCATTACTACAATTTGTCCCATCACAAGTTGTGTCTTTGGCAGGGCTTCGATAAGTACCAGCAAAGATAACTGTAGCAGAAACAAAGAGCAACAGAATAGTTATCGTTGTTCCCAAAAACAAATGCAACCGCTTCATACGAAGAACTCCTTCATGCAGTGGAAAATTAGGGAGAATCTAGACTGATTGATTCGTGATGTTGAAGTTTTCTAAAGTAAATTTAGGGCCAAGTCGAAGGCGCAGAACTGTTCAGACAAACGAAATATGGATAACCAATCGAGACTGCAAAGTCACCGGGGCCACCAGGAGTATAAGTTACATACTGCTGGTTGGTAGCATCCCATTTAATCACGGCATCTACACCGCCGATAGAATTCGCTAAATCCGACGCCATAGTAATTTGTCCTTGATCCAACGGGATGGAAATTGCATTGTATTTACAACCAGAGCCCGTGTCCTTTACAAGTGAAAACGAAATACTCCCTTGAGGCGGGACATCTCCCACAAAAGAAAGCACGTTATCCGCTGTACTATCTAACAGCAGAAAATAAGCCCCACCTGTTTCCAGTGCGAAATCACCCGGCCCTCCGGGAGTATAAGTTACATATTGCTGATTGGTAGCATCCCATTTAATCACTGCAGAAACACTAGATCCAACGTAATTCGCAAGACCAGAAGCAGTATATGAAAAGGAATCTGTCGAATCCAACGGCAAAGCGATAAAATTGTAGCTATCTGTGGCCGTTGGAGCCAGGTTTGCGGTCGTGTCCGCGGGCGCAGCGGTTTGGGTGGAGGCCGGGCCTTTCAACGCAAAGACCGCGCCCACCAGCAACACCAAAAGCAAGCCCACAAATAAGCCTGTGATAAGAATTCGTTTCATCTCTTTCTACTCCCTGAGTAAAGTGAGTGGGGAAGGGTTATCGATTCCGTATCTGGGAATGAACGAAACGTAATGTTCAGATTTTATCTCAGAAAAGAGAATACTGCAAGGAAGTGTTCTGGCGCTTCCAACTTTCTTTGCTCTTTCTTGTAAGAGTGAGACGAAATCAACCTATATAATGAGATACCAAGAACGGGAACTTCCTGTTCAAATTACCACCATAACGATCCTGGAACGATCTCAAGTCAACCAACAGGGCTTATTTTTACCTCATTCACTGCTTTCTTTTCACACGAACCAATTCAAAACCAGCCGATAAGCCGTATTCGGCATTCATTTTAGCACACTGAAAATCATTGTCAAATCTCATTCAAAGGGGTTTCATCCGACCTCAGGATGGCTCGATACCATGTCATCCAACGACACCACAAGAGAAAAGGCATCATCCTCGCACCACGGCCATACTGTGCTGGGTCACAATGGGCGATTTGTGGCAATGCACCAGCTTCCAATCGGGCGAGGCGTCATCGCCGAAGTTATGGAAGACGCGGGTCTCATTGTGGGAGAGATGCTGCACCCGCCCGCCCTGCACCGCCCGCACCATGAGCGTATAGGTCACAATGGCCGTGTCGCCATACACCTGCACCCGCGGTTGTAGAATCTCATGCTCGATCTGCAACTCCTCCAGCGCGTCCACGCCCGCCCACGCGGCCCGATGTACCCGGATCTCCCGCAAGTGGAAGTCCAGACCATCAATCCGAACAGGCGAGATGTACCACTCGAAGAAGGACACGTCCTCCGCAGTCAGGGCCGCGTACGTGTCCGCATCCCCATCCCAAATGGTTTGGAGGGAGCGATCCACCAGGTCAAGAAGGTGTTGGGTGAGTTCAGGGGTCGCTTTCGTCATCAGTGGTCAGCAGGTGAGTAAATTGTTTTCGCGCTGTAACCCGGTATACCTGGAAACCAGGAAACCAGGGAAACCGGGCCAATCTGCTCACCTTCCCGGTCTACCGGTCTACCGGTTTCCCGGCCTACCGAATCTATTTTCATAGCAGTCCAACGGCTG
>DRQW01000032.1 GCA_011371305.1 Anaerolineae bacterium | reverse complement strand
GATGTCGTAATCCCGCACCAGCACCGCGGCGATGTCGTCCTGGGTGGAGAGGGGGTTCGACGCGGTGAGGACCACGTCCGCGCCCCCCGCCTTGAGGGTTTTCATCAGATTTGCGGTCTCGGAGGTGACGTGGAGACAGGCCGCAATGCGAATGCCCTCCAGGGGGCGTTCCTTTGCAAAACGTGCTTCGATGAGCCGGAGGACGGGCATCTCCTTGGCAGCCCAGTCCATCCGTAGCCGACCTTTATCGGCCAGATTGATGTCTTTGATGTCGTAATGTTTGGCGGTCATGGAAACTCCTGTCAGTGGTTTGATTTGATGGATGGTTTTATCGAGTGGATGACGGGATATGGGGGTAAGGATGAATGACTAAAGATTAAAAATACGACTCTCCGGACGTCACCAATCATTAATCTTTAATCTTCAATCTTTGATCTCCGACAACACGTCTCCAGCGCGGGCAATTCCCCATAATTTTCCCTCACCCGAGCCAGAAACTCCTCCCGGGTGTAGTGATGGTTTTGGGTGCCGATGCGCTCGATGACGTACACGGCAGCGGTGTTGCCCAGTTTGAGGGTGGTTTCCCAATCGTAGCCCGCGTTCAGGCCCACCAGCAGGCCCGCGCGGAACGCGTCCCCCACCCCTGTGGGTTCGACTACGGCTTCGGGCTGTGCTGCGGGCACATGCACCTCGCCCTCGCGGGTGATCACGCTGGCACCGTCGGGCCCGCGCGTCACCACAATGGCCTGGACGTAGGTTAACAATCCGGCTTCATCCAACCCGGAAAGCTTTTTGGCCAGTTCCAGCTCATAATCATTCACAGCAAGCACCGAAGCACCTTGCAGGCTGTGCATGAAGTCGTCGCGGGAGATGCGAGCCAGTTGCTGGCTGGGATCGTAAACGAAAGGAACGCCTACCTCACGGCAGGCCGCAGTGTGGTTGACCATGGCTGCGGGGTCGTCGGGGGAGATGATGACCCAGTTGGCGTTCCGGGCGATGGGCCGGAGATCGATTTCCCGGGCCCGGGCCATGGCGCCGGTATGGAAGCTGGCAATCTGGTTATGATCCAGGTCTGTGATGACGCTGAAGGTGGCGGTGAATTCGTCGGGATGGATGGCGATGTGAGAGGTATCCACGCCCACACTCTCCAGCCACTGGCGATAATCTTCGAAGTCATGGCCCGCGGCTGCCACGATCTTGGGACGTTCGCCCAGCAAAGCGAGATTGTAGGCGATGTTGGGCGCGGTACCGCCCCGATGGCGCTCCTTTTCATCCACCAGGAAGCTGACGGAGAGCTTGTCTTGATCGGAAAGAATGTGGTCCTTGAAGCGGCCTGGGAAGCGCATCAAATAATCCCAGGCAATGGAACCAGTGACGATGATGGACATAGCGAAAGGTCAAGGGTTTATAGCAATGGGAAAGGGTTTGAAGGCAATCTATAAGCTGCTGAGAAAAGTGAGAAAGCCGGTGAGATCGGGCAAGGTGGCATCGGCGGCCTGGCGGACGGCCTCCGAACGGGGACGGACGGCCAAAGCGTGGCCCACCTGCTCGAACATACGAATGTCGGTCTCCGAATCACCTACGGCCAGTACACGGGCTGGATCGACCCCCCAACGTTGGAGGATTTCACGCACGAGGGGGCCTTTGCCGCCATAGGGGACGTGGACGGTCATGCGACCTACAATGCGCCCGCGGTGCTGGTGCAATATGTTGGCACACCAGCCCGCTGCGCCCAGATCGCGAGCGACCTCCTCCACATTGAGATCAAAGCCCGAACTGAGCAATACGAAGGGGATGCCGCGGGCTTGCAATGCCGCGGCCATCTCGAACGCGCCGGGCGTGTAGGGTGTACTGCGCAACAGGGCTTTCACCTCTGCCACGCGGCGGCCTCGCCAGGACCAGGCGTCGAGCTGGGCGAATTCGTGGTAGGTAATGTGTCCTTCGCGAAACGCCCGGAAGTGGCGACGCCCTTCCGCCTCCGTGCCAAAATGGCGATGAAGGAGCATATAGGGGTCGACAACTTGTTTGAGGACGCCGTCCACGTCGAAGATGATGAGTTCGATGGGCATAACCAAAGAAAAACGCGCCCGGAGGCGCGTCGTGGTCGAAGACTGAGCGGGTGCTCTCATCTTTCAGGCGCTACGCGGCCTGCCGGAATTGGCACCAGTGCCGCCCGGCAGTGGGCGGACGGTTGCCGGGGAGTCATCGGGCCGGTCCCTCGTCCCCTCTGGATGAGAATCCAGTCAGTATGGGTTTTTCAGGTGCAATTGCGCAGTTTAGCATAAGGATGAGGCTATGTCAAAAAAGAACAGCGCGTTGACTTCCGCCACCGATTTTCAGGAAGTGACGCGTGTGATATATTCCCCCGTGTCTGTATTCACGCGAATGACATCTCCGACCTGAATGAACAGGGGCACCTGGACTTTGAGCCCGGTCTCGGTGGTGCAGCTCTTGGTGGGCGCGTTGGCGGTATCTCCGGCGAAACCGGGCTCGGCTTCCACCACCTTCAGGTCCACGGTCTTGGGCAGTTCAATGCTGATGGGCTCGCCCTCGTAGGTTTCCAGCTTCAGTTCCAACCCGTCGGTGAGAAATTGAGTCATTTCGCCCAATTGCTCATCGGTCAGCATGACCTGCTCGTAGGTTTCTGTGTCCATGAAGTAGTAAAAATGGCCATCGTTGTACAGATACTGGACGTTCGCGTGGTCGAGGCGAACATCCTGGACCTTGTTGCCGCTGGGGAAGGTCTTTTCGATGGTGGCGCCGGAGCGGAGGTTACGGGCCTTGACGCGAATCGTGGCCTGGCCACGGCCCATTTTGCGGTGTTCGTATTCGAGGACGCGATAGAGTTCGTCGCCCAGTTTGAAGATGGTGCCTTTGCGCAGTTGTTCAACGCCGATCATGAGGATGGTTTCTCCTGATGGAAGATGGGTAGGTTTTTTCGTTCATTGTAGGGATCGTGGCGAATTTGTCAAAATGGGCAAGGTGAATATGTTCGCATTGAGGGCGATAAACATGTTTGTCAGCCAGGTTGGTGCAGGAAGCCGATCTCGTATTCCGTATTCCGTATTGCGTATTGCGTGACGACTGGACGGAATACGCAGTACGGGATACGCACCAGGGCAGACTCGCCCAACCGGGGTTTGCGAACCTTCAGCGACCAGCGATCATGCTATTTTCAGAACAGCCCGCCCTCCTGACCTAACCAGGGTGGGGGTTCTTCCAATGGCTGGGGCGAGGATGGCACGCGGCGCTTGGGGCATGCGGTTTCACCCTCTCCCGCGAGCCAGCGCTGCGCGGTCTCGGGGAGGTCTGCCAGAGGGGCCTTGCACAGGGTGACATCGGGCAGCGATTCCAGGAAAAGTCGACCGTAACGTTTACTGAGCAGGCGTTTATCCAGCAGAACCGCGATGCCGCGGTCGCTGGTGGAACGAATCAAGCGGCCAAAGCCCTGGCGCAGGTGGAGGATAGCTTCGGGCACTGAGTATTCGTAAAAAGGAGAGTCGAAGGTCTCGGAACGGGCAGAGATGATGGGATCGTTGGGCACGGCAAAGGGGAGTTTCGTGATGACCAACGCGCTCAATGCCTCGCCCTGGACGTCCACCCCCTCCCAAAAGCTGCGGGTGCCGAGGATGACCGCGCGTTCGGTCTCCCGGAACGCGGCCAGGATCTGCTGGCGGGAACCCCCTTCACCCTGGACGAACAGCGTGAAACCCGCCTCTTCCAGCAGGGGGCGCAGATTTTTGGCCACATCCTTAAGCTGGGCATAGGAAGTGAAGAGGGCCATGAGGCGACCCTGGGTGGCCAGGCTGAGATGCAGAATGGCTTCCTCGACCTTGGCCTGATAGTTGGGCTTGTTGGGTTCGGGCATGTCGGTGGGGATGTACACCAGCGCGTTCTTTTTGTAATCGAAGGGGCTTTCCAATGCCAGTTCCTCCACCTCGAACGCGTTGAGCCGCCCCCGGATGTAATCGAAGCTGTTGGCCGTGCGCAGAGTGGCCGAGGTGAGAACTACCGTATCTTTTTTACGGAAGATGTGTTCTTCGATAAGGTTGCCCACGTGTAACGGCGCTCGGTTCAAGGTCAGGCTGCCGGTAAATTTCGAGCGGCGTACCCAGTAAATGGCATTGGGGTCAGGTTCCAGGGTGAGTTCGTGCCCAATGGCCAGGGCCTGGGCCATATCTTCCCAACGCGCGGTGAGCTCCGATTCCAGCTCATCGCGCTCGGGCATGGGATAGTTGCCCAGGTCCCCCACCGCACGGACAAGACGCCCCAGGTCATCTAGAAAGCCCTTGAGGATGTATGCCAGGTTATCCCAGATGATCTCCACATCCACCCATGCAGGCTGGACCCGCACGCTTTTCGTGACGCGCAGGCGCAGGTCATACATGGTGTTGTCGTACTGGCGGCCGAAGTGCTGCATCAGGAAGCGGTCCAGTGCGTCCATGTATTCGGCCATGTGTATGTCCAGGGTGGGGATGGCCGCGGCCAGGCTGCGGGCATAGCCGATGAGTTTTTCCGTTTTGTCGTCGGGCACGTGAGCACGGCGGACCGCGGTAATGAGATCGGCCAGCAGTCCCGCGGTGGGGGTTTCTTCGCCCGATGGAGCCAGTTCTCGCAGCTTGGTGACGAAGGAAGCGTGGTCGAGGGTTGCGGTGAGGGCGTGGGTGGCCGCGTCCTCCAGGTGATGGGCCTCATCCACGATGAGATGATGATAGTCGGGCAGGACGCCGCCTTCGGTGGCGATATCGGAGAGGAGGAGGGCGTGGTTGACGATGATGAGATGTGCGGCTTCGGCCCGGTTGCGGGCTTTGTAAAAGTAGCAGGGCTGGGCCGATTCCATGCCGCAGCGGGCCGAAGAGCAGGTGTGGGGGTCAGAGCACACTCGTTGCCACACCGCTCGTTCCGCGGCATTGACCAGGGTGAGCTCGCTGACATCCCCCGTTTCGGTATGAGGCAGCCAGAGAAGGATGCGGGCAAGGACGCTGACATCCACCGGGGTGAGGTCGGGCCGGTTGAGGAGTTTTTGCAGGCGGCGTGGGCAGAGATAGTTGGCCCGCCCCTTCATGACTGTTGCTTTGAAATCGAAGGGGAGGATAGCCGCCAGGTCGGGGAGGTCTTTGTGATAAATCTGGTCCTGGAGGTTAATCGTATTGGTAGAGATCACGACCCGTTGGCCTGTGTTTACGGCCCAGCTCAGCGCGGGGATGAGATAAGCCAGGGATTTGCCCGTGCCTGTGCCTGCTTCGATAAGCAGGTGGCGGCTGCGGTTGAACGCGTCGGCCACGGCCCGCAACATGGCCACTTGCGGCTCGCGATATTCATAATGGTTGAAATATGCGTCAAAGAGGCCGCCCGGCTCCAGCAGCGCGGCCAATGCGTCCACATCCAGGGGCTCGGGGTGTTCCACGGGCTGGAGAGGCTGTTCCCGTCGGAAGAGTGGGCCTTTATCCAGCGCGGTTTTCTGTACCTGACGGCGCCCCAACCCCCGGCGGGCCTGTTCCTGCAGCGCTTCCTCGAAGACCAGGGTCAAAGGCCAGTTCGCGATCTGGCCCATACGCACGATCTGTTCTAAGGTTTTGGCCGGGACTTGGTCGATGAGGATCCGGCGCATTCCCTCGAAGATATGCATACTGGCTTCGGCATCGTCATAGGCCCGATGCGCGTTTTCCAAATGCACCCCGAGATGCTCCGCCACCCGCCCGAGTTTGTAGCTGGGCAAGTTGGGCAGGGTGATGAGGGCCAGTTCGAAAGTATCAATGAGGGGATTGAGCTGATATAGCCCGTTGGCCCGCATGAAGTTGATATCGAAGCCGATATTATGCCCCACGATGGGCGCATCACCGACAAACGCGCGGAATTTGGACGCCACCCGACTGAGGGGAGGCGCGGCGTCGGCTTCGGCTTGGCTGATGCCGGTCATTTGTTGGATGGCGGGGGGAATCGCGCGGCCGGGGTTCACCACCTGGCTGAAGCGATCGAGGATCTGACCGTCGCGGAAACGGACTGCCCCCAGCTCGAGGATGGCATCTTTTTGGGGATCAAGCCCTGTGGTTTCCAGGTCAAGGGCAACGTAGATTCGGGACATGAAGCAGGATCGAGATCAGAAATTGGGAAATTGGGATTCGCATCGTAGTATAGCATAGTGGTGATGGCGCGGGCGATTTACCAATGTGGTCAGGAGATGGCCTTTCTGGCGGGATACAAAGAAAAAGGGAAGCGCCGCAACGCTTCCCTTCAGCATAGCATGGAAGGACGGAGGGACTAGTCGTTAAGCAATCCGGTGAGTGCGAACAATCCCCCGGCAATGGCGGTGTCTTTCAAGAATTGAGAGAGGGATGCCGCATTGCCGCCCAACGTGTTCACGAGATGAATGGTGAGGGCAAAGGAAAGGACGAGGATGCCAGCCAGCAGCGCGGCAAGTTTGCCATACCGCTGGTTGGCCATGATCCCCACTGCACCGAGGATGAGAAAGAGCCCGGTAATGTAAACCCAGATGATACCCCCGGGAATAAATTTCGGCACCAATCCGGCCATGTTCTGTGCTTGCATGAAATGCAAGATGCCGAAGACCAACAGAGGCAGGCCAACCATAAAGCGACTCAGGACTTTGGGAATGAATTCAGGAATGTTCATAGGACGACCTCCGTGAGCGAGAAAGGTGAAACATCACAAAGACGAAAACCGCACAGGGTTGTCTCCAGCATACCCTCGATGTAGTCGCTTGACAGTAAGCTGGCTTTCATCCTGACAAAAAACGCGTGAAAATCGCCCGGAAATTCCGGTCTCTCGGAAGTTTCACCTTTGGCTCCATGGTATTTTCCCCATCGGTAGGCGGACCCACCCGGCCGCGCAGGTCCGTCCACAGCCTTGGTCACAAAGCCCCCTGCGCTCTTATTCCGGCATCACGAAGTTCGCGCCGAGGATGATCACGATATCGGCCTGGAGCTGGTCGGGGGAGCCGGGGCGGATATCTTGATCCGAAACACCGAGGAGATCCGCTAAATCCCGCACAATACGCTCATCTCCCCCACTTTCGATGATCTGGGTCGTGGCGTAATCGTTGCGGTCTGCCTGCCCAATACCCACGATGTTATATCCATAGGAAAGGAGCACATCGGAGACTTCTTTTTCCAGGCCAGAGGTTGTTGTGCCGTTGAGCACGATGATGCGCACTGCCTGTTGGGGCGATGCAGTGCCAGGGGAGGGCGTCGTCGCGGGCGAAGTGGCGGTGGGGGGGATGGCTTCGCCCTGGCCCGGCTCTTCCACATAGTCCGCTGCGAAGAAATCATGGATAGCAGCCTGGATGCGATCCATTTTGGGCATGAGCACCCACGCGCCTGTATCGGTGATCGCGGGCTCTACCATGTCCACGTCGATGATCAAGCGTCGGATGTTATCCAGCTTCATGTTGCGGGCCATGTTGGCCAATGCGATCATTTTACTCAAAGGCATGTCGGTCTGGATGGCGTCGGAAAGGATGTTAAGCAGGGCTGGGGCGCGCACGATGAGCCGGGGAAGCTCGCCTGTGCTCAATACTTTGTCTTTGATGGCCAGGATCACTTGTTGTTGCCGCTCCATCCGCCCGAAATCGCTGTCCACATGCCTGGTCCGGGCGTATTTCAAGGCCAGTTCGGCATCCATGCAATAATGGCCTGGTTCGATGTAAAGGGGATCGTAACCATAATTGTCATCAGGAAAGGTGGGATCGTCGATGAGCTTAGGCACATCGATCTCGATGCAACCGATCTCCTCCAGCAGTTTACGAAAGCCCTCGAAGTTGATGCGCACGTAATAATGCACAGGCTGGCCGATGAGGTTTTCCACGGTCTTCTTGGCCAGCGCGGGGCCGCCGCCCGGATAGCCTTTGGCATCGCCAATGACGTGCGCGCTGTTGATGCGCGTTTCCCAATACCCCGGCACCTCCACCCACAGATCGCGCGGGAAGGAAATCATGCCCACATCGCCCGTTTTGGGGTTGATGTGGAGCAAGATCATGGTGTCAGTTCGGAAATAACCTTTTTCGTTAGGCCGCTGATCGATCCCCAGCAGAAGGATGTTAACGGGCTCTTGCGTTTCCCAGAAGGAATCGAGGGGGATTTCAGGCGTGGCATCTCGGGAGGTGCCAGGGAGGAGTTGACTGAGCTGGTTTTGTGGGCCTTGTGGGGCTTCGGCCAGTGCTTGTTGCGCCTCCTCCTCATGATCGGCCCGTAGCAACAAGGGATGGGTTTCGGCTTGGGGTGAGGCAAGCAGGATGGCACGAGCAGTGCGGAAAAACAGGAAACTCGCGTACAGGAAGGACGCGAGGAAAATTACCAAAAGCAAGCCCAAAAGCCCCCCCGAGAGGAGCTTTCCGGCGGATGGGGAAGGGTTGGGAGAGGAATGAACAGGATGGGTCATACCATGAAGTTTACTCGTTTTCCGCTAAAAGCTGCAAGAATTCGTTCTTCGTCCGCAAAGGGAATCTGTAAAATCGCCATTTCTTGGTATAATGCTTCCATTCTCGTCGTTGGTAATGAATGGCCTACCCGCCTCGCACTGCTTCATGAGCTTTGGCACATCATCATGACCCGGCCCCAATATATCGAAATCCACGTTGGAGATATCGTTCGTCTGAAAAAGAAGCATCCCTGCGGTGGCTGGGAATGGCGTGTGGTGCGCACGGGCGCGGATATCGGCCTGGTTTGCACCACATGTCAGCGACGCCTCATGCTGCCCCGCGACAAATTCCGCCGTTCTCTGAAGCGTATCGTGGCTCGGGAACAGCATGGCGAGAGCGACTCATGACCCTCCGATAACGTCAAAAATAAGTTCATACGTTTAACTATACTCGTCCCCTGCTGGCTCAGCGAACTTTTCGCATTGAGGCCAATCCTTTCCCCCATGACCTCCAGCATCTCTGAATACAAGCCCGTACTCCAAATCCCTGCGTTCAGACGATTGTGGCTGGCCCAGCTCCTTTCTCTGACCGCACAAAATGGCATCCATTTCGTCCAATTGGTGCTCATCGAGCGCCTGACCGGCCAAAGCCTGCAGATCGGATTGATGATCGTGGCCTTTAGCCTGCCCCCGGTGCTTTTCTCCTTTGTCGCGGGGACGGTCATTGACCGGGTGCCCAAGAAATACATCATCATTTTTTCCAATCTGGTTCGCGCGCTGCTGGCTTTCAGCTACATCTTCACGCTCCGTTGGTTGGATGACTT
>DRQW01000031.1 GCA_011371305.1 Anaerolineae bacterium | reverse complement strand
TTCTCTTTGGCTGCCCATCACCACCCGGGAAATGACCGTGCAATCGAATCGGTTATTTGCCGCGGCGGGTGGGCCAGCCTGGGATGGCGGGGGCAATTTGGGGGGGCTGTTTGTCTTTGATATCTCCACGCCCCAGTCGCCCTCCAGAATCCAATGGCGAAGCAACGTAAGCCACGCCCGAAGCGCCGTCTTGCTTGACTCCAATCTTTATCTTGCGGGCGACGAAGGAATCTATATCCTTGAAATGAGTGACCATCAGTTCGTGCGACAAAGTGCATATTTTCATACGCGGTCCACAGAAAGCGTGGATGTTTATCAGCAAAACCAAAAGAGGTATGCTTTCCTCGCTCAGGGCTGGGCGGGCCTGGAGATCGTCGATGTCACCGATTCAAATACGCCATCATCTGTGGCTCGATTTACACCGCAACCGAGCAGTAACATCTCTCAAGTGATCGTTGATGGCGCGTATGCTTATCTGGGAGTATCCGGAAGTCAGACCCCTTTGCTTGTCCTGGACATCTCATCTCCGGACAATCCCCTTCAAATCGCGTCTTTTCAAGCGCCAACGCGTTCAGGGCATGTCAGTTTGGCCAAACAAGGCGATACCATCTATCTCGTCAACGGCGATACTGACATGTACATCATTGATGTCGCTACCCCATCCCAACCCACACAACTTGGCATATTGACGGTCTACGATGGCTCCTCCCTCCGTGAAATCGCCGTGGAGGCCGATCGCGCCTTTATCGCTACTGGGGAGCGAGGTGTCCGCGTGATCGATATTGCGGATCCCGCCGCACCACGTGTTCTGAATTCTATCCCCCTTCCAGCATTTGCCAATCATATTCAAGTGAATGGTGGCTTGATGGTCACATCCCATTTTATGGAAGGATCGATGCAGGGGCGCATTTATCTGACTGATGTCTCCGATCCCCTGCAGTCTGCTACCTTGAGTTACGCCGATACTGCGGGCGAGCCGTTTCAGGCCTTGTTCTACGAGGACGATCTTTTCATCCCGGACGGGCCTGGAGGCGTCCGCTGGTATCAACGTCTCGATTTGAATCATCAATTATTCCAACCATATACTCTGTTGCTACGGTGATATCATGCCCGAATTCACGCTGCCTAAAACCTACGACTTTCGCGATGCGGAACAACGCCTCTACCGCTGGTGGGAGGAAAACGGCTGGTTCAAACCCGAAAACTCCCGCAATCCCGATGGCAAGCCCTTTGTCATCAGCATTCCCCCGCCCAACGTGACCGGCGTCCTCCACCAGGGCCACGCGCTCTTCGTGGCGCTGGAGGACCTGATGATCCGCTATCATCGCATGAAGGGGCGGGCCGCGCTGTGGGTGCCCGGCACCGACCACGCGGGCATCGCCACCCAGCTTCAGGTGGAAAAGAAACTGCTGGCCGAGGGCAAAAGCCGGGAGGAGATCGGCCGCGAGGCCTTCCTCAAAGAGTGCTGGGACTGGACCCACAAGCATCACGATCGCATCATCAGCCAGCTCAAGCGCCTGGGCGCGAGCTGCGACTGGGATCGGGAGCGCTTCACCCTGGATGAGGGCCTGAGCCGGGCTGTGCGTGAGGCCTTCGTGCGCCTTTACCGCATGGGCCTCATTTATCGGGATGAGTACATCGTCAACTGGTCGCCCGGCCTGCAGACCGCGGTCAGCGACGTGGAGGTGGAATACAGCGAGGAGCAAGGGACCCTCTACTACTTCAAATATCCCATCGCCGGCCACGACATCAGCGAAGGCCCGGGCCAAGGCTACATCCCTGTGGCCACCACCCGGCCCGAGACGATTTTGGGCGACACCGCGGTGGCCGTCCACCCCGACGACGAACGCTACCGCCACCTCATCGGCAAGATCGCGCTGGTGCCCATCCTCAACCGCCCCATTCCCATCATCCACGACACCTATGTGGACATGGAGTTCGGCACGGGCGCGCTGAAGATCACCCCCGGCCACGACCCCAACGACTTCGAGATCGGGCGGCGGCACGGCCTGCAGGTCATCAACATCATGAACAAGGACGCCACCCTGAACGAAAACGCGGGTCCCTACGCGGGCCTGGACCGCTTCGAAGCCCGCAAACGGCTGTGGGAGGACATGAAGCAGGCCGGGTTGGTCATCAAGGAAGAGCCCTACACCATGCAGGTGCCCCGCTCCCAACGGGGCGGCGAGATCATCGAACCCCTGGTCAGCAAACAGTGGTTCGTCAATGTGAAGCCCATGGCCGAGATGGGCCTGGCCGCGGTGCGCACGGGCCGCATTCAAATCATCCCCAAACGCTTCGAGAAAATCTACTTCAACTGGCTGGAGAACATCCGTCCCTGGTGCATCAGCCGTCAGCTCTGGTGGGGACATCGCATTCCCGTATGGTATGGCCCCGATGGCCGGGAATTCGTGGCCCACAGCGAGGAAGAGGCCCGGGCCCTGGCCGAGGAGCACTACGGCCATCCCGTGGACCTGGAACAGGACCCCGATGTGCTGGACACCTGGTTCAGCTCGGGGTTGTGGCCCTTCAGCACCCTGGGCTGGCCCGACGACACCCCCGACCTGCGCCGCTTCTACCCCACCGACGTGCTGGAAACGGGCTACGACATCCTCTTCTTCTGGGTGGCCCGCATGATCATGCAGGGGCTGCTCTACACCAACGACATCCCCTTCCACACCGTCTATCTCCACGG
>DRQW01000030.1 GCA_011371305.1 Anaerolineae bacterium | reverse complement strand
GTCGGCCTGGCGATCCTTCCGCAGCCGAGGATCATGCTATTTTCAAAGCAGTCCGATGGCAGACATGCCTGTGCCGATACGGATGAAAATGGCTGGCTGTGTAGCCCCGTAGACCGGTAAACCAGGAAACCAGGGAAACCGGGCCGATTCGCTCTCCCACCCGGTCTACCGGTCTACCGGTTTCCCGGTTTACCAACTCTATTTTCAGAACAGGCTCTCAGCAGGTTTGCAAGTGGCAGGTGGTCTGCGCAACGTGACTTGCCACCTGCCACCTGCATACCTGCCACCTGCACACTTTATCTCCTTAGCGCCTTGGCGTGAGGCATCGATCTTCATTAACCCACAGCTTCGTCATATGCGCTTTGTGTGAGGTTCGCCTATGTCGCTTCGTCGAATATTGCGATCGCTACTTATCCCGGTGTTGGCTGTGATCACCGCCCTGGTTGTCGGCGCGGTGATCATGTGGGCCGCGGGGGATAACCCCATTGCCGCGTACAAGGGGTTGTTTGAGGGCGCGTTCGGCAGCGCCCGGGGGTGGGCCACCACCATCCGCAAATGGTCACCGTTGGTGCTGACAGGGCTTTCGGTGGCGGTGGCTTTTCAGGCGGGGTTGTTTAACATCGGCGCGTCGGGGCAGTTTATCATCGGGACGATTTTCTCGGTTTGGGTGGGAATTAACTTCGAGGGCATGCCCCCTTATCTTCATTTGCCCTTCGCGCTGGTGATGGGCATCCTGGGTGGGATGTTATGGGGCGCGATCCCGGGCATCCTCAAAGTGACCACAGGTGCCCACGAGGTGATTACGACGATTATGCTGAATTATGTGGCCGCGTTGTTTGCTGGCTGGACTGTTTATGCAGGGGGGTCGCAGGGGCAAAAGCCAGGCCCCCTGTGGGACCCCACGGCCCGGGCCATCTCCCGAACGCCCGAGATCTTCGAAAGCGCCAAGCTGCCGTGGATCTTTGGCCCGCCGTATCGGGTGCACTGGGGGGTCGTCCTGGCCTTGCTCACCATCTTCCTGATGGCCTGGCTGATTTACAAGAGCATCATCGGGTTCGAGTTGCGCACGGTGGGCCAAAACTTCAAGGCCGCGAAATACGCGGGGATCCGCGTGGGCTGGAGCGTGATCCTGGCCATGATGCTGGCAGGCGCGCTCGCGGGCCTGGCCGGGGCCATCGAAACCTTGGGCGTTAACCATCGCTTCGCGCCTGAATTCAGTGGCGCGGTGGGTTTTGAGGGCATCACCGTAGCGCTGTTGGGACAGACCAATCCCTTTGGCGTGGGGTTGGCTGCCTTCTTCCTGGCCGCGCTGGCGGCGGGCGGTGCAAAGATGCAATTCGAGTCAGGTGTATCCGCGGACATCATCCAGGTCATCAACGCCTTGTTGCTAGCCTTTGTTGCTGCACCCGCGATCGTGCGCTACCTCTTCCGCATCCGCAAGCGCCCCGAGGAAAAAGAGGCTGTGCCCAAGATCTCGTGGGGCGGCGGATAAGTCTGTCATCAATCATCAGCAAACAGTTCCTTGATACCAATGAAAACGCCTCGCGCCAGGTTGGCGCGGGAAGCCGATTCCGTGATGTGTCATGCGTGTGCGTAGTCCTCGCGTTTCACGCATCACGCTTCACGCCCGTTGGCGCCTCGCGCGACGCGGGCTTCGAGTTGATTTTTCTAACGAACACGACGTTATTTCAAGAACAGCATGTTTGAGGTTCGCTCATGAGTAGCGCTACAAAATTCAAACGCACCTCCATCATCGGCCTGGGCATCGCCCTGGGGCTGTTGGTAGTGGGGATGATCGTCAACCTGTTGCCCCTGCCCCACGACTCCTTCTGGCGGGTGTTGTTTGGGGTGGGAACTCTGAATTTCACCCTGCGTGCGACCATCCCCCTGGCCCTGGGCGCGATGGCCGGCATCCTGTGCGAACGCACGGGCATCATCAACATCGGCATCGAGGGCATGATGCTCGCGGGCGCGTTCGCGGGGTTTGTGGTCAAGGTGATGACCAACGATTGGCCGTTGCTGATCAGCCTGCTGGCGGGCGTGGCCGCGGCCCTGGCCGCGGGCGCGCTCATGGGCTATATCCATGCCCTGTTCTCCATCAAATTCAAGATGGACCAGATCATCTCGGGCACCTTTCTTATCATCCTGGCCCTGGGGCTGACCTCCTATCTGTTCAATCCCGACTGGGTGGCCGAAGGCAAGTTCGCGCCCATCGCCCTCCCCGGCCTTTCCCGCATCCCGGTGATTGGCGACATCTTCTTCAACAACCCGCCCATCACCTACACCGCGCTGATTTTGGTGGTGCTTTTACACATCGGCCTTTTCCACACACGCTGGGGGTTGCGATCCCGGGCCGCGGGGGAACATCCGCGCGCGGCCGACACCCTGGGCGTGGATGTGAACCGCTATCGCTATCTCAACACGACCCTGGGCGGTATGGTAGCCGGCCTGGCCGGGGGATACCTGGTATTGGAGGCCGTGGGGCAGTTCCAGGAAGGGATGACCGCGGGCCGGGGCTTCATCTCCCTGGCTGCGATGATCTTCGGGAACTGGATGCCCTTTGGCGCGCTGGGGGCCGCCACCCTCTTCGGCTATACCCAGGGCGTCCAGAACGCGTTGCTCCTGGCGGGTGTGGTGGATATCCCCCGTCATTTCATCTCCATGCTGCCCTATGTGGTCACCATCATCGCGGTCGCGGGCCTGGTGGGCCGGGTGCGGCCGCCCGCGGCCGAAGGCAAGGTCTATGAGACCGAAGGATCGTCGGAATAGCCCACAAATCGCAACGCATCTCGATGAATCTCACCTCGACATTGGCGAGAGAAGCCGAATCCCTCGTGCGTGATGCGTGACGACCTCACGTTTCACGTTTTCACGCATCACGCAGGTTGCAACCTCGCCCAACGTTGGCTTCGAGTCACTTTCGTAAACAAAAGCAATGCTATTTTCAAAAGCAGACGACACGAGCTAGAGCTCGCCGATACGGATGAAAATGGCTGACCACGTAGCCCCGTAACGGTCTACTGGTCTACCGGTCTACTGGTTTACCGGTTTCCCGGTCTACCACATCTATTTTCATAGCAGTCCGACAGCGGGCCACCCCGCGCCGATACCGATGAAAATGCCTCGCGGCCAGGTTGGCGCAGGAAGCTGATCTCGTATTCCGTATTGCGTATTCCGTGGCGACGACTGGACGGAATACGCAATACGCAATACGCAATACGAACCTTTACCGATTCGCCCAACGTCGACCTGGCGATCCTTCCGCAGCCGACGATCATGCTATTTTCAAAGCAGTCCAACGGCTGGCTTGCCAGCGCCGATACGGACGAAAATCGTGGGCGGTAACCCGGTAC
>DRQW01000029.1 GCA_011371305.1 Anaerolineae bacterium | reverse complement strand
TCGCCATCATGATGATCGCCCGCGTGGTCGGCTCGGCCGTCGCCACCATCAAAGATGAAAAACTGCAAGGATTGAAACTGCTAGTGGTACAAGAGGCGACGCTGCACAATGAATTGGTGGGAAAGCCCTTCGTCGCGGTGGATGCGGTGGGCGCGGGCGTGGGCGAATTGGTCATCCTCGCCCAGGGCAGCTCCGCCCGCCAGACCGACATCACCAAAAACAAACCGGTGGACGCGGTGATCATGGGCATCCTGGATGAACTGGAAGTCGGTGGGGAATTGACCTACAAGAAGGGTTGAGGAACGAACCTTGCGCGCGCTCACCCGCATCGCTATCATCTCCGACATCCACGGGAACCTGACCGCGTTGGAGGCCGTGCTCAACGACATCCGCCAGCGGGGCGTGGACCGCATCATCAACCTGGGGGACCTGGACGGCAAAGGCCCGGACGGACCTGAGGTCATCGACCGGTGCCGGGACGCGTGTGATATCAACCTGTTCGGGAACTGGGATGACCTGATCACCCGGCCCGAATCGGATAATCCACTGGTGCAATGGCACCACGCCCGCCTGGGAGAAGACCAGCTCGCCTGGCTGCGGGACCTGCCTCTGAGCGTGGATTTCCGGCTCAGTGGGCGGCGTATCCGTCTCTTCCATGCTTCGGCGCAGGGGATATGGCATCGCGTGTTCCCCCACAGCGATCGCGAAACCTTGCTAGCCATGTTCGAGAACACGGCACTGACAGGCTTCGACCATCCCCCGCCCGATGTGGTGGGCTATGGCGACATCCACCACGCGTTTATCATGCCCTTTTTCATCCCCAAGAATAAGACCCTGTTCAACGCAGGCAGTGTGGGCAATGCTCTGGATGAGCCCCGGGCCACCTATGTGATCCTGGAAGGGGTGTGGAATGGCGAGGATTGGGATGCGCCCTTCGGTATCGAATTGGTGCGTTTACCTTACGATGTGGAAAGCGTGATCGCCCGAGCCCGTGCCCTGCACATGCCCCAAACCGACGCCCTGGCCGTCGAACTGCGCCAGGCCATCTACCGGGGCATGCAAAAGCCATCCCTCAACGCCGGTTGACGAGCCATACCCCCACGAAAATCAACGCCAACGCCACCAGTTGCATCCAATAAAGCTGCTCGTTCAAAAAGATCACCCCGAAGATAACCGCGAAGATGGGAATGACATAGGTGACCATGGTCGCGGGTGTGGCGCCGATGGACTTCAGCAGCCGATAGAAGATGAGATAAGCTAGGCCCGTGCCCAACAGCCCCAGCCATGCTGCCGAAAACCACGCCAAAAGGGTGGGGGATTGCGTCCAGGGTTTTTCCAGCCACAGGGTCGGGATCAGGATCCACAACAGCGCGATGGCTAGCTGCAGAGCAGAAAGCGTGGCCGAGGGGACATGGTGCAGGTATTTGCGGGCAATCACCGACCCGCTCGCGTAGCCCAAGGAGCCCAAAATCACGGCCAGTTGCCCTATGACCGCACCACCCATCCCTTGTGAAATCAGGTCGGGCACGAACAGGGTAACCACCCCCATGAACCCCACAATGACCCCGACCACCCGGGACCAGGTGAAGCGTTCATCGGCCAGCGCGACGTGGGCGATGATCACCGCAAACAGGGGTGTCGTGCTGTTGAGGATCGCGGTCAACCCCGACGGGATGAACTGTTCGCCCCAGGTGATGAGGGAAAAGGGCAGCGTGTTGTTCACCAACGCCACCAGGAAGATGATGGCCAGGATGCGGCCGCTGCGGGGGATGGATTCCCCTAGCTTCCAGGCCAGTAACCCCATGCTCACACTCCCCAATGCCAGGCGGATCATGACCATGGTCAAAGGCCCCATGCCGCCCAACAAGCCCAGTTTGATGAACAGGAAGGAGGAACCCCAGATGGCGGAAAGGATGAGGAAGAGGCTGGCTTCGCGACGGGTCATGGCGTGGTGGCAAAGGAGCGAGGGGGACCGGCGGCCTGCGAATCAGTCGCTTGGCGCGACTTGTTGGCTATCGCCAAAGGGATTATACTTCATCCCCATGCGTAACCCCATCCTGCTCATGCTTTTGGCGCTGGTTGGGGCGTGGATCGCCCAGCCTTTCATCGCCCGCGCCCAACCTCATCCCTGCGACCCGCCCAACATCATCCCCCGCGAGGTCTGTGGGTTCGACACGTTCTACGGCTCACCACCCCGGCAAATCCCCAGCGGCTGGACCGCGTTCGTGCTCTCGGGGGATCTCACCTTCATGCAGGATATCGACACCTTCTGGGGCGCGCCCGCGCTGCGCATGTGGAGCAACGGCGGCACCTTCAAGGCGGGCATCTACACCCAGGTGCGGGTGACGCCCGGCGCCGGGTATCGGGCCGCGGTGTTTTGGGCCGCTCCCAACGCGCCCGATACCTTTGGCCGCCAATTGGGCATCGACCCCACCGGCGGCACGGACCCCACCGCGCCCACTGTGGTCTGGGGCCGGATGCATTGGGGCCCTGGTCGCATCCTCAGCCACGACCCGCCCGACCCCGTCGATATCGACGTCAAGGCCCGGGCGCAAAGCGATGTAATCACCGTCTTCTTCCTCACCGACCACAACCGCAGCACGGGCGATAACTTCATCTTCCACGGACTACCTCGACCTCTACCAGTGCCATCGCTATGACGAGCAGACCCCCCTGACCGAAACCATACGCGCCATGGACGATCTGATTCGCTCCGGCCGCAGCCTCTACTGGGGT
>DRQW01000028.1 GCA_011371305.1 Anaerolineae bacterium | reverse complement strand
GAAAGACGAGGACACGGATTGACACGGCCATCGGTCACAGATTTTTTGAATTATCCGTGTTTTTCTGTGTTCATCCGTGTTCTATTTTCATAGCAGTCCAACGGCTTACTTGCCAGCGCCGATACGGATGAAAATGGCGGGCAGTGTAGCCCCGTAAACCGGTAAACCAGGAACCAGGGAAACCGGGCCGATTCGCTCCCCCCGGTCTACCGGTCTACCGGTTTCCCGGTTTACCAACGCTATTTTCAGAACAGTCCGATGGCGGGCGCCCTGGGCGTCGAACCCCGCCTCAATTCATTCAGCATGAGCTTTCGTATGCATGATTCCAACCTTCCCTGGTATCGATTAGCCATTGATGAAGTGATCCGTCATCTGGAGACGGACCCCGAAAAGGGGCTTGCTCAAGAGGAAGCGGCCCGCAGGCTGCGCCAGTTCGGCCCGAACGAGCTGGTCGAGCGCGCGGGCAAGCCCATCTGGCGGATGATCCTGGACCAATTGACCGAGGTCATGGTCATTATCCTCCTCATCGCCGCCATCATCTCCTTCCTCTTGGGCGAACATATCGACGCCGCGGTTATCATGGCCATCGTTGTCCTCAATACCATCCTGGGTTTCACCCAGGAGTATAAGGCGGAGCAGGCCATGGCCGCGCTGAAAAAGCTGGCCGTGCCCACGGTCAGGGTGCGCCGCGACGGCCATGTGGTAGAGATCTCCGCCCGGGAACTGGTGCCAGGGGATATCGTGCTGCTGGAGGCGGGCGCGCTGGTGCCCGCGGATGGCCGGATCATCGAAAGCTATAGCCTCAAGGTCCAGGAGGCTTCCCTGACCGGTGAATCGGAGCCCGTGGAAAAGTCCGTGGCCCCCATCGACCGGGATGAGGTGGCCCTGGGCGATATGCGCAACATGGTGTTCATGGGCACAGCAGTGACCTATGGGCGGGGGGTGGTGGTCGTTACGGCTACGGGCATGCACACCGAGCTGGGCAAGATCGCGGATATGATCCAGACGGTGGAGCAGGAACCCACCCCGCTGCAAAAACGCCTGGCCCAACTGGGCAAGGGCCTGGCCGTGGCCGCGCTGGTCATCGTCGCGCTGGTTTTCGGCCTGGGCGTGCTGCGCGGGGAGGATATGAAAGAGATGTTCCTGGTGGCCATCAGCATGGCCGTGGCCGCAGTGCCCGAAGGCTTGCCCGCGGTGGTCACCATCGCCCTGGCCCTGGGCGCGCAACGCATGCTGGCCCGCCAGGCTCTCATCCGCAAGCTTCCCGCGGTGGAAACTCTGGGCTCGGTCACGGTCATCTGCTCCGACAAAACAGGCACCCTCACCGAGAACCGCATGACCGTGGCTGTGCTGGACGTGGCCGGCAAGACGCTGGATGTGATGGAGCTGCAACACAAGCGGCGAGGACGGTTGTTCTATGCTGAGGAAGAGCCACACGAATTGAACAGCGCGGCGCTGCTGACGCTGATCGGGGGCGCGTTGTGCAATGATGCCATCCTGGAGAGGGATGAAAGCAAGGGACAATGGCGGGCGCTGGGCGATCCCACCGAGGGCGCGCTGGTCCTCGCGGCCGCGGCCTTCGGCCTGGAGAAAGCTTCATTGGCATCTTGCATGCCCCGGGTAGCCGAAGTCCCCTTTACCTCGGAACGCAAGCGCATGACCACGGTCCATACGGTGGACCTGCCCTGCCTCCGTCAACACCCCATCCTGGCTTCTTTTCTCGATCTTCTGCCTTCTTCGGTGGCGATGCCCCCTTATCTCGCCTTCACCAAGGGCGCGGTGGATGGCCTGTTGACCCTGGCCGATCGCATCTGGATCGATGGCGAGGTGCATCCTTTGGACGATGTATGGCGGCAGCGGGTGCGTCAGGCCCATGACCAATGGGCGGAAAAGGGCATGCGCGTGTTGGGCGTGGCTTTGCGCGGGCTGGACCAAGCGCCCGATCCCCATACCATCGAACAGGAGATCGAACAAAACCTGGTTTTTGTGGGCATGGTAGGCATGATCGACCCGCCCCGGCCCGAGGTGAAGGACGCGGTGGCCACCTGCCGTCAAGCCGGCATCCGGCCCATCATGATCACTGGCGATCACCCCCTCACCGCGCGCTTCATCGCCCAGCAGCTGGGCATTGCCTCTGATGACCGGGTCATTACCGGGGTGGAACTGGAGCGCATGTCTTCGGAACAACTACAACAAGCTGTCCGGGCCACCTCCGTCTTCGCTCGGGTCTCGCCGGAGCACAAACTGCGCATCGTGGACGCGCTGCAGAACCAGGACCACATCGTGGCCATGACGGGCGATGGCGTGAACGATGCACCCGCGTTGACCAAGGCCGACATCGGCGTGGCCATGGGCATCACGGGCACCGACGTGGCCAAGGAAGCCGCGGAAATGGTGCTGCTAGACGACAACTTCGCCACCATTGTGGCCGCGGTGGAGGAAGGCCGGGTCATCTACGACAACATCCGTAAATTCATCAAATACACCCTGGCTTCCAATACGGGCGAGATCCTGGTCATGCTCATCGGTCCCTTCCTGGGCCTGCCGTTGCCCCTGTTGCCCTTGCAGATTTTATGGATCAATTTGGTAACCGATGGCGTGCCCGGGCTGGCCCTGACCGTAGAACCGGGCGAGCCCGATGTGATGAAACGCCCGCCCGTCAAGCCCAACGAAAACATCTTTGCCCGCGGGCTGGGGGTGGATATCCTCTGGATCGGTATCCTCATGGGGTTCATCTCTCTAGCCGCGGGCCTGTGGGGCTGGCTGACCGGCTCCGAAGCATGGCAGACCATGATCTTCACCACCCTGACCCTGGCCCAGATGGGGAATGCCATGGCCCTGCGCAGCAACCGGGAATCCCTGTTCCAAATCGGCGTCTTCTCCAACCCCATGATGTTGGGCGCCGTATTGGTCACGTTCCTGTTGCAATTGGCGCTGATTTACATCCCCTTCTTCCAGACGATTTTCGACACAAAAGCCCTGACTGCCACGGAGTTAGCCATCAGCCTGTTGCTCAGCCTCATCGTTTTCATCGCGGTCGAGATCAAGAAAGCACTGGCACGGCGCGGGGCCGGAAGCCCCTGATCCCACCATGTTGGATTTCATCGAGAATACGGATGACTTTTTTCGTGTCTTCGTTCCCTTTTGCCTTTGTGGCGCTACTTGCATCGTAGGAAAACGACCATGACCCACCCGAAATTGTACATCCCCGGTCCTACCGAAGTCCATCCCGACGTGTTGGCTGCTCAGGCCCAGCCCATGGTCGGGCATCGCAGCCAGGATTTCGCCGAGCTCTTCTACCGCATTCTCCCCCGGCTCAAGCAGGTGCTCCTTACCGAGCAGCATGTTTACATCACGGCCTCTTCCGGCACCGGGTTGCAGGAGGCCGCGGTGCGCAACGCGGTGCGCCCGGGCCGCAAGGTGCTGAACATGGTCGCGGGCGCGTTCGCAGACCGCTGGCACCAGGTCTCGGTCAGCAATGGCAAGGACGCGGTGCGGGTGGATATCGAGTGGGGCCAGCCCATCCGTCCCGAGGATGTGGACGCAGCCCTGGCCGCGGGCGGCTTCGACGCGGTCACCATCGTCCACAACGAAACCAGCACCGGCGTTATGAGCGATATCGAGGCCATTGCCCGCCTGGTGCGCGAGAAATATCCCGACGTGCTCATCCTGGTGGACGCGGTCTCCTCGGCCTCGGGGGTACGCATCGCCTTCGACGAGTGGGGCCTGGACATGCTCCTCACCTCCAGCCAAAAGGCTTTTGCCCTGCCGCCGGGCCTGGCCCTGGCCGCGGTCTCCGACCGTATGCTGGAACGGGCGAAGCAGGTGCCCCACCGGGGCTGGTACTTCGACCTCCTCACCCTGGAGAAGTACCTGGCCGCGGGCAAGACCACGCCCGCTACCCCCGCCATCAGCCTCCTCTACGCCTTGGACCTTCAGCTCGATCGCATCCTGGCCGAGGGCCTGGAAAACCGTTGGGCGAGGCATGCCGCCTGCATGGAGATGACCCATGCCTGGGCCAGAAAGCATGGTTTCGAGCTGTTCCCCGCGGCGGGGTATGAATCTCGCACCGTCACCTGCGTGCGCAACACCCGTGAGATCGATGTCCCCGCTATGATCGCGTTCGCCCGAGCGCAGAACATGGTGATCGGCAACGGCTACGGCGCGCTGAAGAACCAGACCTTCCGCATCGCGCACATGGGCGAACTGGGCCCGGACGACATGCGCGCCCTCTTCGCGGTGCTGGATGCGTTTTTGGCCAACCAGTAACTCGAGGCGAAGCGCCAACGGGGGTGAAACGTGATGCGTGAAACGTGAGGACTTACGCATCACGCATTACGGCGTCGGCTTCCCGCGCCAACCAGGTTGCGAGGCGTTTTCGTTCGTATCGGCGCGCTGCCGCGCGTGGCGCCCGCTTTGTAACCTGGCGCCTTTGGCATGTGAGTCTTTTCCACCGGGCCAGAGGGGGCTCAGGGCGTGCCCGGCGTGAGGGGCTGGATGAATAACCCCCGTTCATTGGATGGATTCGATGTGGTGGAGCCGTTGATCCCGCGAATGCGATAGTAATAGCTTACGCCCTGGGACACCGCGCCCGCGTCGGTATAGCTGGCGCCATCGCCCACGGCCGGAGGCTGGACGTTGTTGGCGATGCGGGTGGCGTTGGCGTCGCCGGGCGCGAAATAGGGTTCGGTGCTGCGCCACACCTCGTAGCTGTTGTATTCGTAGCGGTGGACCCAGTCGAGCACGACGTCGTTGCCGCTGAGCGTGTTGCGCAGGTAGAAGGGATGGGGGATAAGCGTACCATTGTCCCAGCGTTCCCGGGCGGGATTCATGCAAGTAGCCTGGTTGGTGTTGATGTCGGAGCCGGTCGAGGGCCAGGCCATGTTCTGATAGGCGTAGAATGCGGGCGTTTGGTTGAGATAGTAACTTGCGGGCAAATTGTGATCCGAGATGGTTGGATCCCATTGCACCGCGCCCAGCTCATAGTTGCCATGCTTGAGCGTGCCATCGATGGTGCTATCTTCGCTGATGATGTTGGGCGACGCGTCCCCTAACACATTCCCCACCACATTCTGATCATCCGAATCATTCATCAACTCGATGCCTTCGGCCTGTACACAGGTGCGGAAGAAGGTATTGCCCGGGCCATTCGCGCCCCAATAGTCCGAGGAATCAATCTCCTGCACGATGTTCCCTTCGAACAGATTGTAGGAGGGGAAATGTCCGTGGACGGAGACGTCGGTCAGGTTCGATTGCCGGTCGAAGGAGTAGTTGTAGGAGAAGACATTGCCGCTGGCCCCTACCTGAACCACCATCGCATGGCGCAGATAGCGAAAGATATTGTTTTCCACCAGGCAGTTGGTCACATGTTTGACCAGATTGACGCCATACCCCTGGCCACCTGAGCCATATCCCCAGGCTTCATGAAAATAGCTATCCCGAATTTCGCATTGATAAGCCGCGTGGGCATAGACGTGGCTGTTTAGAACCTTGTAGCTTTCCACTTCTCGCACCCACACATTGGCCACATTGTAGAAGAAGATCAACTGGCCCGGCCCTGAATCCAACCGGGTGAGATACACGCGCTCGATGCCCGCGTCGTGCACCACGGCCATGCGTCGGATCTGCGGATTGCGGGCAGCATCGTACCCGTAATTTAGTGGTTTCTCCAGGATGAGCTCGTTGCCGTTGATGCCGACGATTTTGACCACCTCCCCCACGGCGTTCAATGCCCAATCTTCATTGCTGATGCGGTTGTCGTTTTCCATCTCCATCTCCGCATAATCCCCTACGCTGAAATAGCTCGGGTCGGCCACGGTAATGCTTGTGCTTCCTTTCGTATAACCCCCAGTGACCGGGGTGAAGTTGCTGTAGTTATAGGCCAGCACTTTGAATCCGGCCACATCCTCGGAATAGGCGCTGAGATCAAATTGGATTTTGGTGCGGTCCGCGCCTTCCCCGCGAATGACCACGCCCGATTTGAGCACCAGGGCGCCATCGGTGGCAGTGCGGCTTTTGATATCGTAGGTGCCCGCGGGCAGGAAGACCGCACCCCCGCCCGCAGCATACGCATCGTTGATCGCGTCCTGAATGGCCGCGCGGTCATCCACGCCATCGTTGGGGACTGCATTGTAGGGTGGGTCGGTGACGACTTTGACGATAGGGACTTCGGGGATACCCCCCTGGACCCCCGGCGACCAATCCACCTTGCGGTCCGAGGGGATGATCTCATTCACTGCACCGGGATCGGCCTGGGCCAGAGAAAGGAAGCCAAAGAGCAACAGCAGGGCGAGGATAAACACGGCGAGGGGGCGAGCATGTTTGGGTTGCATAGGCACTCCTGGGATGGATGGGATGGGCGATGCGGGCTGATATGATCATGACGCCGACGAATGGCAATTCAGGACGTGTTGCTTCATTCCACGCGCAGGCGCCGAATCGCCAAGGCAGGTTGGCAAGGATGCAGGTTTGCAAGTGGCGCGTGTTTCTCGCCGCGAGCCTTTTCCCTGTCACTTGAACATTCTGGCCAGGTTGGCGCGGGAAGCCGACGCTGTCATGCGTCATGCGTGATGCGTAAGTCCTCACGTTTCACGCCCGCACCGATGCCGAACAGGTTTTGTGAGAAGATGGCGTTGTGATATGATTGAACGTCTGGAAGGGGACGAAAACCCCGTTCCAATTCCCTCCCCCAAGGAGTTACTTTCGACTTATGGAACAGCTATTCAACCTGCTGGGCGTTGGCCTCACCTGGGCTGTCGCCATCATCGGCGGGCTTTTGGCCGCTTTCTGGATCGGGCTCATCATCTGGACCTGGCGCGACATCCGTCTGCGGTCCTCCGACATCTTCGCCGCGATCCTGGCTGTCCTCCTGGTAGCGGTGTTCAACGTGCTGGGATTGCTGATCTACATCCTGGTTCGCCCCAAACAGACGTTGGCCGAGCAATATGACCGGGCGCTGGAGGAAGAGATCCTGTTGCGGGAGCTTGAGCAGGCGCCCGATTGTTGGAATTGCGGACGTCCCGTCCAGCCCGACTGGCGTTATTGTCCCTACTGTGAGGTGGAGCTCAAACATCCTTGCGCGCATTGCGGTTATCTCCTCGAACCGGGCTGGAAGCGCTGTCCCCAATGTGGCGCGGCGGCCATCGATTTTACCCAACAGGTCGCGGTCTCGGACCAGGGCTCAGATGCCGTGAGCCCGCCGGTGGCGCCGCCACCTCCCCCCACCGAGGTCATCGAGCCCGAGCCCTTCGCGCCACCCTCTGTGGCCGTGGAGGAGCAACCCTCCCCACCCGAAGCCGCCACCGTGACCCTGCCCGAAGCCGAGGCCATCCGCCGGGCCGAGGCCATGAAACGTGGTCAATAATCTCTGGGTGCGATGATTCTTGCAGGCGTCGTAGGCGCAACCGGCTACACCGGCTACGAACTGATCCAGCTTCTTGCCCGGCATCCCCGCGCGAGGCTGGCCTGGGCCACGTCCGAATCCTCCGCGGGCAAACGCCTTTGCGATCTCTATCCCACGCCCGATACCACGCCCCTCATCCGCTACGAGGACGCCCCCCTGGATGAAGTGGATGTGGTCTTCTTCTGCCTGCCCCATGCCGCCAGCATGGAGGCGGTGGCCCGGGCCCGACGCGCCGGGACGCGCGTGGTGGACCTCTCGGCCGATTTTCGCCTGTCCGATCCAGATGTCTATGAGCGCTGGTACGGTGTACGCCACACGCAGACCGCCCTGCTACAAGAAGCGGTCTATGGATTGTGCGAAGTGCATCGGGAGGCCATCGCCCGGGCGGAGCTGGTGGCCAATCCGGGGTGTTATCCCACCGCGGTGAATCTGGGCCTGTGGCCCCTGGCCCGCGCGGGGGTGTTGCATCCCTCCATCATCGTGGACGCGAAATCGGGTGTGTCGGGCGCGGGGCGCAAGCTTCGTCTCAGCAGTCATTTCGTCGAGATCAACGAAAACCTGGTGCCCTACAGCATTGGCTATGCCCACCGTCACATCGCGGAGATGGAACGCATCCTGGGAGCACATCAACCCGACCTCCAGATCACTTTCACGCCCCAGCTCATTCCGGTGAATCGTGGCATCTTGGCCACTATCTACGTGGGCCTGGACCCCGGTTTGAGTGAAGAGGATGTGCGGGCCATTTACCATCACGCCTATGACGCGGAACCGTTCATCCATCTTCTGCCGTCAGGCCAGCTCGCGACCCTGCGCCACACTGTGGGCACGAATCGAGTCGCCATCGGCCTGACGCCCTTGCCCTGGCCGGGGCGATGGATCATCACCGTGAGCGAAGATAACCTGCTGAAAGGCGCCAGTGGCCAGGCTGTGCAAAACATGAACATCATGTTCGGCCTGGAAGAGACCGCAGGTTTGGTTTGAAGCAGCGCATATGAACGACCATCATGCCATCCATGTCATCAAAATCGGCGGGAGCCAGATCGACGATCGGGATTTCCTGGCCCGTATGGTCACGGCCATCCAGCAAGTGCAGAAGCAGGGCGTGCGGCCGGTCATCGTGCACGGTGGCGGGAATGAGATCGCGCGTTTGCATGACGAACTGGGCGTGCCCTTTGATGTGGTCCAGGGGCTGCGTGTTACTTCGGATCAATCCATGCGGTTGGTGAAGATGGCCCTGGGGGGCATCGCCAACCTGCGGATCGTGCGCTGGCTGGTCAACGGCGGCGTGCAGGCCATCGGGTTGAACGGCATCGACATGGGCCTCATCCGGGTGGAAAAGCTCCTGGTGGATGGGGTTTCGTTAGGCCGTGTGGGCAAGGTGGATGCGGTGAACATCGAGCCGCTTCTGCGCTTGCTCGACCAAGAGGTGGTGCCGGTGATCGCGCCTATCAGCCTGGGGTATGATGGGCTGAGCTACAATGTGAACGCGGATCACGTGGCCGAGGCGCTGGCCGTGGCCCTGAACGCGACCAAACTCGTTTTCCTCACCGATGTGCCCGGCGTGAAGATCGCGGATCGCACCATGCGTGTGTTGCCCGCGGAACAGATCGAAGACCTGATCTTCGGACATTTCATCACAGGGGGGATGATCCCCAAGGCCCGGGCCGCGGCTTCGGCTGTCAAACACGGCATCCCCAGCGCGGTCATCACCGATTTGGACCACTATCAGCGGGGCGAGGGCACGTTCATCGTCTCGATGCAGCCCCGGCAAGAGGTGCACACGCAGCTTTCCGAGGATGACACATCACGGCCCACAGGTCGTGAATGACCCTTGACGCCTTGCCGATGTTGACCCCACAGCATCGGTCCACCGTTTCTTTTTTCATCCCAAATCCACGCGGTTGAACCATGAATCCCATCGAATTGGAACAAAAATATGTGGTTCACGCCTACAATCGCCCGCCCATTGTGTTGGTGGACGGGCAGGGCGTGTGGCTGGAAGATGCTGAGGGCAACCGCTATCTCGACCTGGTCGCGGGCATTGCCGTCAGCGCGCTGGGGTATGGTGATCCCGAGATCGCGGAGACCATTTGCCAGGCGGGCAAGAAGCCCCTGCACTTCTCCAACCTCTATCACAATGAACCCATGGCCCAACTCGCGGCCAAGCTGGTGGACCTCACCCCCTTTGCCGACCGGGTGCATTTTCAGAACAGCGGCACCGAAAGCACCGAGGCCGCGATCAAATTCGCGCGCAAATTCGCGCGCACCCATTTCGGCGAAGGCAAAACCGACATCGTCGCTTTTACCGGTGCGTTTCATGGCCGCACCATGGGCGCCCTGGCCATGACCCCGCGGGAAAAATACCAGAAGCCCTACGAGCCCCTGATGCCCGGCGTGCGCTTCGCCCGATTCAACGATCTCGAAAGCGCGCGCGAAACCGTGGATGACCACGTCTGCGCCATCATTGTCGAGCCGGTGCAGGGCGAAGGAGGCATCCATCCCGCGGGGGTGGATTTCCTGGTAGGTTTGCGCGAGCTGGCCTGGAAGCATGACGCGTTGCTCATCTTCGATGAGGTGCAGTGTGGGGTGGGGCGCACGGGCACGTTCTGGGCCCATGAACAGATGGGCGTGCTCCCCGATATCCTTTGCGCGGCCAAGCCCCTGGCCAACGGCCTGCCCATCGGCGCAGTCCTGGTCACCGAACGGGTGGCCGAGGTCATTCACCCTGGCGATCACGGCACCACCTTCGCGGGCGGGCCGTTCGTCACCTCGGTGGCCCAGGTGGTGGTGGACCGCATCAGCGCTCCTGCTTTTCTGCAGCATGTCCAGGAAACCGGCGCTTACTTCAAGTCCCGCCTGGAGGGGCTGAACCATCCTCACATCCAGGAAGTGCGCGGGAAGGGGTTGATGTTGGGGGTGCAGCTTGATATGCCCGCGGCGCCCGTGGTGGAAGCGGGCTATCGGCATGGGCTCCTGCTCCTCAACGCGGGCGCCGATGTATTGCGCCTGGTCCCACCGTTGATCATCACCCAAGAGGAAGTAGATATCGCCATCGAGCGCCTGGAGGCCACCCTGGCCGATGTGGGATAAACCATGGACATTCGCCCGGCCATCGAGGCCGACATCCAGGCCATCTGCGATCTGGTCAACCATTATGCCGACCAGAACCTCATGCTGCATCGCACGCCCGAGCAGGTGCGTCGGGCCCTGGGCGATTTTCGGGTGGCGGAGGCGGATGGTCGGGTGATCGGCTGTGGCTACATCGCCTATCTCGGGCCGGACCTGGTGGAGCTGCGTTCCCTGGCCGTGGCCCCGGATTGGCAGGGCCGGGGTGTCGGCGCGCGGATCGTGGAAGCGCTGGTTTCCCTGGCCCGGGAGCGGGGCCTGCGTCAGATCTGCGCGCTGACCCTGGTGCCCCATTTTTTCGAGCGGCTGGGGTTTCGCATTGTCAATCGGTGGGAGATCAGCCCCAAGATCTGGAGCGAATGCGTCTATTGCCCCAAATTCCACGCCTGCGATGAAGTCGCGGTGCTCAAGGATCTGGCTTGAACATCCATACAGCCACGAGCGTTAGCTCGTCGATACCAATGAAAACGCCTCGCGCCAGGTTGGTGCGGGAAGCCGATCTCGTATTCCGTATTCCGTATTTCGTATTCCGTATTGCGTGACGACTGGACGGAATACGCAATACGCACCATGGCAGACTCGCCCAACCTTGGCTTCGCGAACCTTCAACAACAAGCAGTCATTCTATTTTCAAAGCAATCCAACCGTGCCAAGCCTCATCCTCATCCTGCTCTATTTCCTCGCGCTGGTGTTCATCCGCCGGCGCTGGCCCCGGCGTTTCGTGGATGCGCTCATGCCCGGCTTGTTCGCGGCGCTGGTTGTGGCCTTTTTCTGGCGGCTGGTTGCTGGCGATGTGTATATGCCCGCGGATGGGGGGGACCTGGGCAGTTTTCTTTATCCGACATACTACTTTGTTCAACAAAGCTTGAGAGCGGGCGTATGGCCCCTGTGGAATCCGCATCTCTATAGTGGCGTACCCTTCGCGGCCGAGATGCAATCGGGCATCTTTTATCCGCCCCATCTGCTTCGCTTTTTGTTGGGGCCGACCCTGACCTATCGGGATATGGAATGGCTGGTGATGGGGCACATCTGGTGGGCGGGGCTGACGACCTACGCGTTAGGCCGTGGGCTGGGCTTCACCCGCCCGGCCGCGATCGTCGCGGGCGTGGCCTTCATGTTCAGCGATCTCTTCATCATCCATTTCGGCAACCTCAATCTCATCGGCGTCACGGCCTGGATCCCGCTGGCGCTGTTGGGCGTGCATCGTTATCTGGAAGGGGGGAGCCTGCGTTGGGTGTTGGGCGCGGGCCTGGCGTTGGGGATCGGTTCCCTGTTGGGGCACATTCAGATGACCCTGTTCGGGCTGATGGCCATGGGTTTGTGGGTAGTCGGCTGGGTGCTCCTCACCCGGCGTGGTTGGACCCGGCCCTGGCCGCGGGGCCTGGTGGCTCTGGTGGTTCCTACGCTGATCACCCTGGGCATCATCGCGCCCCTGCTCCTGCCCGGGCTGGAAGTGGCCCAATTCACCGAGCGGAGCCAATGGACCTACGCCCAAACTGTGGGCTATTCCCTCTCGCCCGCCCAGCTCATCGGCCTGGTCATCCCCGGCTTTTTCGGGCGCTCGCCCGGGATGCATTGGGGTCTGTGGCCGCGGGTCGAGATGGGCTACATCGGCGTGTTCACGCTGATCCTGGCCATGATGGGCGTGCTTTTGCGTCGCGACCGGTTGACCTGGCTTTTGGTGGGGTTGGGCGTGGTCGCTCTGGCTTTCAGTCTGGGCATTTACAGCGTTGTCCACGGATGGTTCACCTGGTTGCTGCCGGGGTTGGATCAGCTCCGAGCGCCATCGCGGTTCATCTTCCTCTTCGACCTGGCCCTGGCCCTGCTCGCGGGCCGGGGGTTGCAAGCGATGATGGACCCGTGGGATGTGCAGGATGTCCGGCTGGTGTGGGGCGTGTGGCGATTCCTGCGCACCCTTCTTATCATCACCCTCGCGGTGGGCGTCCCTCTGACGTACGCACTCCTGCTCCTGACCAAAAACCAGGAGCCCGACCTGTTCTTGCGGTCAAGCATCATCACCATCGCAGTCATGCATTTCCTGTTGTTGCTGGTCGCGGGCATGGCTCTGTTCTTCGCCCGCTTGCAGGGTTGGATGCGGGGCGGGATGTTTGCCGTCCTCAGCATCGGTCTCATCTTCGTGGACCTGGCCACCCTGGGCGCGTACAACGACATCTCGGAGACTGACCCCACACGGAATTTCACCCGTCCGGCCATCCTCAACTTCCTGAAACAGGATCCCGACCTGTATCGCATCGATGCACGTACCGATATCGACGCCTTCTGGCAACCCGATGCCGCGCTGGTGCATGGCCTGTACGACGTGTGGGGCGTGGCCAATCCCCTCAGCCTGACCCACTATCAGCGCTACTGGAACACCATGGGCAGCCGTAGCACCGACCTTTATGCCCTGCTCAATGTGAAATATCTGTTGGGTAAGAAGGATGTGGTGCTCGATTGGGATGTGTGGGAATTGGCATTCGATGGCGACCCCGATCTGAATGTGTATCGCAACCGGCGCTTCCAGCCACGTGTGCACCTCGTAGGCAAAACTCGCGTCGTGCCCGACCAAGAGGCGGCCTTCCGCGCGCTGGGCGATCCCACGGTTCAACCCCTGGTCGAGGTCATCCTCGAGGAAGGCCAGGCATTGGATGGTCCGGGAGGGCATGCCCAGGTGCTGCGCTGGGGGACAAACGATATTCTCATCCAAACCCAATCGGATGCCCCGGGCGTGCTCCTGGTGGCCCAGGTGTGGTATCCTGGTTGGGAGGCCCGGGTGGATGGTGGGCCCTGGCAGCCTGTGCTGCGGGCCAATGCCGCGTTCCA
This sequence comes from Anaerolineae bacterium, assembly GCA_011371305.1. GTDB lineage: Bacteria > Chloroflexota > Anaerolineae > J102 > J102 > M2005. The sequence goes on along the minus strand of DRQW01000028.1, from coordinate 4,098 downwards.
GGGGGTCCTGCTGCCCCCGGGCGAGCACGAAGTGGCCTTGCGTTTTCGGTCGCCCCGGCAGGTGTGGGGGATGGGCATGGCCCTGATCACTTTGCTGCTGGTTGCGCTGGCCTGGCATCGGGCGCGGCCTCGCACTGACACCACAACCAAACTCCATCCCGAAACATCATGATCGACTCGTTCTGGAAAATGCTCACCGAGTTCGTCGTCAGCTTTGCATTTTTCACGCCCTTCATCCTTTTGTTGTGGTTGGCCAATGTGGCGGATAAACGCCGGGGTGAGGATGGTGCCAGTCGGCTGCCGCGTGTGCTGGTTTATGGACTGTTGGTGGGGATGTGGGTGGCGCTTTTGGCCGCGGGCGTGTTCGCAGTGGTGATGGGCGTGGCGTATCAGCGATATGCGGATGTGGCCGCGATGGCGGAAACGTATCGGGCCAAGGGGCTGGACCCGGAGGTGATCATCCCCCTTATGCAATCTCTACCCCGGCTGGGCAGTGGCATCGTGCTTATCGCTTTGGGGGGGCTCCTCATCTTGTGGCCCGCGACGCGCCGGCTGCTGGCCCGCAGGCTTGCCATCGACCCCGAGAGCATGGTGCATGCTGTGGCGTTGAGCTACAGTGTGGTGATTTTCATCAACCTGTGGTTGGTGTTGGGCATGGGGGTGGATACCTTCTTGAAGATGGTCGAAACCAGGAGCGCGACAGAAGAGGTTATCCCATCGCAGTTGATAGCTTTTATCTGGGGGCAGGATATCGCGCTGGCCGTGATGGCGTTGGTGGGGGTGGGCTGGCTTTCGCGGCGAAGCTGGCGTGAGGCATTGCAGCGATTGGGGTTGGTTTGGCCTGCCTGGCGCGATGTGGGTGTGGGTGTTGGGCTGGCGCTGGGCATGTTTTTCATGCTGATCCCCTACGGCCTCCTCTTGGAACTCGTGGGGCTGGGCATCGATGTGGAGATCGAGAAGTTGACCGAGGAACTGCTGGGGCCGTTGACCAATTCCTTACCGGGCGTGCTGACGCTGGGATTGGCCGCCGCCTTAGGGGAGGAGTTGGTCTTTCGTGGTGCGTTGCAGCCCCGGTTCGGAATCTTTGTGACTGCGTTGCTTTTTGCATTTACCCATAGCCAGTACGTCATCAGCGCAGCAACCTTTTATGTGTTCTTGCTGGGGTTGATATTAGGCTGGGTGCGGGTGCGTCGAAACACCAGTACGGCGATGATCCTGCACGCGACGTACAATCTCATCATCGGCTTTCTGGGACTTTTGGCAACGTAAATGTTCGAGTAATTGCTGTTTTCTTGCCGGAATGCTATAATGGAACTTACGCAGCATGCTGACCCAAGTCACTGTCCAGGTCGTTGGCTGCAATGACTTTCTTTCACCAAGAGACACGAAGGAAACAAGGACACGAAGTCCTTCGAAAAAGCTTATCCGTCCCAAACCCTCCCGGAGGCAATCGCTATGCAACTTGGCCCGCTTGAACTCGGCCTGATTTTGGTCATTGTTTTGCTCATTTTCGGCGCGGGGAAATTGCCCGAAGTCTTCCGCTCCATGGGTGAAGGCATCCGCGAGTTTCGGAAGGCTGCCAGCAATCCTGAAGATGAGGACACCCCCGCGGCGGACGCGTCGAACACGCCCCAGGCCGGTTGATCGCCGAAGACGCGCAGGTATGATTAGGGGATGGCCTGAAACGTCCCATCGGCCCGGTTTGTCACGCGTATCATGAAGGCGGCGCCGCGCGAGTGCGTCGTTATGCCATCTGGCACGTGTTCGATGGTGGGCTGCGGGTCGAGAATGGATGGGGAGGAGGAAAGGTGGCTGGGGGTTGTCAGGTCATGACTCATCTGGCTGTTTCCATCGTGGCCAGGGACGCGACCGAAGCCCTGGAGAAAGCCGCGACCCTGCCCGCTGAGGTCACATTGGTGGAGTATCGGCTGGATAAAATGGCGCGGGTGGATGTGCCGCGTTTGGCCCGGGAGACGCCCCTTCCGGCTATTTTCACCTGTCGCCCCTCTTGGGAAGGCGGGGATTTTCAAGGCTCTGAGGAAGCGCGGCTGGGGATTTTGCAAGAGGCATTGGGGACAGCACATTGGGTGGATGTGGAATTGAAAACCCTGGAGGAACATCCCCATCTGGCCCGCATGGGGCGCGTCATCGCTTCGCAGCATGATTTTGCAGGCATGTTGGGGGATTGGGACGCGCTGGAAGCACGCGCGCGGGCATTGGGTGCGCGGGTAGTGAAGTTGGTGGGCATGGCCCAATCCCCGGACGATGTGCTGCCGCCCCTGGCCTGGCTGGACCGGGCCCGCGGCCCCGCGGTGGCCATCGCGATGGGCGCGGCCGGCGTGGCCACCCGGCTCCTCGCGCCACGCTTTCCTCGCGCCTTCCTCACCTTCGCCTCCCTCGACCAGGCCACCGCGCCCGGCCAGGTGACGGTGCATGACTGGCTGGTGCGGTATGGCTTTACCCAAACGGTGGACGCAGATCCCCTGCTCGTCGCCCTCACGTCCGATCCGATTCCCTGGGCGTGGGTGGAAGCCCAGCGCGTGGCAGCAAGCGCCCGTTACCCCGACCGGCGTCCCTGGGTGCTTCCTCTGCCCACGGGTCAGGCCACGCCCGCCCTGGTCCGCGCGTTGGACCTGGCAGGCGTGCAGGAGGTGATCATCTTCGAGGACAAGGGTTCAGGGGCTGTGTGGGACTAAGGGCTTCGCACGGCGGCTCATTGTCCAGCCAGCCAGATGCCGTTGATCCCTCGTTCCCGACAGTCGCAGGCCGTGATGCGTTCTCCTTGCGGCCCGATCATGCCCCCTTCATACGGCGTGCTATCCCCGAACGTGGTCCAGGCCCCTTCGAAGACCAGGGGCACGCGCGGGCTGCCCGCGGCCATCCACAGGCCGTTATAGCGGCGGGCGAAATGCAGGTGCGAGCTGATGGCTGTGCCCCCGTCGCAGGCGGGTCGCCCCACCGGGTCGCCCGTGGCCAACCGGGTACCTTCCTCCACCCGGTCGGTGAGATGGAGGTATTGCAGCACCCAGCCCGTGCGCACGTCCCCATCTTCATCCAGGTCCACCAGCAGTTCGCCTCGGTTGTTGCGCACCACCAGGCCCGGTGAGGCCGCGGTGGCCCAGGTCTGCGCGGGGGTGCATCCGCCTACAGGCGCATCCTCGGGCACGAAATCCAGTGCGGCCCAGGCACTACCCCGGCCCCAGGCGCCGTGGGGGCCCCCGGTCAGATACCACCAGGTCCCGGGCTGCCAGGGGAAGGCCAGCCGCGGTTGCTCCAGCTCCCACGGCAGGATGGGCCCGGCGTCGTACTGGAAGGGATCGCCGAAGAGTCGAGTGTAGGCCTCCATGAACGCATCCAGCTCCGCGGGAAGTTCTTCAAAGGTCGTGTCCTGGGCCAGCGTGCGCTGGATGGCGATGGTGCCGGGGTTGAGGTTGGGCGCGCCCCGGGCGATGCGATAATTCCGAAACTGGATCGCGGTCTCGCCCCGGTCCAGCCAGCCGTAGAAGCCACTGTTGAGCGCGTCCGCGGCCCATTCCAGTTGGTTGAGCAGCCCCTTGCCCGCGCGTGAATGTCCCAGCGGGTAAGTTTTGATCGCGTCATCGGGTTCCTCCGGGTTGGTGACGAGGCCGCTGCGGGCCTCCAGCAGGGCCAGGAGGATGCGCGGCCCCACGCTGTAGCGGATAGCCACGTATTCGATGACTTCCCCACCGCTGATCTCCCGGCCATCCACAAAGGTGAGCCGCATCTGGCTGAGCCAGCCGCCCTGTTCTTGCACGAACGCGCGGGTATCGAAGCCCAGGTAAGCGGGGCCGTAGAGAAGTTCGCTGTCGGGGAGGAGGACATCGTCCGGGGTGGTGCGGTTTACCCGGTAGGGGATCATGAAGCGTTGGCCCGGGGCGACTACATCGGGGTTTTCGATGGCGTTGTATTCGATGAGTGCGTCCAGCGAGATGCCGTAGCGGGCCGCGAAGGTGGAGAGAAAATCGCCCTGGCGCACCACCGCGGGCAGGGCCGCGATGTCGGGTGCGACCGTGGGGCCGGGCGTGGGTGTCGGTGTTTGGGTGGGTGTAGGGGTGATGGTGGGGGTGGCTGTGGGGG
>DRQW01000027.1 GCA_011371305.1 Anaerolineae bacterium | reverse complement strand
CACGCGCCTGCCCGCGGCCTCGAAATCCCGCTCGGTCTGGGTGAACACGGCCACCTCCGCGCCCCGAAAGCGGTAGATGGACTGTTTGGCATCACCTACCAGGAAGCGCACGCCCCGGCCGCCATCCAGCAATTCCAGCAACCGGGCCTGCCGGGCGTTGGTATCCTGAAATTCATCTACCAGCAGAGCCTGGACTTCGGCCTGCCAATGGGCGCGCACTTCGGGAAACTTCTCCAGCAAGGCCACAGCCTGGCTTTCCAGATCATCGAAATCGAGGGCGTGGGCCTCGCGCTTGCGGGCCCCGTAGATCGCGAAAGCTTTCAGGGCGATGGAGCGAAGAGAAACTATCGCCCGGGCCGAACGGACGTCATCTTCATTCAGCCCCGCGCGAAGCCATGAACCCGATTTGCCCGAGAAAGGCGCGCGTAGCATCTTCAACGCCTCTTTAATGGCTTTCAACTCCTCTTTGCCACCCGGCCACGCTCCATGCTTTCCACCAGAAAGCTTCATGCTACTCAAGAGCCCCGCGGCCTGTCGCAAAATTGCAATATCCTGAACCCCATCCAACAGGGTCAGTGCCTCCAGGGCGATAGCCCATTGCGTGGCGATGCGATCGGACATGTCCCGGGGGCGCGCCTGCATCAGGGTGGCGCGTGCAGCCTGCCAGTCGGGCTCGGCCATGATCTCTTCGAGCCGTGCCCACTGCCTTTGGGCCAGTTCCGCCTCCCAAGCGGCCAGCAACGCCTCCGGTGTGTTGGGCATGCGCTCCAACAGCGCCCGCGCGTCCTCTCCTTTCCCCAGCAACGTCGCCAAAACGCCCCGTACCCGACGTTCCTCCACTTCCGCGAACAACCCTGCCAGATGGGGTTGATTCGCAGCCCAGAACAATGCCTCCTCCACGGCCTCATGTTGCATCAGCGCCATGCGCGATTCTTCGATAACCTGAAAGCTTGGATCCACCCGTGCTTCAACGGGATGGCTGCGCAGGATCTCCTGGCACAGGCTGTGGATAGTGCTAATGCGTGCAGCTTCGAGCTGGGAAGCGATGGCATGCCAGCGGTCTCGCTCCTTAGGATCGAGATCAGGGCGGGCGAGATAAGCCCATACCTGTTCACGGATACGCTGGCGCATCTCCCGCGCGGCCTTGCGGGTGAAGGTAATGGCCACGATGCTCCGCAGGGGAAGCCCCTGGGCCAACAGATTCAGGAACCGGGCGGTCAGGGTCCGGGTTTTGCCCGTACCCGCGCCCGCTGTGACCAGCATATCGGCTGGGCCGAACGCGGCCCGGGCCTGCAGGTCATTCAGTGTTAGCGCATGGAGGATGGGATGCGAGGATGAGGACATCGGTGGAAAGTATAGCCCAAGGCTTGGGAGAGGCAAAATGTCCAGGAAAAATCGGTCGCGATGGCGGAACTGAATCCCACGCCAACAAGCAAGGGCGCTGAAAGGAGATCCTTCCAGCGCCCCTGGCAATAGCCATCGAAATTTGGTATGGGCTAGCGCCGGATCAACGGCATGTAGAGTTTCTCCGGCTGGGGGGTTGGTGTAGGCGTAGGGGTTGGGCGGGGATTGAGAATGAAGTCCACCTGCAGTTTGGGCCGCAGCATGATATCGCCGTTGTAGTCGCTGCTATATACGGTGATATCACGGCGCGCCTCTCCCCCCATGAGCAAAATGCCATAATTCTCGTCGGGATGTTCGCCCCAATAGGTGACCGCGTCGCTGATATCCCATTCCAGCCAAAGGTTGCGCGGATTTTCGGGCACGGTCACCACATCGAGGGGCTGGGGATCGAAATCCACGCCGGGTTGCATGGCACCCGGTTTGCCCCAAGGAATATCGGTGTCGCTTCGATACCACACCGCGGTTTCTGGATTCCAGGGCTTTAGCAGGCGATAGGCTGCGATCTTGAAATTGGGGTCCGCGACGCCCATCACCACATGAAGGCCCAGACGGGCGTCGGTCACGGTTGCGTCCTGATGCAGCCAAGCGGGCATCTCGAAGCGAATGAGAGTGTTATTGAAGGCACGGCCGCTGGTGTATCGCACGATCAAGCTTTCATCGTCACCATGAGGCGTCCATCCATCCTCATTCCAGATGGACAGGTAAGTGTCCGTCGCGCCCTGATACTCACGAACGCCATTTTGCAACAAGAAGGTATTGCCCACGAGTTGGATCTCGCCCCAAATCGCGGGATTACCCAACAACTGGCGGTCTTCCAAAAGCAATGTATGGCCACCATCCGTGCTGTCAACATCATCCACCTGGATATTCAAGCCCATTTGATCGCCTTGAACGAATGCATTACGGCCTAGCCATGCGACCGGGATGCCAAGCTCCAGTACCCAACCTGTCTCATTCGTGCGAACTGCATGGGCGATGGCAGCATTGGCTTCGGGCGACCCTGCATCGAACTCGCCATCCGCCCGCAAGTGCAGGAGCAGATCGCCCTCATTGCCCCAGATTTCGTCGTTGAGTCCATCCAGAGCAAACCACACCCCATCCTCGGCTCCCACGACATCGTCGGCGATTTCAGCCATCAGGTAGAGCATCTCGCCGGTCCAGCGCGCGTAGAAATTGGCGGAAAGCTGTTCGGGTTGGGGATATGGCTCATCTCCCTGGACAGCACCTGCATTCGCCACGTCCAGATAAAGCGCTCCGCCGTAATGCCAGTCCCATGTCTCGCCATCGACCTGGATGGTGGTTGATTGCGTAAAGCCACTCAGGTTCCGTCCTGGCCCGCGAAAGCGCAGGATCTCCCCCGCGTAGGTGGTGGCGAATCCGATCTTGGTTTTGTAGAAAGCGATATCGGTTATCAGGGCTGAGGTGGCCACATCCACCCGACGCCAGGTCGCGCCCCCGGTATCGGTATAAAGCAGCACACCCTCTTCGCCGCCGATCCAGCCACGGCGGCTATCCAACATGGTAATCGTGTAGAGCGGAGGTGTATCGGGGGGCAAAGGTTGGGCGTAGCCAGGGTCCTCATTCCCTTGAGCGAAGAAAACCACCCCTGTATTGGGATAACATCGTTCTTCGGGCCGATTCCATGAACACCCCACCAGCCAGCCCATATCCAAACCGCCATCCTGATTCACATCCAGGGTTTCCACGCCAAAGAAAAACAGCCCCTGATGTTCGTCATAGGGCATAAATCGGTTCCAATGCTTGCCCGCGCTTGTGGTGAATCGGTGTCCCAGGTTGCGTTGCGCGGTCCAGCCTTCATACTGGCTGGCCATGGCGATCTCCACATTGGCGGTGTTTCCCACGACCGAGCTTTCTTGCCATGTTTGGCCGCCATCGAAGGTATAAAACATATAAGGATTGGCTGCAGCATGGCCGTTCATGATGTCCACCATTTCCACGTCATATAACCAGGGCCACT